>JANMYF010000127.1:0-11088 GCA_031381685.1 Acidimicrobiia bacterium
GGATCTCGACGCTCGCCGACGAAGCCCAGATGCGGCTCGCGTCAGTCGAACTCGCCGGTCCGTTTCGGCCGCGAGGGTAGGTGACGCATCACTTCGCGGAACCGCACGTCGGGGGCGAGCACGCGGAGCGCGCTCACGCAGCACAGCAGTGCGAGGGCACCCGCGACAGCGAGAGGACCAACAGGAGAACGAGTCGGCGGACCGCCGACGGTCGCCCCGGCGAGCCAGCCGAACACGACCGCAGCGACAACCACCGTCCAGTGGACCCGACGCCAAGCGTGTGTTCGGAACACCATCGCCAAGAACACGCCGATGCCGAGGGTGACGAGGGCGGCACGACGCAGCCAGCCGACGAGCCCCGAACTCACCGTCGGCAATCGATCACCGATGTCGCGTACGGAGGCGGTGGTGTCCGGAGCGAGCGCGGCCAGGGTTTGCACGGCGACCGATCGCGGCATCGGGGAAACCGCAACGGCGCGTCGAGACCCGGTCACCCGTTCGCTCGTCAGGAGGCCGGTGAACACCTCACTCGACAGAGCAAGGTCGCCCGCCCACGGCGGAAACGCGACGATGTCACGAACGACAACCGTCACCGACCGCGTCGTCTCCGGGTCGCGGAGCACGAGGGAGTCACCGACTCGCAACGTCGCGCCGCTGACATCAGCCAATCGCTGACTCACCACGACCGATCCGCTGGGAAGATCGGCCGGAGCCGATGGCACACCGAGCACGGGACCACGCGGGATCCAACTGTCTCCGAAGCCGTCAGCAGCCGCGAGGGCGAGCGACGGTGTGCCCGGGGCACCGATCCCACCGCCTTCGACAAGAATCGTGCTCTCGTGCAACACGCGACCACCGGCGCTGCGAACGAGTTGACCGGCCAAACCGGCGGCGTCGGGTTCGTCGCTGAACCGTGTCACGGAACGCCAAGGAGCGTTGGCCACCGCCGTGGCCGACAGACTCTGCGATGCCGCAACGGGCAGGACGACGAGTCCGGTGGCCGCGGCAACGCCGACAAAGCTGCGCGCACGAAGGCGGCGAACCGGACGCGCCGAGGTACGGCGGCCGAACGGCGCCCGCGGCAGCACTGTTGCGCCCAGGGCAAGGCCGACGCCGGTGATCAGCGCGACGAACCCAGCGGCGGGCATCCACACGGTCGTGCGGCCACGCATCAGCAGGACGCTTCCGGAACCGAGAACGACTCCCGCCACGACGACGAAAGCGCTCGGAACGCGGGTGCTCGTGACTCGCCGAACGATTCGCCGGACCGGGGTCGGGAACATTCCGCCGACAGGCCCAAACAGCAGAGGGGCGAACGCCAGACCGCCGGCGATCGTGAGCGCCCGAGAGACGGTGTCGGCATCACCGACGAACGATCGATCCATCGGTAGGTAGGAGCCGATCACCGCTCGGACGAACACGGTGGCGACAACGCCGACGGCCAGTCCGATCACCGTGGTGAACCCGAGGAGCGCCGATTCGATGGCGAAGCACGAGCGGTCCCGGAGCCCGAGGGAACGAAGAACATCACGCCGCACGGCGTGACGCCGCCGTCGGACGACGAAGACGACGGCGGCGCAGGCGACGGCCGCGGTGCAGAGCGCAGCGCGAGCCAACCGGCGGGAAAGGGCCGATGCGTCGAGTTCCGCGAGGAGCCGGTCGACGTGCGCGGCCTTCACCGCGACCACCGTGGCCTCGATCGGAGCAGCGATGCTCACCGTCGAGCCGCCCAGTCCGAGCGGGTCGTCAGCGGGAAGTGCCACCGGTCCGATCGACGGGTTGGCGAGGACCTCATCGAGGAGCGCGACGTTCGCAGTCGACCGGCGAAGACCGGAACGAGCATCACCCTGATTCGACACCAACACCACGAAGCGGGCAGTCGCCGAACGACCGAGGTCGGCCAGCGCGTCGATCGCGATCGAGATCGTCCCGGGGGCCACGAACACGACCGGCCGCTCCGCCGGGCGTGCGAAGGAGGGGTCGGCGAGGCCGAGCAGATCGGCCGACACGAATCCGGCACCGCGGCCCATCGGTCGCACGCGAACGTCGCGACCGACGCCGCCGATCGACAGCTTCGTCGCGGCCGCGGGCGCCGACGCATCGACGAGGCCACGATCGATGCCAACATCCCCGACGGCCAGTGCCACCTCACCGACGAGGCCCGTTTCCGCTGGAACCCCACCGAAGGACTGGGCCGCGGCGACGTCCAACTCCATGACGGTCACCGCGAGGTGACGCTCGCCGATCTGCAGCGAGCCGTCGACGACCACCGAGGGGAGGAGGTCATCGACGGAACTGGTCATCCGAACGTCGGTGGTGCGTGCCCGGGTCAGTGCGTCGAGCGCCTGGTTACGGGCGTCGGCGGTGGGGGAGACCATCACCTCGTCGATCGGGCCGAGATGACGAACTGCGGAAGCGGTAACCAGACGGTCGGCACCGCTGCCGAGCTCGAGTGCGAGCGAAGCGAAGACGACGCACGCCGCGATCGGCAGAACGACGTGGCGACGGTTCGTCTCCGAGCGGACGAGCATCATCACAACGCGGCGAAGCGTCGGCTGCGTGGCGAGCACGACCACGAGGGGGACGAGGACCGCAGCCAGGGCCAGGACGGCCGCCGCGGAGGAGCGTCGCGACCATGCCAGCCAACTGAGCAGGGCGACGAGATCCGCAGTCAGCACGAGCAGCAGGCTCGAGCGCAATTCGGTCGCGACGGCCGGCCGAGCGCTCACGTCGGGCGCTGTGGGGTGTTCCTCCGGTTGTTCGGATCGACGGCTCATGCGTGTCCGGGCTGACGCTCCGAGTCACGCCCCGACGGGATGAAGTGATCCGTCGCGGAGTTCGTAGGTCGAGGTGGCACACGCCAGCATGGCTGGGTCGTGGGTCACGGCGACAACGGTCAGACCGTCATGGCAGAGTTCGAAGATCAGCTCGTAGATCTCGGCCATCGTTTCCGGGTCGATCGCCGCACTGGCGTCGTCGAGCCAGAGAATCGATGGCTCACCGACAAGGGCGCGAGCGATCGCCACACGCCGGCGTTCGCCGGTGGAGAGCTCCGACGCTCGAAACGTCGGATGCTGGAGTCCGACGAGAGAGACGGCGGCATCGGCCTCGGTTCGAGCCTCGATCGGGTCCCACCCACTGAGAAGGAGCGGCAGCTCGATGTTCTCGATGACGCTGAGGTCGGCGAGGAGTTGGGGTTCCTGGGCGACGTAGCCGATGGTCGTGGCTCGCAGATCGGCGATCTGCTCCTCGGTGGCTTCGCCGAGCACCGTCTCACCGATGGCGATGGTCCCGGCGTCGACGCGGTGCAGTCCGGCGAGGCACTCCAGCAACGTGGTCTTTCCCGAACCCGAGCGGCCGGTGATCACCGCAACCTCTCCGGAACGGACCGTCAGGTCGACCCCGGAGAGCACCGTGTGACGACGACCGCGGACAATCCGCGACGCAACGACTCCGGAACACCGTGCGACGACCGGCGTATCGGCGGTGATCGTCGGGGGTCGGATTCCCGGGGCCGCGGCCGCGGCGGAAGCGTCGCCCCGTTCTGCGACCGTGACCGCGACCGGGGCAGGGGCAGACGACGCCGCGGCCTGCACCGGTAGGGCCGCTTCGGCGATCGCGCGAACCGTCGTCGTCGTGCCGACCGGCCCGAGGTCCTCGATCGACTCCGATCGATCGAATGCCCACTCCTCGACCGCCAACAGCTCTTCGACGTCAGCTGAGGGGCCGGACAACGCCGGTTCGTCGCGTACGACGCCCGGCCAGGTGGTTGCCGGAAGTCGGTCGAACAAGTCCCCGGCGGCATCGTTTCCGTCGTCGCCCGAACCCACCTCGCCGGTCCCGCGGAACTCGACGCCTCGGTCGATGTCGCCTCCGGGCCGCTCGGTGACGTCGGAGTCGGCGAGACCCGCCCACGTCGAGACCGGGCGAATGTCGAACAGACCGATCGACGGCACGCCCGGCTCCGATGCCGATGCGGTCTCGGTGTCGTCGAACCAGCTCGACGGACGCAGCGCCGCCTCCGTCGGAAAGGAGCTCCATGCCGCAACAGCCGAATCGTCCGTCACCGAGCCGACGTCCGGCGACTGTGGCAGAACATCGCTCGCCGAATCGGCCGGAACGAACGCCATCGTCCACCGGGCCTCGTCTGACATTTCGGGGGAAACGTCGGCGGCACGGGTGACATCGGCAGGGGTGACAACCGCCGGGGAGGTGTCGGCCTCCGGTTCCGGGCCGGTCGGCGGCGAGCTCACGCGCCGAGCAAGGGAAAGCTCCCGCAGGAAGTCGATCTGGGAGGCCCGGTCCCGAGAACGCGGAAGGGTCATCGTGCCCGTCCCGTTGTCCTCACGTTCGTTGGTCATGACTGCTCTCCCGACGCAACAACTTGCACAGACTCTGTCATCGGCACGACGCGCACTGATCTTGAAGCTCGCCGACACCGGTGGGGGTCGGGCGGTCAGGGTTCACCGTTGGTGTTGCCACCCGTCGCCGACGAGTCGCTCGAGCGTCTTGCGGGTCGGCGTCACGAACCGCAGCTCCCCGTCGCGTTCGGCCGCCAACGCCGCCGCAGGATCCCACCAGGCCCCGTGGACGATCTCCCGTCCGTCGACCCGGATGACCGCGTCGGGCGGCGCCTCGACGAGAAAGAACCGGGTGTCATAGCGGCGCGGCGCACCCAGCGGCGTCACCCATCGCCCCCACGGGGTGAAGCGGTGCACGGGTACGGTCAACTCGAGGCGCCGGAGTGCATCCGAGAAGGGCTCTCCGGTGCCGAACATCTGCACGTGTGCATCAGTCGCCCAGTCGCCGCCAGCGGCATGGGCGAGGAGAATGCCCGCCTCTTCAAAACACTCCCTGGCCACAGCAGCAATCGCAAGACGGTCGATCTCCGCCAATTCCTCCAGGGACCCGGGACGGTCGGGGCCCGAGGTCGGAATGTGGGCGTCGCTCTCGTCGACGGCGCCTCCCGGGTAGAGGTGGACCCCGGCCACGAAGCCGCTGCGATCGTTCCGCCGGAGCAGCAGGACCTCATGGGTCGAGGAACGGCGAGACCCGACCGGCTCCCCGTTCGCGTCGACCGCCGACGCAGGCCGCACGACCAGCACCGTTGCCGACGCCTTGACCGGCACGTGCACGTTGTTCTCCGAGACGGGCCGACCCGTGAAGGCACTACCCCGTCCGAGTCGGTCGTCGTCCATACCCGACGAGGGTACCCGGGTGCCCGAACAGCCCCTCCCCGGGCAGTACCGTTTGGCCATGGCTGTGCCCACAGGTCGCGACGAGTTGCCTCTGTTCGCCGGCCCGGGAACCGACACCTGGACCCCCGACGACGCCGACTGGCTTCGCGACGATACGTCCGATCCACTCGGCCCGAGCAGCCGGAATGTCGAGGATGGGCCCGACGGCGTGTCGGCGTCATCCATGGAAGCGCTCAACGGCAACGCGATCTTCGACCAGGAGCAGATCGCGGACGCTCCACGCCGGCCGACGCCGACACGACGCGCAAAAAGAAAGGCGAAACGAACCAAGCGCCGGGCGGCCGAACAGCGTCGCAAGCAGCTGGCCAAACGACTTGCGCCCCGTCGCCGCATCCTGCCACGCAGCGTCATCGGTATTTGTCTGCTGCTCCTCAGTACGGCTCTCGCCGTCGGCGCGATCAGCGCAGCGCTCTACATGAACTATGCGTACAAGAAAGATCGGTCCGAAGCGCTCGTCCAAGGACTCGACCGGCGTATCGAACAGGGCTCGGCGAAGATCGACGCGGAAGCGACGAACGCCCAAGCCCGGATCCAAGATGAGCTGGCCCCGCTGAGCAAACTCGCGGCAACCGGCGACACGCTCGCCAACCTGTTGAACACCTCGAAGGCAGCGATGTGGGTGGTCCGGACGTTCGACGAAGCGGGCGCTCCAACGGTCGGGACAGCGTTCGTGGTTGCCGCCGACGGTCAACGGTCGTTCCTGCTGACGTCGTACGACGTCATCCGCGCCGCCACCCGTGCACCGGGTCCAGCGGTGACGCTGCGTCAGGGCACGACCGATCTGAAGGCCACGTTGTGGACGTGGGACGAGACGAATGACATCGCCCTGCTCATCGTTGATGAACCCAGCCTCCCGAAGCTGGCCTGGGGCCGCCCGAACGACGTGCGCCTCGGCAGCCAGATCTTCGCGTTGAGCGCTCTCGGCACTGCGGGTGGGGCGGTCACCCAGGGATTCGTCGCCGATGTCTCGGCGACCGGCCTGCAGCACACCGCACCGCTCGGCGCAGCGTTTCGCGGCGGGCCGTTGACCGATGACCGCGGCCGCGTGATCGGCATAGCCTCACGCGCCTTCTCACCGCTCGGGTTCACCTCCGACGACGTCTGGTTCGCGCCGCCGATCGGCGTGGCGTGTCGCAAGGTGCTTCGATGCCAGGCCGATGTCGTGCGAGGCGCCGGAGCGCAACGCTGAGGCAGCGCTTACTCCCGCCGGGCCCCGCCTCCGCTGCGCTTCGGCACCCACCGGCAGGGCCTCTCCGGGGTTCGCTCGGCCGCCGTGCTGCGCTCGCTGACCTTGCTCACCCACGGCCTAGCGTTGATAATCGCGACGGTGCAGCCCTGCTGCAAGCCGGCGCTGGTCTCCGTCAGACGGAGGCGTTCGGGTTGGTCTGCCGTGCGTCGCGCGAGCTGAGGGCGAGAAGCCCGATCGCGCCAGGCATGTCGGCGGCCGGGCAGGGTCGGCCGAAGAGGAACCCCTGAGCTTGCTGGCAACCAAGGCGTTCCAGCTGGGCGAACTGCTCCGGCGTCTCCACGCCCTCCGCGACGACCGCGAGACCGAGCTCGAGAGCCATGGCCACCACGGCACCGACGAGCGCGCTGTCGCGGCGATCGGCCCCGAGACCCTGGACGAAGGAGCGGTCGATCTTGAGGCAGTCAATCGGGAGGTCACGCAGGTACGAAAGCGATGAGTACCCGGTGCCGAAATCGTCGATGGACACGCGCACGCCGAGATCGCGCAGGCGAAGCAAGGGCCCGGTGGCCAGTTTGCGATCGGCCAGGATCGTCTCGGTCAGTTCGAGATGGAGGTTCTTCGCGTCCAACCCGAAACGGTCGAGAGTGCGGGAAACCAGTTCGACGAAGTCGTGGGCCAAGAGCTGACGTACCGACACGTTCACCGACACCGTCACGGTCGAGTCGACCAGGCCTGTCTGGTGCCACTCAGCGAGCTGCGACACGGCGTTCTCGAGGATGCGCTGACCCAGCGCGTGGACGACACCACTGCCTTCGGCCAACTCGATGAAGTCGAGAGGAGGAATCACCCCGCGTGTCGGGTGGATCCATCGGGCGAGTGCTTCGAAGGACATCAGGCGCCCGCTCGCGACGTCGATGATCGGCTGGAACCAGGCCACGAGTTCACCGGCGATGAGTCCGCGTTGCAGATCCTCGAGGAGAGCGAACCGGCGGAGGATCTTGTCCTCCATCTCGTCGCTGAACACCTCGATCCGATTGCGTCCACTGCTCTTGGCCCGGTACATGGCGATGTCCGCTTTGCGGAGCAGCGTCGCCGCGTCGATCGTCTTGTCGTGGTGGGCGTTGCCGACCATCACGCCGATCGATCCGCTCACGGTCACCTGCTGGCCGGCAATCTGCACCGGTTCGCGCAGCGACTCGAGAATCCTGCTTGCCACGGCGCTCGCATGCAACGCGTCGGTCGAGGTCTCGGCGACCACGACGAACTCGTCACCGCCGAGGCGGGCCACCGAGTCGGCATCGCGCAGTGTCTGCTGAAGGCGTCGCGCCACGATGCGGAGGAGATCGTCACCGGCGCCGTGGCCGAGGGTGTCGTTCACGTCCTTGAACCCGTCGAGATCGATCAGCATGACCGTGACGTTCTCCGCGGTGCGCATGCTTCGGGCGAGAGCCAGCTCGATTCGGTCGAGCAGAAGGGAGCGGTTCGGGAGTCCGGTGAGCGGATCGTGCAGCGCCTGGTGGGCGAGCGCCCGCTCGGCGTTCCGGCGTCCGATGGCATTGGCGAGAACGTTCCCGATTCCGGTGAAGACGGCATAGTGCTCATGGGTGAAACGCTGCTTCGGATCCGTTGGATCGAGCGTGAGCATTCCGACGAGATTGCCGGCGAGGCGCAACGGCACGAGGAGGAGTCGCTCGATCTGCGGCGCGTTCGCGACGTTGAGCGTCTGCACGAGGGCGTCCAGCGGACCGGACGGCGAGGCGTCCACCACGGCACCCGAGAAGAAGTCGGGAGCGAGCGAACGCATGAGCGTGAGCGGCAGATCGGGAAGATGGCTGACGAGCGACTCGCCGCTCGTGCTCTCGTCGTTGGCGACGAGGAAGCGCATGAATTCATCCGGCGTCCAGAGGATGGCCCGGTGGAATCCGGCGTGCCGGCAGAGGTCGTCGAGCGTTTCGTGAAGATCGCGCTCGGTGTCATCGACGGTGCTGTTGGCAAAGCGTGCTGACGTGTTGGCCAGCAGAGCGCGGTCGGCCGACGCGGCCGAGGCTTGTGCCTGGGCGTCGCGCAGCGCGTCGACGTCGCGGACGACCACCACGATGCCCTCGATGGCGGTGTTGGCCAGTTCGTTCACGACCTCTACTTCGACGTCGTGCACAGCCGCACCGCGGGACACCATGCGGCAATCGACCCGGAAGCGCTTGAGGTCGGTGTTCGCCATTCGCGCCACGTTCGCGACGATCGCCAAGCGATCGTCTTCGTGAAACAGCACCCCGGACGAGCCGCCGACAAGGTCCCCTGACGGCACACCGGCGAAGCGGGACAGTCCGGCTGACGCATAGAGAACCCTTCCCATCACGTCGATGACCATGAGGGCGTCGCCTGCGACGTCGACGAGGGCGCGCAGAAAGTCGTTCTCCGCCACGTCAAAACGGTTCAGCATCGGAGGAATCATCGACCGATGGCCGCTTCCTCTTGAGCCGCCCCGGCGCAGCCCGACAAGCTTGAGACACCCTTGAGGTGCGAACGACCGCCGACTTTTCAGCCGGACCGTTCGTGGCAGCTATCCCGTCGCGCCGGCCGGAACGGCCGCAACGACATCGGGGGGCTGCGGCGACGCGCCCGCCGTGTTCTCCGACGGCGCAACGACGACGACCGGTGACGACGCGGCAACGATCGTCGTCACCGCCGCAGACGGCCGGAACGATTCGTCCACGGGCGGTGTCACGAGCAGCGGCGGGCCCTGGTTCGAGAGGAATGACGACGTGTCGGTGCCGGCGGGCCGGCGCCGCTGGCCGGGATCGATGCCCTCACGGAGCTTCCTGGCCTTGATCTCGGCCACCGATTGGATCTTTGGACGGCGGATCGGCGCCGGCTCGTCAAAGGCGGTCACGCCGATGCCTTCCGTCGCCACGCCCATGTAGTCCGACCACGTCTTTGCCGGCAGCGTGCCGCCGGCAACGCGGGCTACACCGCGGATGCCGTACAGCGGACGGGGTCGGTCCCGGTAGCCCATCCACACCGCGGTGGAGAGTGTCGGGGTGTAGCCGACGAACCATGCGTTGCCGTACCCCTGGCTCGTGCCGGTCTTTCCGGCGACCGGACGATCGCCGAGCGCCGCCCGTTTCCCGGTTCCTTCGGTGACGACGGCCTGGAGCACGTTGTTCACGTTGTCGGCGACCGCCTGGCTGAGAACCCGCTTCGGACGCGTCCGGGTGTTGTCCTCGAGAACCTTCCCGTTCACGTCGACGACGGTCAAGATCGGAGTGGCGGGTGCACGAAGGCCCCGTCCGGCGAACACGGAATACGCCGCGGCCATCTCGAGCGGGCTCACATCGATGCCGCCGAGCGAATAGCTCGGGCCGTGTCGGGCCGGGTCGTACCAGGCAGACGTGATCCCCAGAGACTGGGCCATCTTCGCCACGTTCTCGATGCCGACGACGTCGTAACCCAGACGCGCATACGCGGTGTTGACCGACCGCACCGTCGCCGCCCGTAGGTCCACCGAGCCGTAGGCCGCGCCCTCGTAGTTGTTGATCACACACCCCTTCACCGGCTTCTTGCACCGCGGATCCACGTACTGCGCCCCGCTGATCACCTGGGTGGGTGGCACGCCCTGAGCGAAGGCAGCCGCGAGGACGATCGGTTTGATGGATGATCCGGGTGAACGGCCGGACCCACCGCCGTCGACGTAGTTCCTCCCGGTGCACGTCGGGGCGAGCTTCGGGTTCGAGCCGCGAAGAAGCCTGCGCAGCCGTTCCGGCGTCGGGCAGTCTCCGAGCGCGAGGTTCACTTGGCCACCGGGCGCCGAGAAGTCGCGGCCACCGACGAGGGCCTTGACGTACCCGGTCAACGGTTCGACCGACACGATCGACATCTCCAGGTTCGGCTGGGTGCCCCCGAGGGTCTTGGCTGCAGCGACTTCAGCCGCGTTCTGCAGACGAGGGTCGATGGTCGTCATCACCCGCAGTCCGCCACCGTAGACAGCGGCGTCACCGTAGCGAGACACGAGGTAGCGGCGGACGTAGTCGACGAAGTACGGGTACTTGGTATCGACCTCACGCGGCCCGTAGAACACCGTCACCTTCTTCCCGGCCGATGGCGGACCGTTGGTGTCCGACCACAGTTCCTTGGCCAGAGCGTCGGCGAGTTCGACTTCGTTGAGGTAGCCGACGTCGAACATCTGCCGAAGAGTCGCCTTGCGCTTGAACTCGGCGTTGGAGAGGTTGCGTCGCGGTTCGTACTTGCTCGGGGCAGGAATGATCCCAACGAGCGTGGCTGCTTCCGATGCGGTAAGTGCGCTTATCGGCTTGCGGAAGTACGTCTCCGAAGCCGCCGCCATCCCGTATGCGCCGTTGCCGAGGAACACATTCGAGAGGTACTCGAAGAGGATGTCATCCTTCTCGAGGTCACGGTCGAGGCGGTTGGCGATCACGGCGATACGCAGCTTGCGCCACCCCCGGTCGAGGGTGCGACGGAGCGGCGTCGCCGTCGCCGTCTTTGCGTCCTTCACCTCCTCCTCCGGGTAGTACACCGTCTTCACGAGCTGCTGCGTGATCGTCGACGCGCCCTGCTCGGCCTCACCCGACTTGAGGTCTCGCCGTATCGCCCGCACCAAACCCTTGATGTCGACACCCTGGTGGG
>JANMYF010000154.1:0-9763 GCA_031381685.1 Acidimicrobiia bacterium
AGGTACAGATTCGACCCGCCCCAGTCGTTGTAGGCGTTCCAGGTGTTGAGGGACAGTTCGAGGAGAATCTTCGAACGGGGCGCGCCGGTCGGTGCCCGCAGCACGAACCCGGCTCGACGCTCGACGGCCGACCCGTCGGGCAACACGGCGTTGAGTGTCGCCTCATACCAGCCCGACGCCCACTCGGGCGACGCGGTGAAGGAAAGAAGCGACGGCCACTGTGCGCCGGTCGCGTACGCATCAGACGCGATCGGATGACTTGGCACCTGTAGCGCCGGGAAGTTCGCAACCACATTGCGCTGCGCGCCCACCCTGGCGATCTCGATGTCGACGTCGAGGGTGGTCTCCGCCGGAGCCACGCGACCCGAAGGGTGCGCGTTCGTCGAACCGGCGTGGAAGGTAATGGTGTCACCGGCCTCGTAGGAGGTTTGGTCGAAGTAGCCCTCGGCGGCTACGGTCCAGCGTGATTCGCTCATGGCCCGGACGATACAGCACCCCCCGATTCAGGCCCGGCCCGCTCGCGTCCGTTGGATTCACGGCAAAGGAGTGATATGTCCACAGATGATTCCGGCGCAGTTGACCCGCTCGTAAGTGTCGACTGGCTGGCAGACCACCTCGAACACCCGGGTGTCCGGGCCTTCGACTGCACCGTCCTCCTCTCACCCGACCCCAACGGCAGCGGAACACTCGCCGAAAACGGTAGGTCCACATATAAAATCGGCCACATTCCGACATCGGGCTTTCTCGATCTCCTCAGTGACTTTGCCGATCCCGACAGCCCCTTCCGATTCACCCTGCCGCCGGCCGACCGGTTCGCCCGGAAGGTCGGGGAACTGGGCGTGAACGACACCAGCACCGTTGTGCTCTACGACCGCCGGGGCATGATGTGGGCCACCCGAGCATGGATGATGTTCCGGGCGTTTTCCTTCCGCGGTCAGGTGGCCGTGCTCGACGGCGGACAGAAAGCCTGGACCGCCAGCGGTCGTGCGTTGTCGACCGACTCTCCGACCTATGCCCCCGCCAGCTGCAGCGCCGAGCTGCGCCCGGGGTTCTTCACCGACAAGCACGATGTACTCAACGGCGGCGCGTGCGTCGTGAACGCACTATCTGCCCAGCAGCACCGCGGCGAAGCCGGGTCGGCGCACTACGGACGTCCCGGACGCATCGCCGGTTCCGCGAACGTTCCCTACGACTCTTTGATCGACCCCGCAACCGGGCGGCTGCGCAGCACCGACGAGTTGCGAACCGCTTTCGCGGAGGTGATCGACGACCGTCGCGTCATCACCTACTGCGGAGGCGGAATCGCTGCGTCCCTCGACGCGTTCGCCCTCCACCTCCTCGGCCGCGATGACGTGTCGGTCTACGACGCCAGCCTCATGGAGTGGTCGACCGATACGTCGCTTCCGATGGAAGTCGGCTGAACCCGCCCCATTCCCAACCACCCTGCGCCGAAGGGGTGTGGCTTCCCGAGCTGTGATCGCGTCGATGGGCGAAGACGAGGCGAGGCGCTTGGCTGTCGAGGAGACACGCGAGGTCCGACGTTGGCGTGCCAGCTGAGGCGGTTCGCGTTGTTATCGACGCGAACGTGTCATGTGTCGGTCGCGATCGGACGCGGACCGTCGACGGGGTTGATCGACCAGTGGATGTCGGGCCAGGCTTCGTTCGAACTGATTGTGGTCCGAGACTGATCGGCGAGATCAGTGATGTACTCGATCGTCCGCGTCTGCGTAAACGAATCAGCGCTGAGGACGCTCGCGAGTTTGTCGGAACGATCTCGGCTCTGCCGAGCCAAGTACCGGACCACCCGACCGTAAAACGGGTACCGGGACTTGACACGTGCCACTGTGGCATGTGCAGTTTGACACTGCGGCACTCGACATGCGGCACTCGTCGGTGTCACCTCAAGCCGGTGGTCTGGGATAGGGGTGAGGAGCTTGAGGGTGTTAGTCGAGTTCGAGTGCAAGTCGAAGTGCGTCGTTGATTTCTCTGAGTTCGTCGAGAGTGACGCGGCCAACGAGTTCGCCGAGCCGTTCAGGGTTAACGGCCGAGGTTTGTTCGACAAGTACTTGCGTTTCCTCGTTGTCGACGGTGATGGTTGGACGAAACGATCGAGCCGGAGCGGATCTCGAGGTTGGGGCAACGAGCAGTGTCGATAGCATGAGATCGTCGGACTGAACGATCACCGCGAATCTTGCGCCTTGTTGTTCATGTCCTCGTGTATCTCGTGGCGCGCGAAGGCGATGAATGTCACCACGCACGGATTTCATCCATGTCCGCCAAAACGCGTCGGCTCTCCGCGAGGTCTTCTTCATCGTTCATGAGTTCGCGCGACTCTGCGCGCATTTGTTCTCGGCGTCGGAGGCGCACAGCGTCCACGAGGGCCTGGCGAATCGCTTCGGAAGCTGTGGATCCATCGGCCATCAATTCGGCGAGCGCCCGTTCGGAGCGTTCATCTGTTCGAAAGTTGAGAACTGTCATGGCAACAGCATACGACAGAACGTAAGACAAAACTACTACGACTCCGCGGCACCATCCAGACTTGCTTAGCCACGAGCTCCACGTATCCCCTGTTCAGAGGCCCTAAACGAGCCTCTGACCAGCTCTCGAAATTCAGCGCGTTAAACGAAAACGTTAAACCTCTGCCGCCTCTCTCTGCCGCCACTCTGCCGCCACACGTGCCACTTCGTGCCAACGTGACAAGGTCGACCCGGGGGCGAGGAAGATCAACCCGGAACGACCCACGTTGTTGCGATCCACGATGTCTACGCCTCAGCATCAGGTGACGCGATTACGAGCCCAACTCCATGGGTAGTCCGGGGCTGACACCTCCCGGGCCGCGTCGGTCACCCCCAGCGGGGCGAAGGTGTCGATCATCACGGCCACCTCTACGGTTCTGGACTGCGCAACACTCGCCTCGAAGCTTCCCGGCTGAGGGCCGTGCACGAACCCGGCCGGGTGGTACGAGATCGAGCCCACGCCGATGCCCGACCCGGCGCGGCTCATGAAGTTGCCGGCAGAGTAGAACAGCACCTCGTCGCTGTCGGTGTTGGCGTGGTGGTACGGAACCTTCACCGCGTCGGGGTGGAAGTCGAACAATCGGGGCACGAATGAGCACACGACGAATCCCGGCCCCTCGAAGGTCTGGTGCACCGGCGGTGGCTGGTGGATGCGGCCGACGATCGGTTCGAAGTCGTGGATGTTGAGCGACCATGGGTACAGTGCGCCGTCCCAACCCACTACATCGAACGGGTGGTGCCGGTGGGTGTGCCGGGAAAGGCCGCCTGCGGTACGCACCAACACCTCGATGTGCTCGCCTTCCACGAGCAGCGGACGGTCGGGTGCCCGAAGGTCACGCTCGCAGTAGGGGGCGTGCTCGAGGAACTGACCGTCGCTCGAGAGGTAGCGGCGGGGCGGGTTGATGTGGCCTCGCGCCTCGACCACCAACGCATCGACTCTGCCCTCCGGTACCCAACGGTGGGTCGTGCCTGCCGGTACCACCACGTAGTCGCCGGCCTCGACGCGCATGGCGCCGAACACCGACTCGAGCATGGCAGACCCTTGCTGCACGTAGAGCAACTCGTCACCGATGGCGTTGCGGTACAACGGACTGGCGCCACCCGCGCTGACGAAGCCGATGCGCAGGTCGGCGTTTGCCAACAGCACGCGGCGCTCGGAGACCAGGTCGACGGCGGGAGCGAGTTCGCCGGTTCGTAGGTGGCGCGGGGTGAGCGGATGATCGTGTGTCGCGGCGAAGGACGGCGTCGCCGCTGCCTCGATTGCCGTGATCGCCGAAGGTGAGTGGCGGTGGTAGAGCAGCGCGGAGCGCGACGAGAAGCCTTCTTGGCCCATCAACTCCTCGTGGAACCGATGACCGTCATCGTCGCGGAACACGGTGTGACGCTTGCGGGGCACTCGGCCCACCTGCCGATAGTGCGGCATTACTTACCTCCTGGAGCCACGGTGCGGCTGAGCTAACCGAGACCGATGCGCGTCACCGCGTCGCTGCCGGCCCACCCGCGTAGCGTTACCCGATCACCGTCGAGCAGAAACGACCGGGTGGTGCCGTCGGGCAATGAGAGCGGCCGAGCACCACGCCAGGTGAGCTCGATCAGGCTGCCTTCACTGCCGGGCGTCGCGCCCGACACCGTGCCTGACGCGAACAGATCGCCGGGTCGAACGGCCGCGCCGTTCACCGTGAGGTGCGCGAGTTGCTGGGCCGGCGTCCAGTACATATCAGCGAAACCGGTGCGGCTGATGCACACCGGTGGATCCCCGGCCGAACGCATCGCCGCCGAGTCGAGCCAGACCTCGAGGTGCAAGTCGAACGCCCACGGCTCGCTGGTGGTGAGATAGGCCGCGGGTGGCGGGTCTTGGCTCACCGACGGCACCCGGAACGGCGCCAGCGCGTCGAACGAAACGAGCCAGGCGGACATCGACGTGGCGAAACTCTTGCCGAGGAAGGGGCCGAGCGGCTGGTACTCGTAGGCCTGTACATCGCGCGCCGACCAGTCGTTCACCAAACACATGCCGTACAGGTGCTCACCTGCCTCGGCGATCGGGATCGGGTGACCCACTGTGCTGGCGGTGCCCACCACCGTGCCGACCTCCAACTCGATGTCGAGCGCGGCAGTTGGGCCGACGATCGGATCGCCGTCGATGAGCCGGTAGCCGGTCGGGCGCACGATCTCGGCCCCGTCCGGCACCAGCGAGCCCGACCGGCCGTGATAGCCGATCGGGATCCGCCGCCAGTTGGGCATCAGCGCTTCCCCGTCGGGGCGGAACAGTCGACCGAGGTTCGTCGCGTGTTGGATCGACGAGTAGAAGTCGACGTAGTCGCCGACCCGTACCGGTAGCCCCATCGTGAGCGCGTTCAGCGGCTGGAGATCACTGGTGAGCGACGCTGCGTACTGAGCATCGCTCAACAGCACGGTGAGCCGCTCGCGGACGCTTCGCCAGACCCGCGGACCTGACGCCAGGTAACGATTCAGACCGGCCTCGGCGAACACCCCGTCGGGGAGCCCGATCGAACCGAACAAGCCCAATCGCTCGACCGCCGCGAGATCGAGCGCCATGTCACCGATGGCCACCCACGCCCGCCAGCGATCGTCGCCTGAGTGCCCGATACCGAGCGGGAGGTTGCCGAGCGGGAACGGCGAACCGGCGGGGATCTCCATCCAGCTCATTGTGGGCTGCGCAATCCGTCGAGCTGGTCGGCGTGCTCGTGGTAGTGCCCGGTCACGAAGTGACGCAGGAAGGCGAACAGGTCCATGGTGAGTCCGCCTGACGATCCGGCAACTGCGTGGGTTTCCAGCCGGCCCATTACCCGGGCGAGGTCGGCGAGTTCGCCCTCCACCCGTTCGGCCAACACGCCGGTCGGTGCGTTCACAGGTTGCCTCGACGAGCCTGCTCGCGCTCGATCGACTCGAACAGCGCTTTGAAGTTGCCCTCGCCGAACCCACGGGCACCGTCGCGCTGGATGATCTCGATGAAGACCGTCGGTCGGTCGGTGATCGGCTCCGTGAACAACTGCAACAGATGGCCGTCGGGTTCGTGGTCGACGAGGATGCCGAGGCGTTGTAGCTGATCCCACGGCAGATCGAGGGAGCCGAGTCGTTCGCGAACGTCGCGGAAGTACTCGTCGTTGGCCGCCAGGAACCGGACACCGCGTGCTCGCAGCGACGAGATGGCCTGCACGATGTCGTCGGTGCGGAAGGCCAGGTGCTGGACTCCTGGGCCTCGATAGGTGTCGATGTACTCCTGGATCTGGCTCTTGCGCTTGCCTTCGGCGGGTTCGTTCAACGGCATCACGATGCCTCGACCGTTCGTCACCACCGTCGAACGCAGCGCCGAGAACTCGGTCGATATCTGGGAATCGTCGAAGTGGCGCAACTGGGTGAACCCCATCACCTCTTCGTAGAAGGCCACCCACTCGTCGAGTCGGCCGTCCTCGACGTTGCCCACCACGTGATCGATCCGAGTGAGCCCGACCGTCGGACCCGCCGCCGGCTCGGGTACTCCTTCGCGTTGGAAGCCGGGGCAGTAGTAGCCGGCGTACTCGCGACGGTCGACGAAGGTGTGCTTGGTGTCGCCGTAGGTGGCCACCGCCGACAGGCGCAACACGCCGTGCTCGTCGCGTCGTTCGTACGGCTCGTCGACCGGGCGCGCGCCACGCGCCACCGCGGCCTCGAACGTGGCTGTCGCATCGTCGACGAGGAACGCGAGATCGTGGGCACCGTCGCCGTGCTCGCGCACATGATTCCAGATGGGCGATTCAGGGGTGAGCCCGGAGGTGACCACGACCCGGATGTCGCCCTGCTCGAGCAGATACGACGCCTTGTCGGCCACACCGGTCTCGGGCCCGGCGTAGGCGGTGATGGCGAACCCGAACGAGTTCGCCAAGAATCCCGCCATCGCCCGGGCGTTGCCGACCCAGAACTCGATCGAGTCCCATCCGGTCAGCCGGGCGGCGGGGGCAGTGACGGGGGCTCGATTCGTCATGATCGCTCCTCGGAAGTGGACGTGATGAAGGATGATCATCGACCGGGTGATGCGGATGGCACAAGCGATTCATGAATCACTGTGCAGATCGCTCAATACTTAGTCGTTTGCATGTGCCAGACTGCGCAATGTGGACACGCTGGACGACATCGACATCACCCTGCTCCGCCTGATGCGCTCTCAGCCGAAGACTCCCGTGGCCGAGCTCGCCCGACTCGCTCACGTAGCGAGGGGCACCGCACAGTCACGCATCGACCGGATGGAACGGACGGGAGTGATCGTGGGCTACGGCCCTGATGTCGATGTCGCCGCGATCGGACACGGCGTGCTGGCGTTCTCCACCCTGCAGATCGCCCAAGGACAGGGAGACACGGTGGTCGCCGTCCTGACTTCGATCCCGCAGGTGCTCGAGGTGTACGCCGTGACGGGTACGGGCGATCTCATGTGTCGAATCGTCGCCCGCTCCAACGAGCACCTGCACGAGGTGCTGCAGGCGATGCTCGCCGCGCCGGGCATCTTGCGTACGGAGACCCATCTCGCGTTGCACACCCGGTTACGGCGCCGCGAGATCGACCTCGTCATCGCCGGCTGACGTTTATGTGCGGGCCAACCGCGTTGGTTCGGTGTCACCCTGCCAGTCGGCAGAACGGGGCGCGTTGAAGCGCTCGCGCCCGGTGCTACTGGCGCCTTTCCGGCTCAGCTCGGGCGGAGGGTGCGAATAGCCTGAGCGATTTGATCGGGTGCCTCGAGGTGACGAGACCGCACCGGACCTCGTCGCGTTACTCGGCGTCGGAACAGAAACAGCAACCGCTCTGCTTGTCGCAGCCGGCGACAACCCGGAGGGGCACCGTTGAAGAGTGCAGTCGGGAAAGCTAGGAACGTGGGCCCGCGTGACGGGATGTTGTTGTGGTGCGAAGTCCGCGTCCATTGGCCGCGCAACGACTTTCCGCCGCCGTTCGAGATAGCCATGGACAGATGGATGTACGTACTCGTAGATGATGGACCCGTCGAGGAATGGCATTACTCGTTCGTTGCAACGGCCGTTGTCGTAGCGAGACCCGGCATCGGTCGGCGTTTGGGCGGGCGTGGGCCCAGTGGCAACGGGCAGGACCGAGTTGTTCGAACACACCAGCGGACGCCCACGCTCTGGCTCGCTCAGCGAACGTACGTAGTCTCGCGGCCATGCTGCACACGACTGAGGAACTGAACCGCTTGTCTGCCGCCGTTTGGGAGCGCACCAGGCGCCGACTCAACGGCCTCACCGAGGAGGAGTACGGCTGGGAACCCGCACCCGGATGTTGGTCGATCCGACAACGCCGGGACGGCACGTCGTTTCACGAGTGGGCACCGATCGTTCACCCCGACCCGTTCACGACGTTGGCGTGGCGCCTCTGGCATCTGATCGACATGTACGGAGAGGACCGTGCACCGCGCTTCCTTGACGTGCCACCCCAAGGCGAGGCGGTCGGACTGGACGCGCCAGACCCCAGACCACCGGTCACCGCAGCCGACGCATTGGATCAGCTCGACCGCGCTCACGCGCGTTGGGATGCGCACCTCGCCCTGGTGGACGACGAGCGGCTCGGCGCTCCTATCGGTCCCGTCGGCGGTGAACACGGCGGCGGAACTCGAGCCGGCTACGTCCTGCACATGCTCGATGAGTTCATCCACCACGGCGCGGAGATCTCAATGCTGCGTGATCTGTATCGGTGGCAACGACCGATCAGCGCTGACCCGTTGACCGAACGGGCGATCCGCGGCGACGACTCGCTGCTGACCGACGTCGCTTCCGTCGACTCCGAGACCGCATCAGCGTTGCTGAGCACCGCAGCCAGCTTCGGGCGGTGGGCGCTAGTCGAGGAGCTGGTCGACCATGGCACTACTCCCGCCGTCTCAGGGCGTACGCCAGCACATGCTGCCGCTGGCGCCGGCGAACTCGACCTGCTCCGCAAGCTCGTCGATCTCGGCGCCGATCTCGGCGCCCGCGACGGCGACTTCGACTCCACGCCGCTCACATGGGCACGGTTCATGCGACGCGGGCACGTCGTCGCGTGGCTGGAGGGACGCAATGCTCCCGAGTGATCGTGAGGCCGTGGCCGTAAATGGGCCTCATCCGTGAGGGCCGCCCGATCCCGGCGATCTGGGGCACCTTTCCGTTGTTGGTCCGCGCTGCACTTTGGCTGTTATGTGCGCGTATGAGGTGGGCGATTTCGCGCGAGCAACCCGTTGCACTTCGCCGGATATTCAGCGGGTCGGCGTTGTCTTCAGAGTGAGTGAAGTGTGCGGCCCTCAGGGGTGAGTTCGTGGCGGACGGTGGGCCGTTCAGGACGAGGGCGCCAGTTCGGAGCGGACGACCTCGATGTGGGTGCGGGCGTAGCGGACGGCTTCGGCGGTGTCCATGGCGGTTCCGGTGGCGACGCAGCGGTCGAAGGTGTCGGTGTCGAGGGTGTTTCGGACGTGATCGACCACAGCCACAAAGGCGACGTTCATGTTGGTGGAGGGGGGTGGTGGGTGCGAGCATGGCCGTGTGGGCGGCGATCGCGGTAGCGGTCGTCAGGTCGGACCGGTCGGTTGCCCATCGGAACCCGGCCCGCATATTGGCTAGCTCAGCCTCAACCAGTCAGTGGCGGTGTCATAACCGGGTCCGTCCCACACGTCCCGGCACGTGATTGCTTGTGTGGCGTAGTGGCGGGCGTAGTCTCCACTGCGACTGGTACAAAATATCGGGCAGGCCAAAATATTGCGCTGACTTCCCATACTCAATACTTCGCCCCGTGCCATTCGGTTTCGAGCTGTCACGCCTTACTAGGGATCCTCACATGGACAAAGCGACGACCATCATTGGAATCGACTGCAGCCCACGCACGTCCAGTAACTCGGGTCGGATGCTCGGCGAGGTTCTTCGCTCGCTCGAGAGAGATCGGCGTCTGAAGGTCGTGGAACAGGTGCGTCTGGCCGATGAGCGTATCGACTGTCTCGGGTGCGAGCAGTGTTATCAAACGTTCGGATACCATGGCGACGGGATCGATCGTGTTCTGTCACTCATGAAAGAGTCGGACGTGATTCTGATGGCTACTCCCACCTGTTTCGGAATGCCGCCGGCCCCGGGGGTCGTCTTGCTCGTCAGATCGGATCCCCTGTGGCGCGACGGACAACAGCTCAAAGGAAAACTCGGAGCGGTCATCGTCAACGGCGCCACCGATCCCGCGGACGATCCGAGTGTGCGCCAATGCGCGGACAACATGATCAAGTTTTTCGAACAGCA
>JANMYF010000164.1:0-3846 GCA_031381685.1 Acidimicrobiia bacterium
CCGACTTCATGCTGTACGCGATGTACAGCAGTTCGGCCTGTCCATGCCGGCCGCACATGCCGGAATGGGCATTACCGAAGCCGAGTACATCGCGGTTCTCGATGACATCCTCGCCGCCCTGCAACAGCACGGCATCGGCCAGCAGGAACAGGCCGAACTGCTGTACATCGCGTACAGCATGAAGTCGGAGATCCTGGCGAAATGAGCACCGTCACCCTCACCGAGCAGGCGGTCGCCTCCCTCACCCCGGAGGAGTTTGCCGCCGCGGCGGACGACCCGCGCACCGTCGTCGTCGATCTGCGGGAGGCCGACGAACGCCTCGCGTCCGGCAGCATTGCGCACGCCGTCCACGTGCCCCGCGGTCTGCTCGAGTTCCGCGCCGACCCCACCAACGCCGCGCACGATCCCCGACTTCGACCGGACGCCTGGGTGCTTCTCTACTGCAGCGACGGCGCCCGCTCGACACTGGCCGCCATGTCGCTCCGCACGCTCGGCTACACCGACGTCGCCCAACTCCACGGCGGCCTCGCCGCCTGGGACACGGCCCGGTTGCCAACCGTGGGACGGATGCCTTCGCCGTATTGATCCGCGCTAGCCGGCAGTGAACGGATTGCCCTTTCGTTCACGGGCCGGCCGATCAGTGCGCGTGGCCGCCTGCCCGGTGGACCCTCGTTGTCCGACTCGGTTCCGCAGAGCGACAGCGCTGGGCCTCGGGAAGTGCGCGACACTGCAGCGAGGAGGGTCATCTTCACGACGATTGGGCTTGGGGCCGTACGCGGCGCGGATAGACGAACGGTTCCCGCTCTGGCGGGCGAGCATGGAAGCGCTCGCTGCGTGTCCCAACGTGACCGCCAAGATCGGCGGCTTCGCCGTTGGGCTGCAGCTCCCGTCGTATCTCGCCGATCCACCGCCGACCGTCGAGCAGATGGCGGCCGTCTGGCGCCCGTACATCGACGTGGCGATCGAGCTGTTCGGCCCCGAACGATGCATGTTCGAAAGCAACTTCCCCGTCGACGCGGGCGGCTGCTCCTACGCCGATCTGTGGAACGTCTTCAAATACGTGACTGCGGGCCATTCGGCGCAAGAGCGACGCGCACTCTTCGCCGGCACCGCAGAGCGTGTCTATCGACTCGACGCCGAACTCGCGAGAGCCCAGGGGCCGCACCGGGTGCGCCCTGACGCGACGCGCTCGAGTCCGACGTCGATGGCCCATGGTGTTGCGGTCACCCGGTTCAACGTCCCGATCTCGGCGCACTGCTTGTCACTCGCCTGCCGGTGAAGAAGCGGTATTCCCACCACCCTTTCTAACGGTTAGAGTATAAGCGTTACTTAGAGGGAGTGGAGGAAACGGTTGTGGCAGTACTGATCAGAAGCCGCTGGACCTCCTCGTTCGAAGGGCTAAGCCGCCGCGACCGCCAGGGATGCGACTACGACGCCTACCTCCCAGACCCGCTCGCCGGGTGGGAGCTCACCCTTCCGGCTGATCTCGTCGCTGACCTCAGCGATGCGGAAGCAGCGATTCGCCGACTGAACGCAACCGGGACGTCACATGTCAGCCTCGAAGGGCTGGCGCGCTTCTTGCTGCGTGCCGAGTCGGTCGCCTCCTCGAAGATCGAGGGGTTGGAGGCAGGGCCACGCCGCTTGCTCGATGCCGAGGTCGTGCTCGCCCAAGGTGGCGATGCCGCCGATCGGATCGCGGTCGAGGTCCTCGCCAACGTCGCTGCGATGGAGGCCGCCGTGGAGCTGGGCTCGTCGACCGCCACCATCACGCTCGACGACCTCCTCGGGATCCACCGGATCTTGATGGAGCGGTCAGCAACACCCGCGATCGCCGGCGCGGTTCGCACAGTGCAGAACTGGATCGGTGGCAGCAGCTACAACCCGTGCTCTGCAGCGTTCGTCCCGCCGCCACCGGACACCCTCGACGCGTTGCTCAATGATCTGCTCGCCTACGTCAACGGAGACGATCATCCTGCCCTCGTGCAGGCGGCGATCGCCCACGCCCAGTTCGAGACGATCCATCCGTTCGCCGACGGCAACGGCCGCACCGGACGCGCGCTCATCCATGTCATCCTCCGCCGACGTGGCCTCGCCCCGCGGTTCGTCCCTCCCATCAGCCTTGTGCTCGCCACCTGGGCCAGCGATTACATAAGCGGGCTCACCACGTTTCGACACGTCGGTGCGCCGGACAGTCCTCCGCGCTCGGCCGGTGCGGGCACGTGGTTGCGCACGTTTTCCACCGCTGCACACCGATCGTGTGCAGATGCCGAGTCCTACGCGGGCAGGATCGAGGCGCTCGATGCACGATGGCGGGAGCAACTCGGCCGGGTCCGGGCCAACTCGGCGGTCGAACTGCTCCTCGACCTTCTGCCAGGTGTACCGGTAATCACCGTCGACAGCGCCGCACGACTGATAGGGCGATCCGAGATGCGCACCGGCGAGGCCATCAACCGTTTCGAAGCCGCCGGTGTCCTTCGCCAACGCAACGTTGGCCGACAGCGCTACCGAGTCTTCGAAGCAGCCGACGTCGTCGACCTGTTCGCCGGTCTCGAACGCGCCCTCGCGAGTCCGACCGGCAACACCGCGACGGCGCCGCCGACCCGTCGTGTTCCGCAGCGAGCAAGGGCCGCCGAAAACGCCTGAGTGCCGCGTTCCAACCATCGCGTTGTTGGCCCGATGGCGGTGCGCGCTGGCCGGCATCAGGTCGAGTATCCGATGCGAGAGCTGGGCGGGCGAACGCCAGGGCGGCACAGCCGAAGCCGTCGGCGATGGTGGCGAGCTCGACGTAGCGATCAAGGCGGCCGGCGTAGTCGTTGGCGAGCGCGGCGATGAACGCGGACAGGCCGGGTTCGCACGACTCGTAGCGGGGATCGGCCTCGAGCCGCATCGCGTGCTCGGCGTGCGTGGCGGCGGTGGCCGGACGGCCGACAAAGCATGCGAATCCGCACGCGCACAGGAGACGGGGAAGGCGAGGGAGATCGGCGACGGTGGCCGCATCGACGACACTCTCCGCCCACGTGATGGGCTCGAACAGGTTGGCTTCGGTCCCGATCAACGCGGCGTGGGCAGCGATGTCGACCGCCGTTGACAGGTCGCGATCTTCTGCCCATCGGAACGCGGCGCGCAGGTCGGCGAGCTCGGTTCGCAACCAGTCGACGGCGTTCCCCCAGCCCGGACCGTTGGAGATTGCCCACTTCGCAACGACCGCGTTCGCGAACCATCGGGCGTGAAGGTCGCGGGACGAGTCGAGGAGGTCGGCGACGGCCAGCTCGTCGATCCCGAACTGACGGATGGTCTCCAGAAGGCGGTACCGCACGCGACCGTCGACATGCTCGGCGACCACGAGCGACGAACGGACCAGGCGATCAAGCGCTCGAAGCACCGAAGTGTCGTCGTCGGTGCCGAACACACCGGCGAACGAAGCCAAGTCGAACCCGCCGACGAACACGGCGGCCCGCCGCAGCACGTCGCGCGCAACGGCAAGCACCTCGACACGATGTGCTGCATCGTGTTCGAGCTCGAAGACGGCCGGCTCAAGTCCGGCACGGAGCACTTCTTCGACCTCCACAACTGGGACCAGTTCTGGTCCTGAACGAGACCTCGGCTCGACAGCCGTCGCATCGACGACCGTTTCACCAAACACATCGGGCCCGGTCCCAGCGGACCGGGCCTGATGCGTGCACCGCGCGCCGGCTGGGCGGTGTCATGCGACCACCTCGACCTCAGCGATCATTCCTGCGGTCATGTGAGGCGGACCCCCCTCGATCTGGGGCGGGCCGGCGTTGGGATCGGCGGCAGCCTTCTCCATTGCGGTGAGCACGTCGTCGGGCTTGGCCCCGATCGGGA
>JANMYF010000189.1:0-7092 GCA_031381685.1 Acidimicrobiia bacterium
TCGGCGAGCGTCCGCTACACCTTCAGCGACCCCCAACGAATCGAGGAGCTCGAACGGGCAATCGCCAAGCTCGATCCGACCGAGATGGTGCTTCGACCGGCCTTGCTGGCCACGTTGCGCCGCCAGTTGGGCTTCGTACAGACGCCCGAGGCCGACGCCCGACGCAACGAAGCAGCCGCCCTCGTCACTGAAGCCGTTCTCGTCCCCGAGGTTTCCGACGACTTGCTCATTTCGCTCGGCAGCCTGCGCGATTCGCTCGTGCTCGATGACCCGGTCCCTCTTGGCGAATTCGCTCGCAAGATCATCACGGTGGCGTCTGCCCGGTGGGACCTGCCAGTGCTTTCGACGGGTTGGTATCGCCAGGCGTGGTCGGCGCTGGAGCTCGGCGAACCGATGAGATTCCGCCACGCGGTCAACGAGTACCGCCGAATCGCCGAGCAGCTTCGCCGCCCCTACGAATCGGCACTCTCGGCGAACATGATTGCGGCCGTTGCCCAGATCGAAGGTCGCTACGACGATGCCGAGGCGGCCGGCCAGGAGGCGTTGGCCCATGCGGCGACGATCGAGGACGGGAACTTCGGCTGGGTGTACTTCGCCAACTCAGGAATTCGGGCCATCGACGGCGGGAACGTAGGCGCGACGTATGACCTCATGTGGGCAGTGCGGGCGGAGTTCGCCGGCCTGGCAACGTTCGAGGCCGCGTTTGCCGCGGTCACCGCCGCAGCCGGGGAGTTCTCGCTCGCCGACGAGTTCATCGACCAGCAGGTGGGCCAACACGGCGAGATTGTCGACCGCGATTGGGTCTATCTGAGCGCCGAGCGGCTACCGGTGGTGGGCATGTGGGCGTGGGCGTGCGGGATGTCGGGCAACGTGAGGCAAGCGTCGCTGTTGATCGAGCGGCTCATGTGGCTGGCCCGACTGGGGATCCGAGCGGTTCGAGTCGCACCGGTCGGTGCGTGGATCGGGCCACTCGACCACCACCTTGGCACCCTCAACCGCGTCGTCGGAAAAACTGGACGACGCCCAGGGGTACCTGGAGCAAGCCCTCGTCGTGGAGGACGAGATGAACGGCCAGCCGTTCCGCGCTCGGACAATGGCGGAACTCGCCTTTGTGGCGGAAGCTCGCGGAAGTAGCAAAGGGCGAGCCGAAGCAGCCGAATGGAGGGGGAAGGCGGAGGCCCTCGCGTCGACGCTCGGTCTCGATTCGATGCTGTCGATCCAACGCGCAGAGCGTCCGGCGTAGTCCCTCGTTCACCGGATTGAAGTCATCTCCGGACCGCTCCGGTGGTCGAGCGAGGTGATGTGAGGGCTATGTGAGGGTGCTGTCAGTGGTGTCACGGTGACGATCGGCGCATCGTGAAGGCATGAACATCTCGATGCTCAACAGCCACATGGTGCTCGCGTTCGCAATGACTGCTGCGGTCGTCGTCGTGGTCCCGGGGCCGAGCGTGATGTTCATCGTCAGTCGGGCGTTGACGGTGGGTCGACCGGCGGCCATGGCCGCAGCGTGTGGCAACACGCTCGGAACGATCGTGCAGGGCTTGCTGGCAGCGGCCGGGATCGGCTCGCTGGTCGCGGAGTCGGAAACACTGTTCAACGTGATCAAGTGGGGCGGAGCGGCGTACCTCGTGGCGATGGGCTCAAAGACACTGCGGCATCGCAAGGACTCGTCGGATGCGGACGGCTCACTCGTCGTGCCGAGCCGGCGGCGGGTCGCCCGCGAGGGTTTCATCGTGGCGTGACGAATCCGAAGATGATCGTGTTCTTCTCGGCTGCGCTTCCTCAGTTCGTCGACCGTGAGCGCGGCTACGTGGTGGTCCAGATGCTTGTCCTGCTGGCGATCTGGGGTGTTCTCTCCATCATCAGCGACAGCTCGTGGGGGTTCGCCGGAGGATCACTTCGAGGCTGGTCGGTGAACGCTCCCCAGCGGATCGAGCGGATGATCGGCCTCGGCGGGGCGTGCGTCATCGCTGTCGGACTGGCCCTTGCCCTCTCGCACGCCATCGGCTGAAACTCCTGCTCGTGCGGCGGCACTTCTCCCTCACGTCTCAGGACGCGAGCATGCCACCGTCGATGGCGAGGGCGTGGCCGGTGGTGAACGACGACGCGTCGGAGCACAGCCACAGGACGGCGGCCGCGATCTCGTCGGGCCGCCCGAACCGGCCGAGTGGGCTCAGGCGGCGAGCGGTGTCGTCGGCATCACGTCCACGGCGCTCCATTGCGTTCCGCAGCATCGGGGTGTCAATCGCACCGGGGCAGATAGCGTTGACGCGAATTCCACGGCGGGCGTAGTCGAGCGCCGCACTACGGGTGAGTCCGAGCACGGCATGCTTGCTCGCGGTGTAGGCGGGTTGGAAGTTCTGAGGTCGGAACGAGTTCGTCGACGCGATGTTCACGATCGATCGGCCGGTGCCGCCTTCGACGGCGAGCATCGCCCGCAGTTCGTGCTTCATGCAGGAGAAGACGCCGCGGGTGTTCACTGCCATCATCCGATCGAAGTCATCATCTGAGCAGTCAGCGAGCGAAACCGTTTCGAACTCGATCGCCGCGGCGTTGACGGCGTAGTGGAGTTCGCCGAAGCGCTCGACTGCTGCGTCGACGAGCGCCGAGACCTGATCGGCGTCACTCACGTCGGCGCGGTGGAACGAAACGGCGGCGTCGAGATCCGCGAGATCGGCGATCAGTGCCTTACCGGCCGCGTCGGACGTGTCGCTCGCCATGACGTGCGCACCGGCGTGAGCCAGTGCGGCGGTGATCGCGCGGCCCATGCCGCCGGTTGCTCCGGTCACGATTGCGGTCTTACCAGTGAAGTCGTACGTGGGGGTGGTCATGGTCGACGGTCCTTTGGGGTGGTTGCGGAATCGGCTTTCGCGTGGCAACGGTGCCCACGCTGTCAGGAGAGGCGCATGGCGTCCAACCCCGGTCCAGAACTTGCGCCAGGTGCCCCCTCGCCCTCGATGGCACGGCGGGTCTCCGCCGGCTGGATGCGTTCCCGGTCTTCGACGGTCAGGACTGTCCCTGGGGCCGTCCGCAGGCGGCCGTCCAGAGCGCCAGGAAGCGTTCGAGGGATTTCGTCGCACCGGCAATGTCGCCGCCGGTCATGACGTCGAGCAGAAGCCCGCGGGTCACGGCGATGCCCAATCGCACGTCGGTCGCATCGGCGTCGCCGGCCATTCGTCGCGACACCCCCGGTCCGCTACACGTCGGCTCTCGTGCCCGAATCAAGCAACCCGGGCCAACGGCCCGCGGTATGGACCGTCTCCGCACCGGACCCGGACCGTCGATTCGTCTGGGGAACCAAGTCGGCCGGGGTGCGGGTCGTCGCCACGCATCTCGTCGAGCCGACGCCCACAGGCGCTCGGAACGTGCTGCGGATGGAATTCGCCGGAGTCGGTGCTCGACTTCTGTGGCCGGTGCTGCGGCGCCGGCTCCTCGGGATCTTGAAGACGGAGAACGAAGGCTTTCGCCGAGAAGCGCAACGCATCGTCGCCGAGACGGGCGCTGACCGCGTCGTTTCGGGGTGATCCGGCAATACTCTGCACGATGGTGACGTCGATTCAGCAAGCGGAACAGTGCGACGTGTGTGGCTTCGTGTGGGACGCCACCGACATCGCCCAGCTGCCCGAACGCCTCGCCGCCGCGGCCGGTGAGGCTGGTGAGCTCCTCTCCCGCAACAGGACCGTGGCGCAGCTTCGGACAGATCCCGAGGTCTGGTCGATGGCCCACTACGGCGGTCACATGCGCGATGTGTTGATCAACCTTCGGGATCGGATCGTGCTCGGTCTGGTTGAGGACAACCCGACCCCGAAGCCGATGTTCGCCAGCGCACGGGTCGATCTCGGGCTGTACGACACCGACGATCCGATCACCCTCGGTGCCGAGCTTCGCGTGGCTGCGGATCTCTTCAGTCGAACGATACGCGCGCTTACTCCCACCCAATTCGCGAGACCCATCCATTACGGATGGCCCCGACCTGAGACCCGGTCCCTCGCGTGGGTGGCGGCGCAAGCGCTACATGAGATCGAGCACCACACGAAGGACCTCGAAGCTCTCGCCGCAGCTCAGTCCGAGGGTTCGAACGACGCCGACGCGGATCGCATTCCTGCGTCCAGCCCGATCGGAGGCGATCGTTCGAACGCAGGCGATCCGACACTCACGCTCTCCGTCCGCCTCTGGGCCGAGGATTCGTGCGCTGATGATCTCGGCCGCTACGAAGATGCGGTCCTCGCGCTCTTGGCCGAGCACGCAGCCACGGTTGTGGTTCGACTTCGGCTGCCTGGCGTGGACGGTCAACCGGACGAGATGCAGGTCCTGCAGTTCGCGGGCCGCGAGGCGCTCGACCGCTACCTCAATGACCCTCGGCGCGCCGCCATGCTTCAGGAACGCGATCGCGTCGTCGCCCGCACGGAAGTGACGGAGGCAGTGCTCCTTTCGTGACGAGTCGGCGTGCCGTGACGTTGTCCCACACGACCTCGATCGTGGCGACGGCCGACCGCAGGGGGATGCGGTCGGCAACGGTTCGGCACAGCTCAATTGCTCGCCCCTTTCGAATCGACCGAGCCACCGCGGACTGGGCGATCAGCGGGTCGTCAGTTGCAGCGGCGACCCGCATCGACAACCGGCGAGGGGCATCTGATTCGTCGCGACCGATGACCGTCGCGAGTCGTGCGGTCGCGGCACGGTCGTTCGCGTACATCGGCTGCGTCGACAACGGGAAGCTGTCGACATTGCACAGCGCCGGGGAAACGAGCACGAGCAAGAACGCCGCCAGCATCAGCCGTCGCCTCGTCGATGAGTGGTTCACGTGCACTCGCATGGTGGTGGGGAAGGAATCCGGGGGCTCGGTGGCCGGGCCGCTGAGCCGTCGCCCGGGGTGTTCCTGGCGTGGATCTCCACACGATGAGGGTAGCGCCCGAGGTTCGGTGACCCACCTTGAGCCGCCCCGGGCGGAGTTCCAACGATCTCCACCAGGGCCTACTTGACGACCACCCACTTGGTCATGCCCAACTCATGGTGGGGAGTGCCCCGCTTCGGTGGCTCACCGCCCGGGCGTTGTCGGAGCGTTTCTCCTGGTCGCAAGCTGTGCGGGCGACAGGACTTGAACCTGCACGTCTTTCGACACCAGGGCCTGAACCCTCATTTACCGTTTTTCTGGTGTTGTCGAGTGACGGGAAATGGTGTCTGAGCTGGGGTTTCGCGAATCGTCGTGTCGGTCTGTGGTGCCGTGTTTCGGCCTGTTTTGTGCAGTTCCGTTAGCAAACTGTTAGCAAATTCGGGTCAATCGTGCATCGTCGAGCCTTGCTCAGGGTTCGCCCTTTTTACGGTCCGAGTAGCGATGCGGGGATGACGGCGATGCCATCGGCACGGCGATACGCGTGTTGGCCGGTTGTGATCACGGCGGCGTCGACTAGGCGCTCGCCGAGGCGCTCGCGAAGCCAGAGAAGGTGGCGTACATCGTTGTTGGTTACGTCGGTCGCGAGTTTCGCCTCGAGGGCGACGACCCGACGGTCCGGTCCCTCAACGATGAGGTCGACTTCGTGGTCTCCGTTCTGGGTTCGCAAGTGATGCACGGTGGCATCGACCGGCTGCGAGTAGACGCGAACGGACAACGTGACGAGTGACTCGAAGAGGGCTCCGAGCAGTACGCCGTCGGCGGGTGTTAGGCCGGTGGCGACCGTGTTCCGTAGGAGTCCACTCGCCGTCGCGCCGAGAAGCCTTGCGGCCAGGGCGGGGTCGGCCAGGTGGTGTTTGGGTGCCTGAGCGAGGCGGGTCAGCAGATTTCCCTCGGGGATCCAGCCGGGTATCGGGTCCAAGAGCCAGAGGCGGGTCAACGCTTCGCGGTAGGCGATCGTTGTCGCTTTGGCCGGCTTGTCTGCGTCGCCGGGCGTGGCGGCATCAAGGATCGTGCTGTATGCGGTCGAAGTAGACGACGCTGCCGCGTAGGCGGCGAGCCAGCCTCTCAGCAGAGCGGGTCGGCGAACTTTGAGTCCCGCCTCGTCCATGTCACGGTCAACAATTCGGCTGAGGTAGCTATCGAGCTGCAACGTCCGCGGGCGGCCGGCGGAGCCACGAATGGCGGGAAACCCGGAGGCCAGGATTTCCTCGGTGTAGTCGGCGAGCTCCATCGTGGCGGTGCCGCTGATGGAGGGTTGGTTGCCGGTGAGGAGTCCGCGAAGGCTGACCGTTGGGCGATCGGTGAGTCCTCGCTCCGCAAGCGACAAGGGTCGCAAACGGAGCCGCACGATCCGGGCGGCACCCGAATGCGTGGGCGGCGTCGTCGGCGCCGCGCTCCCCGTGAGGAGAAACCGTCCACCAGCCCGGTTCTCGTCGACGCTTCGCCGGACGAGATCCCAGCTGCGGGGAAAGCGTTGCCATTCGTCGATCAGGATCGGCGTTGGCTCTCGCTCCAGACGGTGCGGGTCGGCGTCGAGCAGCGACGCCTCTGCTGGTTCGTCGAGTTTGAGGATCGTCGCAGCCCGCTGTTTTGCAGTCTCCGTCTTGCCGACACCCTTGGGCCCCTCGATCGCAATCGCAGGTAGATGCGGCAGTAGCTCATCGAGTTCATCGTCGATGATGCGACGTTGATAGCGGCTCACGGCTCCCACCTTACTCTTCACAGGACGGGTACTAGTCGAATCGCATGACTTCTGCCTTACCGTTCGCAGACGCAGATGTTCGCTGAGGGGATGCGATCGAGACGCTGGGCTGTGTGTGTCCAGTCCCAGCCGGGATGGGGCACCGCCGGTCGGGAGGCGACACGGACGATGACTGCAGGCGGAACTCGGTGGTTTCGTTCCGCCGCCGCGCACGATCCAGTGGGTGCTCGATCACGCCGACGAGTTGGCGCGGCGGTTCGAAGAGTTCGATCCTGCAGCGGGCCATGACGTCCCTGTCGACGAGTACCTCGCTCGTCGTCGGCGGGCCACCGAAGCCAAGGACCGCCCATGAGTTCCAGACCTCCCCGCCCCCACTCGTAAGGGCCGATATTCGGGTGCTCGGCTGGCGAGTGCCATGGCGGGGAGCGTGCTGATCGTGGGCGAGGTGCGAGGTGCGCGACGGGCCGGGACTCCCGCGACAACTTTGCCGACGATC
>JANMYF010000089.1:0-11900 GCA_031381685.1 Acidimicrobiia bacterium
TCCCATCGTCGCTCGGAGGTGTTCTGCCGCACCATGGTGGCGTGCCGCTGACCGGAACGGCGGAGTTCAGCTGATGTCGTAGACCAACTGCACAGAGGCGCTGACCTCGTAGCTGCCGGCCTCGATCGGAACGTCGGCGGACCTCGCCTCCGCGGCCTTGAACTGCGGCTGCGGTCCGACGCTGGACTCGACCGACGTGCGGATCGTCCGCAATGCTCCGAGCTTGACGCCGGCGGCCTTGGTCAACTGCTCCGCCTGGGTGCGGGCATCGGCGACGGCCAGCTCGCGAGCCCGGCCCTGGGCCTTCGCCGGATCGCCGATGGCGAACGAGAGCCCGTTGATACGGATCGCGTCGCCGGCGACTTTGGCCACCTCATCGATCAGCGCCCCCGAGGTGTCGAGTTTGCGGATCATGACGGTGATCGAGTTGTTCACCTGATACGCGGTGATGCGACGGCCGGTGTTGTCGAACTGGGGATAGATCGAGAGTCCACTCGTCTGGATGTCACGGGCCTCGATGCCTCTCGACTTGAGCAGCTTGTTGACGGTCGTTGCGGAAGCGTTGTTGGCCTTGAGCGCGTCGGCGACCCGGGCCGCCCTTGTCTCGACTCCGAGATTGAGGATCATGCGGTCGGGTGTCTCGGCGACACGTCCGGTTCCGTCGACGATGATCGTGCGGCCGGTGGACTTCGATGATTCAGAGGTCGACACGTTTGCTCCTGCCGGCTGGCCGGCCAATGCGAGACCGAGGGCACCGACGGCGACAAGTCCAATGGCGAGCAGGCTGCGTCGGCGGGCGGTGGATGAGGTGAGGGATTGCATGTTCATGGCTCCTTCGACGAAGCGTCTCGGTCGTGGGGTTCCCCCATGTGGCGACGTTCACAGCATCCTCACACCTCGGACCAGCAGGCTGCGTCAACCCCCGACGCGTGATGCCAGATGGGTGGCGCGACGGAACAGGTTCGGTGCATCGATCGACGCCGCCAGAGCCTCGAACCCCGGCGTGGGGCCTTGCCATCGGAGTTCGTCGACGCCGCCCGGCAGGGCGATCGCGTCCAGCCGCACCGTTGCGATCGTGCGGAACAGCAGGGCGTCCGCGATGTTCTCGACGAGTGTGGCGGCAAGCTTTTGGGCGCCCCGCAGACCGGGTACGTCCCACTGGCCGGCGTAGAGCGGGATCTCCTCAAGCTTCCCGTAGCGTGCCAAGACCGCAGCGGTCGACTTGGCGCCCCAGCCCGCCAGGCCCGGGTAACCGTCCGCGGTGTCGCCGACGAGCCCGAGGTAATCCGGGATCGATGCCGGGTCGACGCCGAACTTGGCCCGGACGGCAGCGTCGTCGAGGATCTCGCGCTTGCGTCGGTCGAACTGAACGACCCGATTGCCCCGGACGCATTGGCCGAGGTCCTTGTCCGGGGTGCAGATCAACACCTGCTCGACCCGGGGATCATCTGCGGCGATGGCGGCCCCGGCCGCGAGTGCGTCGTCGGCTTCGAATTCCACCATCGCCCACACCACGACCCCCATGGACCGGAGCGCGTCCTCGAGGGGATGTGCCTGGCTCCAGAGGATCGGGTCGATGCCCTCACCTGTTTTGTATCCGTCGTACAGCTCGTTGCGGTACGACTCGATGACGTGGTCGGTGGCGACCGCGAGGTGGGTCGCGCCGTCCTCGATCAGATCGAGCATGCTGCCGAGGACTCCCCGGATCGCACCAGTCTCGCGGCCGTCCGCGGTGATGTGCGAGGGGAGGGCGAAGAAGTAGCGGAAGAGCTCATACGTACCGTCGACAAGGTGCACTCGCATGTCTGTAGTTTGGGCGCGTCGCGACCCGTCGTGCGCCGTCGAACCCGGCTCGGGCGGAACGGACCCCGACGATGCCGCCCGTCCGCGGCTCGCAAGCCGACTTGGCGACGCCGTGCAGGGCCTTCGTCGGCGAGTGCACGACGTTTCAGTTCCGCTCCGGAGTGAGCTCCACGTCTGCGCGACGATTGGCGATGCCAAGCGCGTCGGCGGTGATCGCGGGCGGCGTCGTCGACCCGAGTCGACGTCGCCGGGTCGGAGCGGCGGAGGTGGCGCGACCCGTGATCCGGTCGGGGCCGGTCGACCTGCCCCGTAGGTTGATCGGCCTGTTTCCGAGCCTTCAACGGCTTCGGCGATCCACCGAACGTTCTCGGTGGCCGATAGACACACATGGCGTTTCGTCGATTCACCTCTCTTGTCCTCGCCGGCGCGGTGCTTGCATCCCCCGTGCTCATCGGGTCGTCCGACGCAACCGCGGCCGGTCAGGTCGGTCAGAAGGAGTTCTTCGCCGACACCTTCGGCGACCCGCTCGATTACTCGAACGGTGAGGACGTCGCGCTGGTCGACGAGGCGTTGATCGTCGGCGTCGCCGAGAGGCCGTCTCTGTCCGACGGCCAGTTGCACCTGAAATTCAACGGCCTCGGCTACTTCTCCCCGCTGTGGGGCGGCTACGACGTGGGTGGTCATGCCATGGGCAGTGACGCCGTCGGCCACGACCGCGAAGGCAACGCGCGTCGGCTCGACGGCCTCGAGTACACGACGTTCCGGGTGCGCATGAACGTGAGCGGCGCAGTCGGAGGCGGCATCTTCTTCTACACGTGCACGGCCGGCGTGAACGACGGTTGCCAGAGCGGCGTCCAGTTCGTGACCGAGCCCGGGTGGCGGGTGTACCAGGCCGATGTGCCGAAGGCATCCGTGTCCGGGATTCGGGTTGCGATCAGTGGCGACGTGAAGGTCGACGTCGACTGGGTGCAGGTGGTCGGCCCGAACAAGGGCAACACGACGATCGACAACGCGCTTGTCGGGCCGGTCCCCGAGGTGCTCAACCCCGACGCCGCCGGTGCCATCCCGCTCCTGTTCCCCCTCGGCGGCCGTCCGATTGCCTACAACGGAACCAACTGCGCGAACAACGACTGGGCGACGCGCGTCCGCGGCGACGCGTGGGACTTCGCGCAAAAGACCGACGTCGACAAGGTCGACAACTACGTGTCGTGGGACGTGGCCAACGGCCAGTTCAACGGGATCGGCATGACGGCGCCGAACGGCGGAGCGCCGGGCGATCCCGGCATCCGTCTGGCCCTGCAAGGTCGGACGGTGAACCCGAGCGTGTGGCATCGCACCACGCTGATCGTCCCGTACTGGGACGGCCGCTACAGCCAGGAGTTCGGCAACGACGGCGGCTGGGTCTTTCGGACGATCTGGAAGTTCGTCGGCAACGAGCGCTTCCAAGAGTCCGCCCCGATCGTCGAGTACCCCAACGACACCACGATCAGCGTCGACCTGAACGACCCGACGCCCTTCGACGGCAGCGAGCCGCCGCCGTTGAACATCAACGACACCACCTCGAAGGGGCAGCTCGGATGGAGTCGTCCGGGACTGCGGGTGAAGACGTTCCGGGTGGACATCGCGGAGCCGTACAAGCCGCGTCAGACTCCGGTCGATCAGGTGTGGCTGTCGACCGATGACTGCGGTGTCTCGTCCGCCGACATCGTGTTCCAGGACAACAACCCGGGCGATGGCACGACCGCCGAGATCTTTGCGGCGCCGTCGCCGAAGGGCCCGTGGGATCGCATCGGGACGGCGGCGGTCTCCGGCGGGCTGAACTCGTGGACCTGGGCGAACGCGCCGAAAGGCACCTGGTGGATCAAGGTCGCCATGACGCGTGGCGCGACGTACGGCGAGAACATGTCGACGGGTCCCGTCACCATCGGCACGGACTTCAGCGACGTGATCAAGGCGGAGGCCGCGGCGGGGGGAGCAGCTGGCCCGTCGGTGCTGGCACTGCGTGCACCGGACAGCTCACCGACCGTTCCGAAGGCCGTCAAGCCGAAACCGAAGTCGCGGCGCAAGAAGCCCTGATCCGGCGCGTGACGGGCGTTCGCTGACGCGACACTGTTCGGGTGCGAGAACCAGCCTCCGAACCGGCGTTGCTCGCGGGACGTCCGTCGGGTGATCGCGCGGCTCGGAGCTTCACGATCCGCCGTGGCCGACGAGGTCCGCAGAAGGAACATGCGCTTGCCGTACTCGTGCCCAAACTGAGCATCGCTGCGACGTCGTCGGTCATCGATCCGGTGGAGGTGTTCGCCCGCGCCGCGCCATTGATCATCGATATCGGCTTCGGCGCCGGCCACACGACGCTGGCACTGGCCGAGACCCATGCGGCTGCCAACGTCCTCGGGATCGAGACGCATGAGAACGGCCTGGCAATGCTCGCCCATGAGCTCGATCAGCGGGCGATCACGAACGTCCGCATGGTCTGTGCTGACGCGTTCGACGTGATCAACGCCATGATCCCGAAGCAAAGCGCGCAGATCATTCAGATGGTGTGTCCCGATCCGTGGCCGAAGATCAATCAGTCGCACCGGCGTCTGTTCACTGCCACCTTCGCCCGGATGATCGCCGAACGACTCGTCGTCGGTGGCGAGCTCCGGCTGGCCACCGACTGGGAGCCCTACGCCGAGCAGATGGCCGGAATCATCGATCGGGAGCCGCTGCTCGCCAACGCCTACGTTCGCTTTGCTCCACCGCATCCGGAGCGACCGGTGACGAACTACGAGAGGAAAGGACTCGTCGCCGGCCGGTCGATGCGCGACCTGTTGGCACGCCGGGTCGGAACGAGTTCGACCCGATGACCCGCTGAGGCGGCCGAAGGAGCTCAGTGGGCCGGTCCGTTGTCCTGGACCAGCTCGACCAGCGTCCCGAAGGTTGTCTTCGGGTGGATGAAGGCGACCGTCGTCCCGCGTGAGCCCGGGCGTGGCGCGTCGTCGATGACCCGACCGCCAGCGGCTTTGACGGCGGCGAGGGCGACAGCGCAGTCGGCCACCCGGTAGCCGATGTGGTGCAGACCTTCCCCCTTCTTCTCCAGATACTTCGCGACCGGCGAATCGGGTCGGGTGGGCGTGAGCAGTTGGATATAGCTCTGGGCCACCTTCAGCAGCGCTTCTTCGACGCCGTCGCTTTCGACGACCTCGCGGTGGTCGACCGTGGCGCCGTAGACCTCCGCGTAATAGGCGATCGCGCTTTCGAGGTCGTGGACCGCGATGGCGACGTGGTCGATCTCGGTCAGCAGGCCGACGGACGAGGGCGGGGCAGAGCTCATGGATGCAGTCTTCTTTCGATCGCGCGTGTGCGGCAACAGCGCAGGAATGCGGCTGAACACCTCCGAACGGCGTTAGGAGGTGTTCTGCCCCCATATATGGGGGCAACCTCTCTCCCAACGACTCGGGTCAGCTGGCGTGGCGGAAACGGTTGAGGGCGGGTTCGCCGATCTTGGCGCGGAACTCGGGGTCGTCGATCCCCATGCCCTCGCGCGGGGCCAGACACAGCACGCCGATCTTCCCCTCGTGCTGGTTGTGGTGGACGGCGTAGGCCGCTTCGCCGGTGGTGTCCATGGTGTGGACGGCCGACACCATTGGATGGATCTTTCCCTGGCAGATCAGCTTGTTGGCGGCGTAGGACTCGGCGTAATTGGCGAAATGAGACGACTTGATCGACTTGAGCTTCATCCAGAGGTGGCGGTTGTCGTACTCGATCATGTAGCCCGACGTCGCCGCGCACGTGATGATCGTCCCGCCCTTCTTCGCCATGAACACCGACGCCCCCATGGTGGATCGGCCGGGGTGTTCGAACACGATGTCAGGGTCCTCACCGACGAGCGCCCGCACGTCGGCCCCGAGGCGACGCCACTCCTTCTCGTCCTGAGTGTGCGGGTCCGACCAGAAGCGGTAGTTGGCGGCCTTGCGGTCGATGACTGCCTCGCAGCCCATGGCGCGGAGGATCGCCGCCTTCTCCGGGGACGACACCACCCCGACGGGGACGCCGCCGCCGTTGAGCACGTACTGGATGGCGTAACCGCCGATGCCGCCGGTGGCGCCCCACACGAAGACGACGTCTCCCTGCTTCATCTGCGCGCCGTTGCGGCTCACCAGCATCCGGTAGCTGGTGGAGTTGCACAGAGCGTTCGACGCCGCCTCCTCCCAGCTCAGGTGACGGGGCTTGGGCATCAACTGGTTCGCTTTCACCACGGCGATCTCGGCGAGTCCGCCAAAGTTGGTTTCGAAGCCCCAGATGCGCTGATTCGATCCGAGCATCGAGTCGTCGTGCGAGGACGGGTCCTGGTCGTCGACGTGGTTGCAGTGGATCGTGACCCGGTCGCCGACCTTCCAATTGCGAACGGCCGAGCCGACCCGCAGAACGACACCTGCGCCGTCCGAACCGACCACGTGATAGGGCAGGGCATGTCGCTTTCCCCATTCGCCCTCTCGGCCGAGGCGGTCGAGGAAGCCGAACGTCGGCATCGGTTCGAAGATCGACGTCCACACGGTATTGAAGTTGATCGAACTGGCCATCATCGCCACATACGCTTCGTCCGGCGCAAGGTCGGGTAACGCAACGTCCTGCACGTGGAGGCTTTTGCGGGGATCTTTGTCCTCCGAGCGGAGCCCCTCGAACATCGCCGCGTCCTCCCGCCGCACGACGACGGCCCGGTAGCTCTCGGGAAGCGTGAGTGCGGCGAAATCCCCGGCGGGCGCGCCGGCCTCGACGAGGTCGACGATCGATTGTCCGAACGGCGTCTGGTGGCTTTGCATACATGCACGGTAGGTCGTGCATATTCATGATTTCCATTCAGCGCCCGCGGGCGTCTGTCGGTCGGACGCCGTCGACCCGGCCGTTGACCCGGTTGGCGAGTCGCCACCGTTCGGGCCAGACTTCGCGTGCACGTCCACGTTGTTGTGGGCGCGTTCTGTCCACGGATGCTTTCCGTGGCGACCTACGAGGAGGAGTTCCCATGCCTGGATCCGTCATCGTCGCCGGTGCCCGCACCCCCATCGGCAAACTGGCCGGCGCGTTCGCCGGACTTTCCGCCACCGACCTGGGTGGTCACGCCATTGCTGCGGCGCTGGCACGGGCGGGCATCACCGGTGATCAGGTCGACCACGTGATCATGGGCCAGGTGCTCCTTGCCGGCGCTGGACAGATCCCGGCCCGCCAGGCGGCAGTCAAGGGCGGGATCCCGATGAGCGTTCCGTCGACGGTGATCAACAAAGTGTGTCTCTCGGGTCTCAACGCCATCATCGAGGCCGACCGGATGATCGCCGTCGGTGACGCCGACATCGTCGTCGCCGGTGGCATGGAGTCGATGACCAACGCGCCCTACCTGCTGCCCGACGCCAGGGCCGGTATGCGCATCGGGGACAAGACCATCATCGACTCGATGATGTTCGACGGGCTCACCTGTGCCTTCGACAACGTGGGGATGGGCCTCGGGACGGAGCGATACGGGAAATCCGAAGGGATGCAGCGCGAAGCCCAGGACGTGTTCGCCGCGCAGTCGCACGAACGTGCCGCGGCGGCGATCAAGGACGGTCGATTCGCCGACGAGATCATCGCCGTCTCGATCCCGCAGCGAAAGGGCGATCCTCTGCTCGTCGAGACCGACGAAGGAGTACGTCCCGGCACCACGGCGGAGTCGCTCGGCACCCTGCGGGCGAGCTTCGAGGCCGGTGGCACGATCACCGCAGGAAACGCGTCGCAGATCAGCGATGGAGCGTCGGTCGTCGTGGTGATGTCACGGGCCGCGGCCGACCGCCTGGGTATCGCCCCGCTTGGCGAGGTCGTGAGCTACGGGATGGTCGCGGGACCCAACGCTTCACTGCTCCACCAGCCCTCGCAGGCCATTCTCGCGGCACTGGCGCGGGTGGCGATGAGCGTTGGCGACGTCGATCTGTTCGAGATGAACGAGGCGTTCGCGTCCGTCGCGCTGGCGTCGATGGCCGACCTCGGCGTCACCGATGCGGTGGTCAACGTCAATGGCGGAGCGATCGCCCTCGGCCATCCGATCGGTGCGTCGGGGAACCGTCTGGCGCTCACGCTGCTCCACGAGTTGCGGCGGCGCGGCGGCGGCGTCGGCGCGGCCGGGCTGTGCGGCGGTGGTGGTCAGGGCGACGCGCTCGTCGTCCGCGCTTTCGCCTGACGCGTTTCGCGTTGCCGCCGTCGGGTCCTCCGCTCGGCCGAAACACAACCGTAACGTCAGGTCAACACCGACGAAATCGCGTGGGCCTACGGTCAACGCCCATGCCCGTCGACGACGCTCTCGACTTCCCTGCCGACTTCGGTGATCGCGAGGTCGCCCTCCTCGACACGCTTCGGTCGTCAGGTCCGCGCGTCGTCACTCGTCGGGAGTTGGCCAGGGCGGCCGGGCTGCGCGAACACCCTCGCCGAGTCGACGTGCATCTGGTGAATGTCCGGCGTTCGCTGACGACGGAAGAACTCGTGAACGTTCGCGGGCGCGGCTGGATGCTCGTGCCGGTGGGCACCTGATGGTTCGTGTCTTGCCGTGAGCCGGATCTTCCTCGACATCCTCGTCGTCCTCGTCGCCGCGAAGCTGGCCGCGGAGGTGGCCGAGCGCATCGGAATTCCTGCTGTGGTCGGGGAGATCCTGGCCGGGATCGTCATCGGGCCGTCGGTCCTCGGGTTCATTGCCACGGGGGAGGGTTCGTCGGCCGAGGTGCTCCTGACCCTTGGCGAGATCGGCGTGATCCTGCTGCTGCTCGAAGTCGGTATGCAGATGGACCTGCGCGAACTCGGCGCGGTCGGACGCGCCGCTCTCACGGTCGCCGTCATCGGCGTGGTTGTTCCCATGGCCGGTGGTGTCGGGGTCGGTCATCTCCTCGGGCTCACCTCGAACGAAGCGCTGTTCGTCGGATCGGCCCTGGCGGCGACATCGGTAGGCATCACCGCCCGCGTGTTCGGTGATCTCCGGGCACTGGCGTCGATCGAGGCCCGGACTGTGCTCGGGGCCGCCGTGGCCGACGACGTGATCGGCCTGATCATCTTGACGGTCGTCGTGCGCATCACCACGGGTGAGGGTTCGTTCTCGTTCGGCAGCCTGATCGGGATCATCGTCCTTGCGCTCGGGTTCTTGTTCCTGGCGACTCTGATCGGCACGCTGACCGTGCCTCGATTGTTCGCCCAGATCGAACGACTTTCTCGCTCCAGCGGAACCCTCGTCGCACTGGCTCTCGCGTTCACCCTGGGCATCGCCGAGTTGGCGACGCTCGCAAAGCTGGCCCCCATCGTCGGCGCGTTCGTGGCCGGTCTCGTTCTCGGGCGCAGTTCGGTGTCGACTCGCGTGCAAAGGGAACTCACGTCTGTCGGGCATCTGTTCATCCCCGTGTTCTTCCTCCAGATCGGCATCAACACCGATGTGGAGCAGTTCGTCAAGCCGTCGGTGATCGGCCTCGCGGCGGCGATGACCGCCGTGGCTGTGGTCGGCAAGGTTGTCGCCGGTCTCGGAGCGACGGGTACGCCGTCCGACCGACTCCTGATCGGAATGGGCATGATCCCGAGAGGCGAGGTCGGTCTGATCTTCGCCAGCATCGGGCTCCGCGAAGGGATCCTCACGGGAGACGTCTACGCCGCCGTCCTGGCGATGGTGCTCGTCACCACGCTGATCACCCCTCCGCTGTTGAGCGCTCGGGTCCGACGAACGCAGCGTGCGTCGGCTCTTTCGCCGGACATGCCCACGCCCCGACCCGAGGGCGGTTGGCTGAAGTTCGAGACGCCGGTCCGTGGCCGCGCGACGGTCAACCTCGCCGCGCAACCACCGCGCAGCGAAGCGCTCGTGGTCGCGCTCGATGCCTCGCTGATGGTGGACGACGCCGATGCATCCGTGGCATTGACGACCTACCTCGTCGAGGCGACGGGTGGAGCGGAGGCGCCCCGCTGGGACACCGATTCGACGGCAGCGCTGATGTCGGTCATCCGCGGTGGTTCCGTTCGAGCGTGGCGCTTCCTCGAGTCGACCGCGGTCCTCGACCGTGCGTTGCCGGAACTGGGGGCGGCGATGACCCGACGTCGACGGGATCCCTCCCTGCTCGATCCCTCGGGTGTTCACCATGGCGTGCTTCTCGAGCGGTGCCGACGCCTGGTTGCCGGCACGGCCCGCGACTTCGTCGACGACGAACGGGCGACAACGGAGGCGCGTCACCTGCTGTATCCGGATCGACTCCTTCTCGCCGCGTATCTCGTCGACATGTTCGGCCAGCAGTCGACGAAGGCGGCGGAGGCCCGGGCGGTGCTTGATCGGCTCACGATCGACGAGACCGACCGTACGGCCGTCGCTGCGCTGGTGGCTGATCGCGAGCTCATGCGCGCCGCCGCCCTGCGTGCCGATGGCCTCCACGAAGACTCTGTGCTCCGCATCGCCGCGCACCTCGGGTCGCCGGAGCAGGCGCGTGCGCTCTACGTGCTGAGCGTGGCCATCGACGAGTTGGAGACATGGGAATCTAGCTTGCTGACCGAACTCCATCGCCTCGTACTCGCTTCGCTTGACGGACCGACGTTCGCCGGTGCCAATTCGCTCACCCTGCTCGATCGGACCCGCGATCGGGCACTTGCGCTGGTCGGGGATTCGTCGCTTCTGCGTGACCGCGTAGCGGCGTCGCCTCTCGCCTACCTCCTTTCCGAGGAACCGGCGGCAGTGGCGCGTCACGTCCGGCTTCTCGAACCCTTCCCGCCGCGTGCGTCGTTTCGCGCTGCGGTCACCGCCGAGTCTGAGTCGGTGTGGCGCGTGGAGATCGGTGCGCGCGATCAACTCGGCCTTCTCGCCCTCGTTACCGGCGTGCTCGAACGCGCTCAGCTCGACGTCGTCGATGCCGTTCTCGCGACATGGGGTGACGGTGCTGCACTCCAGGCCTTCCGGGTCCGCACGGGGGTCATCGGTGTTGCCCCGGACCCCGATGCCCTTCTGGTCGCGCTCTCCCAGGCTCAGCATCAGCCGCTGTTCGCTGCCGCAGTGAGCGACGCCGTCGTGTCATTCGACGACCTCGGCTCCCCGTGGCACACGATCGCCGAGGTTCGCGCGACGGACCGCCGCGGCCTTCTCCACTCGCTGGCGGTGGCGTTCGCCGCGGCGGGAGCCGACGTCCACTCTGCGCGGATCACCACGAACGATTCGATGGCGCTGGACCGCTTCGATCTCACCGACCGGACGGGACGAAAGCTCGATGACGAGACCAAAGCGTCGATCCGCCTCGCTCTGGCCAACGGTGTCGAGGCGCGATCGCTCGGGCGCCGCCTCCCCTGGCGAACGAACACCGTAGGAACCATCCGCAAGTAGCCAGAAGGCACCGCGTCCGCGCACCGCGCATTCTGCCGACGGAGAGAGTCCGCTTGCTACCAACGGGCGGTGGGTGGCCTGGCACCCAACGAGTGGAGGGGTGGCACCGATGGGGTCCCCACTCCGAGGAACGGAGACCCGGTTCGACGGAGGAGAACAACGGGCGAGTACCGGAGTGGGTGGGGAGGATCGGTGACAGGACCCCGTAACGGAGGGGCACAGACGACACCACGGAACGGGTCCTGATGCAACGGGTGACGTGACAGGACGCTGGGACAGTCGCGAACCCTGGCGTGCGGTTCAGGACCGCGGAACGGTCCTGAACCGTGGCGAGCCGAAAGGCCACCGGAACGGTCCGAACGCCGAAGAAACAACACGTTCACATACGAACGGGGTTGCAACGACCACGAAACACTTCAGAGACAACAGAGAAATCCCGCCCTCGTAGGTTGCGACCAGTCATTCATCACATCGTCTCTGCCCGACCCGCAGAAGCGATGTCACTACCGCCGGACAGCCATATCCGGAAAAGAGGAGGAACCGTGCGCCATCCACTGCGCAAACTCGCGGGCCTGACCGTCGGTGCGCTGACGACTTCGCTGCTGATCGCCGGCCCGGCGTTCGCCGGCAAAGCGGTGGCCGAAGGCAAGCCCGAGGCGGCGACGGCAACATCACTCAACCTGTTGTGGATCATCTTGGGCGCCACGCTCGTGATCTTCATGCAGGCCGGCTTCGCTCTCGTTGAAACTGGTCTGTGCCG
>JANMYF010000243.1:0-6948 GCA_031381685.1 Acidimicrobiia bacterium
GCAGGTGTCGGCAAGACCTCCCAGCTCAAAACGCTGCCATCGGACACCACGTTGTTCGTCGACCCCGTTGAGGGAACGGAAGCGATGATCGTGACGAGCACCATGGCCAGGGTGCCGGCCAGGATCCATCCCAGGAGGCGGGTGCTGCGCAGCTTGAGGAGCTCGGCCCGGGTGAGCGCGTTCATGCCAGCCCCTTCTCGATCGACGCCGGTTGGTCGGCCAGCGGGGACTGCTCGGTGAGGCGGAAGAAGGCCTCCTCCAGCCCGGCCGTCTCGGTGAGGCGGTGCAACACGACCCCGTGTGCCGCGGCGAGCTCTCCTACCTGCTCGGAGGCGGCGTCGACAGCGAGTTCCCCGTCTGCGTGGCGGTAGCGGTGGCCGGCGGCGTCGAGCAGGGTGGACAGCCGGTCCGGTTCCGGTGAGCGGACGCGGCAACCGACGCTGGCCTCGGCGCGCAGGGCGGTGAGGGTCGATGACCGGACGAGGCGCCCCTTGGCGATCACGAGCACGTGGTCGGCGGTTTGTTCGACCTCGCTCAGCGCGTGGCTGGAGACGAGCACGGTGCGCCCCTCGTTCGCAAGCTGGCGAACGTACCCGCGCAACCACCGGATGCCCTGCGGGTCGAGACCGTTCGTCGGCTCGTCCAGGATGAGCACAGCCGGGTCGCCGAGCATTGCCGCCGCGAGACCGAGACGCTGCCGCATGCCCAGGGAGAACTCGCCGACCCTTCGTCGCGCGTCCTCTGCGAGCCCGGTAGCTGCCAGGACGCGCATGGGCGCGTCCCTGCCCAGCCTCGCCGCGGTGGAGAGCACGCGCAGATGGTCGAGCGCGGTGCGACCGGGGTGGTAGCCGGATGCCTCGAGCACCGCACCGACGTGGCGGACCGGGTCACGCAGCTCGTCGTACCGCCTACCGCCGAACGTCGCGTTGCCACTGGTCGGCACCACGAGCCCGAGCAGCATCCGCAGGGTGGTCGTCTTGCCGGCGCCGTTAGGCCCGAGGAACGCGGTCACCTGCCCCGCCGCGATCACCGCGCTGACGTCGTCGACGGCCCGAACGCTCCCAAACGACTTGGTGAGCCCGGACAGCTCGACGGCCGCCGTCACCGCCGGCCTCCGTCGTCGCACCATCGCATCAGCCGCTCCTCACGCTGCCGTGAGTCGGAACGGCCTCGCCCCGACGGTGATCAGCTCGACGCACGCTCGTGCTCATGCGCGTTCCAGCTGCGGCTCGACGCCTTGGATCCCTGCGGCCGGGGAATCGAGGTAGACGGCAACCGTGGGCGCGGTGTGAAGGGCGACGCCCATGGCAAGCAAGCAGAGGCCGTAGACACCGACCCCGCCGTGCAGCAGCGTCGGCGCGGTCTCGACGACGGGCGTGAGGACGACCAGCCAGATGCCGGGGGCGAGCGGGGTGAAGCGGCGCCAGCCGTGCCACACGCCGGCCCGCAGCGTTGCCCGCCCGGCGAGCAGGAACCCGACCATCGACGCCACGCCGGCGACACCGAAGATCGCGCCGACGATCCCGGCGCTGGTGTCGTCAACCTGGGCGTCGCGGATGGGGATGGACGCCAGCTCGCCCACCAGCAGCAGCGCCGTCCCGGCGACCGCGAGCGCCACGCCGCTGGTTGCCGCTCGGGATCGTCCGGCTGCGCCGCTGCGACCGAAGGCGACGAGGCCGGCGACGACCAGGCCGTGGAGCATCGCGCTGAAGATCGAGAACGCGACGAAGGCACCGCTGCTCGACCAGGGGTAGCGCCAGAAGTCGACGGAGAGGTCGGTAGCGGGCTGGATGCCGAAGGCGAGCACCGCACCGGCGAGAGCAGTGGCTGCCCCGGCGCCGATGAAGGCGCCGGTCACCAGGCTGCTCGGACGGGCCTGGACGTTGTTGGTGGTGGGAACCATGAGATCCTCCTGGGATCGATCCGATTGGGCACTGTTGTTGTACACATCGCATCGACCACGGCACATCAGGGCAGGGACGGAACCTCGGATACGCGCCAGCGCGTACCGCAGATGCGCGCCAGCACGATTGCGAACCCGTGGACGCACTGGGACAATCGTCGTCGTGAAGCGCCTGCATCTACGTCGGGTGCCGGCGCTGCTGTTGGTAGCGACGCTGGCGGTGGAAGCCGTCGCGGTCGCGTTGTCGTGGGGTCTTGAGCCCCGGTACGACACGGTGCTGTATGCGTTCTACGCCGTGATCGTGGCCGGGGCCGGGGCGCTGATCGTGTCGCGGCACCCGGGCCACCCGATTGGCTGGCTGTTCATCGCCGACGCGACCTTCACCGCCGTTGCCGCGGACCTGGCCCAGGGTTGGGGGCTGCGAGCCGCGCAACAGCACTGGCCCGCGGGACCGTTCGCCGAATGGGTCGCCCTGTGGAGCTGGATCGCGGGCGGACCGCTGGGCGTGTTGACGTTGCTGCTGTTCCCCGACGGGCACCTCACCCGGCCGCGTTGGGCGCTGATCGCCTGGGCTAACATCGCTGGCGTCGCACTCCTGGTGCCGGGGTTCTCCCTGTCGCCCGACATCGGCGATCTCTTCGTCGGTGACCGCAACCCTTACGCCGTTGACGCTTCATGGAGGAGTGCGCTGCTCACCGTGGGCATGCCGATGTTCCTCGGCTCGCTGGTAGTAGCGATCGTGCCGCTCGTACAGCGCCTGCGCCGCGCGACCGGTGTCGAACGACTCCAGCTGCGGTGGTTCGTGTTCGCCTCCATGTGCGCCGTGGTCATCCTGCCGGTCGTCGCGCTGCTCTGGAGCGTGGCTCCGGTTGTGCGCCCGCTGACCGCGCTCGCGCTGATCGCGATGCCGGTTGGTGCCGCCATCGGGATCCTTCGCTATCGCCTCTACGACATCGATGTCGTCATCAGCCGCACGCTGGCCTACGGCGCGCTGAGCGTGGTGCTCGCCGGCACCTACGCAGCGACGGTCGTCGTGATCGGTGCCGCCGTCGGTCGCGGCTCGGACTGGAGCACCGCCGGTGCCACGTTGGCCGCCACCGTCGTGTTCGGTGGCGTGCGTCATCGGGTGCAAGACATCGTCGACCGCCGGTTCAACCGGGCCCGGTTCGACGCCCTCCAACGGATGACGACATTTCTCGATGAGCTCCGCTCCGGCCGCGCGGTCCCCGAGGACGTCGAGCGCCTTCTCCGCGAGGCGCTCGGAGTCGAGGACCTGCACCTCCTGCTGCTCCTGCCTGCGAGCGAGCTCACCGTCGACCTCGCTGGAGTGTCGGTCACCGACGACCTCGACGACGGCCGACGCCGTTGGCCGATCCGCCACGCCGGCACGACCCTGGGCACCCTCGTCGCGCCCGCCGAACTCGCGGAACGCGGCTCGCTGGTTCCCAAGGTGCTCGACGCTGCCGCGCTCGCCGTGGAGATCGCGCGCCTTCGAGTCGGGCTGCGTCGCCAGCTCGACGAGGTCGAAGCGTCACGGGCTCGGATCGTCGCCGCCGGCGACGAGGAGCGACGACGGATCGAACGCGACCTGCACGATGGCGCCCAACAGCGCCTGGTGTCCATCGGCCTCGCGCTCCGCCACACCCAACACGTCCTCGGCCCGGACGTCGATCCCGACGTCAACCAGACCATCGACGACGCAGTCGCTGAGATTACCGTGGCCATCGACGAGCTGCGCGAGCTCGCCCGCGGTCTGCGACCCGCCCACCTCGACACCGGTCTGGGGCCCGCCCTACGAGACCTGGCCCGCCGGGCACCGCTGCCCGTCGAGGTCGTCGCCAACGGCGACAGGTACCCGACCGAGGTCGAGACCGCCGCCTACTTCACCGCCTGCGAAGGGCTCACCAACGCCGTCAAACATGCCCGGGCCACCAAGGTCGTGCTCCGTGCCTTCCACGAGCGCAACCGCGTCGTTCTCGTCGTCGTCGACGACGGCGTCGGAGGTGCCATCGCACAGAACGGCTCCGGACTGGCTGGCCTCGCCGATCGCGTGGCCGCCCACGGTGGAACCTTCAGGATCGACAGCGACCCAGGCCGAGGTACCACCCTCATCGCGGAGTTCCCATGCGCGTCGTGATCGCCGAGGACCAGGCGCTGCTACGCGAAGGCCTCGCACGCCTCTTCAGAGACGGCGGCCATCACGTCGTCGCCGCCCTGCGCGACGCGGACCAGCTGCTCGACACCATCGCACACGAGCAGCCCGATCTCGCCGTCATCGACATCCGCATGCCGCCCACCTTCACCGACGAAGGCGCCCGCGCCGCCCACTCGATCAAGCAGCTGCATCCCGGCGTGGGCGTGCTGCTCCTGTCCCAGCACATCGAGACCGCCCACGCCGTCAACCTGGTCGCACTCGGCGGGTTCGGCTACCTCCTCAAGGACCGCGTGCTCGAAGTGGGCGAGTTCCTCGCCACCGCCGAGCGCGTCGCTGCGGGAGGGTCAGCCCTCGACCCGATGGTGGTCGCCAACCTCGTCGCGCCGGCCGACAGCGGACCCGTCGGCCGGCTGTCCGAGCGCGAGCGAGGCGTACTCGAGCTCATGGCCCAAGGACTCACCAACACCGCCATCGCCAACCGACTCGTGGTGAGCGAACGTACCGTCGAAGCTCACGTCCGCCACATCCTCACCAAGCTCGACATCACCGACAGCGAAGACGGCCACCGCCGCGTCCGCGCCGTCCTCGCCTACCTCAACAGCGCACACCACACCTGACACACCACAACGCCGCCGGCACGCCCCGGACAGCTGGCGATGCCCGTCCGGCCACCGACACACCGCGCCGATTCGGCGATCTGCTCGGAGTGCGCGAGCACAGAGCGGCGTCCCAGAACGCGAGTGTGCGAGCCAATCCGGGAACAGCACGAAATGCCGGATCGGGCGACACTCTGCTCATCCCCGTCCCCCTCGCCGCCCGCTCGTAACCGGCTCGGCGCTGTGCGCAAGAGACCGGTAATACTCAACGGTCAAAAAATGCACTGAGCGCTTAGCAATATGGCGAGCGATTCGCGTCTACGGATGGGTTTAATGCGGAGTGTCTTCAGGTCTTGACGCCTTCCAATTTGTTGGTCATACTTATGACTATGTTTGAGACTCGATCTGTTGCCGATGTGAAGGCCCACCTGTCAGAACTCGTCGCCCAAGTAGGCACTCAGCACGACCGGGTCACCGTCACCGTCCACGGACGACCCACTGCAGTTCTGGTGGCCGTCGAAGATCTCGAGAGCTTGGAAGAAACGATCGCTGTTTTGTCTGACGCTGATGTGGTCCGCGCACTTGCCGACGCCGATGCCGAACTCGCTGCTGGTAGCGGAGAAAGCGAAACGAAGCTACGTGCCTCCATGGCTTCCCGACGTCGTCGATGAGCGACGGACGCTACGAACTGATCGTTGCCCCATCCGCTCGCCGTCAACTGTCCGAGGAACTCCCCGAGGCAGTTGCGTTTGCTGCGTTCGAATTCATCGTTGGACCCCTCCTCGATAACCCACATCGAGTAGGCAAACGCCTTCGCCCACCCTTGGAGGATCGCCATAGCGCCAGGCGAGGAACGTACCGCGTCCTCTATCGAATCGACGAGGAGCGTCAACGTGTCACCGCCGTCGGGGTCTTCTCGCGGTCCGACGCGTATCGAGCGCGCTAGGCGTGCGGACCGCCCGATAACAACGCCCCAAACGTCAGAACGACCCGCACACTCCCGGCGCTGAAGGGCGATACCGGCACACGGTATCGCCCCTCCGCGGGGTTCAGCCGACTCGCGCCGCTCCGGCGACGAACGCTGCGACGATGTAGGTGGCGTGGCGGTCAAGTGATTGGCGAGCGCGGTCGTAACGCATCGTCGTTCGCGGATCGGAATGACTGGCCGCTTCTTGAACATCTCGTAGTGGGACACCGGCATCGAGCGCGGCGGTGATGAACGAGTGCCTCAGGCTGTGTGGTGAGATCCGCTTGTTCACTCCGGCACGTTTCGCGAGACGCTTGACCATGCGGTCGGCGGCGTAGCGGTCCATGCGGCCGCCTTTCGCCCCAACGAAGATCGGCCCCGTCGTTCGTTCGCCGACGTACAGATCGATCGTCCGTCCGGTTCTTGGCGCGAGTGGGATCGTGACGTGCTTGCCGCCCTTGCGGACGATACGCAGTGTTCGGTGGCCACGGTCCATGTCGAGTGCTTCGATGTCCGCGTTCAACGCTTCGCTGATTCGCAGCCCGTTCAACGCGAGCAGCGAGATCAACGCGTGCTCGCGGGGCGTGCCGAGCCCGGCCTGAACGAGAAGTCCCCCGAGTTCGTTCCGGTCCAGGCCGAGGGTCCGTGACTCGTGATCGACTTTCGGACGTCGCACGTTGGCTGCGGGGTTGCGGTCGAGGAGTCCTTCGTCGTGGCAGTACTTGTAGAACCCAGCGATCGTGCTGAGCCGCCGGGCGACGGTCGATCGCATCCGGCCGGCCGATTCCATTTCGCGTCCGAAGATCTCGATGTGCACCCGTTTCGCGCCGAGCACCTCCAGCCGGTTCGAGACGCACCATGACGCGTAGAGACGGAGATCGGTCCTGTAGCTCTTGAGCGTCGCACCGGAGTATCCGGCAAGGAACCCGGCGATCGCGCCGAGCGTCTGTCCGAGTGGCTCTTGCCGAGTAGTGGCGGGCGGCGGTCTGGGGTGAGGTGCGCTGGCGAATCGGTGCGCGTCGGGTGGTCGAGTCGTTTCTGTGGCTGTGTGGGTGGGCAGTGGGTTCGGAGGGCCGGTTCAGCGGGTTCGGTGGATGTGAACTTCTCCAGTGTTGGCGTCGACTCGGAGCCAGGTGCCGTCGGGGATCAACCGGGTGGCGTTCGTGACGCTGACGACCGCGGGTATACCGAGTTCGCGAGCGACGATCGCCGCGTGACTTTGCTGTGCGCCAACCTCGACCACCACGGCTGCGGCGCCGAGGAACAGGGGCGTCCAGGCCGGATCGGTGATAGGAGTGACGAGGATCTCGGTATACCCGCGGTCGTC
>JANMYF010000249.1:0-47955 GCA_031381685.1 Acidimicrobiia bacterium
GACCTCGACGACGATCGGTGAGGGGGTCGGCATGCTCGGCGTCCTCGGACGCCTCGCGCTCGAGTACTCCGAGGGAAGCGGACCGGCCTCGGTCATCGCCAAGCTGGCGTCGCCGTACGAACCCGTCCTCGACCTGGTCGAGACGTTCGGCTTCTACCAACGGGAGATCAACTTCTACCGCCATGCCACCGGAGACATCACCAACATCCCGCGTTCGCACTTCGCCGAGGTGAATGCCTCCGGACGAGGCTTCGCGCTCATTCTCGAAGACCTCTCGCACTGCCGAATACCCGATCAGGTCGCCGGATGTTCGGCAGCCGACGCCATCACCGTCATGGTCGAACTGGCGAAACTTCACGCGCATCACTGGAACATCGACCGGAACCCGACCTTCGCCTGGCTGTCGAAGGGCAACGAGGGCAAATACCGCGACGGTGAGTCCCAGTACGCCATGGTCTACGAGCCGTTCATGGCGACCTACGGCGACCGCCTGTCGTCACACGGCCGGCGTGTCGCCGACCTCGTGCGCACGAAGACCTTGGAGATGGCGGACGTGGCCATGGCCACCCGACCGCTGACGCTCACCCACATGGACCTCCGGCTCGACAACGTGCTGTTCAACGACAACGCCACGCCTGGTGTCTCGCCGCTGTACTTCATCGACTGGCAGCTCTGCGTGCAGGGAGTCGGTGCGCTCGATGTGGCGTACTTCATCGCGTGGTCGATGGACGACCAAACCCGACGGGCGAACACGACGAAGCTCATGCAGACGTATCACCGCACCCTCGGTGAGGCCGGCGTGACGGACTACTCGTACGCCGAGTTCGAGGACGACGTTCGCCGCTCTCTTCTGCTGGTCGCGATGATGGCCTCGTTCGGGGCGATCGCTGTTCCTGCCAGTAATCAACGGGGTCTCGATCTGATCGATGCCATGGTGATGCGCACCTATGCGACCGTCGATGATCTGCGCGCCTACGAGATGTTCCCGGCCTGACACGTAATTGGTCGACGAACCCCATGGCGATCCGGTTAGGTTCTCGGCGTGCTCAGCGTTCGTGATGTTCACAAGGCATACGGAGACATCACCGCTCTGCGCGGAGCATCGCTCGACGTTGCCGCCGGGTCCATCGTGTCGCTGCTCGGGCGCAACGGGGCCGGAAAGAGCACACTGCTCTCGATCATTGCCGGGCTCGTGAAAGCCGACGCCGGTTCCGTGACCGTCGATGGGGTTGACGTTCTTGCCGATCCGCGGTCGGCGACGGGTCTCGTCGGAATCGCTCCGCAGCGAACAGGCATCTATCCGCCGCTCTCGGTTCGGGAGAACCTCGAGTTCTTCGGTGAGTTGAGCGGCCTGAGCCGAGCCGATCGACGTGCTCGTGCCAAGTCCGTCGCCGAACAGCTGGGCCTCGCTCCCCTGCTTGATCGCAAGGCCATGAAGCTGTCCGGCGGCGAGGCGCGGCGCCTCCACACAGGATGCGCCCTCATGCACCGACCGAAAGTGCTGATGCTCGACGAGCCCACCGTCGGAGCAGACGTCACCACTCGCGTCCAACTCATCGACGCAGTCCGACAGTTGGCGGCCGACGGCGCAGCAATCGTCTATACGACGCACTACCTCCCCGAGGTCGAAGCGCTCGACGCGTCGATCGTCATCATCGATGACGGACGAGTCCTGACCTCGGGTTCACGTGCCGAACTCATCAACGCTCACCGGACGACCGGTCTCGACCTGCACACCCTTGCGCCGTTGAGTTCCGAACTCACACACGCGTTCGGAGCTGTCGAATCCAGCCCGATGCGCTACCGCGTCACCACCGACACCTCACTGCCTGAAGTTGTGTCGCGTCTCGCCGCTGCGGGCATCGGCATCGAATCAGTGCAGGCCCGCAAACCAGACCTAGAGTCAGTGTTTCTCGCGGTCACGGGATCGGCACTCGTCGAGGAGTCCGAATGAACGCTGTCGTCGCCGTCGTCAAGCAACAGCTCCGCATCATCCGACGCGATCCGTGGTTCCTGTTCATCATGTTCGTGATGCCCCTCGTGGTGATGCCGTTGTTCAAGCGCACCATGGGTCTGTCGCTACAGGCAAGCGGCTACCGCACGGCCAGCGGCGCCGAGCAGGTCGTTCCGGGCCAAGCGGTCATGTTCGGTTTCTTCGTTGGGGGTTCTGCGGGATTCTGTCTGTTCCGCGAACACGGGTGGCAGACGTGGGATCGGCTACGCGCCTCGTCGGCATCGTCGCGTGCACTTCTGATCGGCTTCATGATCCCGTGGGTCGCAATTCTCACCGTGTTTCAGACACTGCTGCTGACCGTCGGCGGAATCGCGTTGGGCCTACGTCTCAACGGCGGCTCGCCTCTCGCCGAACTCGCGGTGATGTTCGGCTACTCCTGCTGTGTTGTCGCCCTGATCATGCTGGTCAGTTCGACGCTCCGGACCGTCAATCAGGTGAACGCCATCCAGAATGTCGGCGCGATGGCCTTCGCCGGACTCGGTGGAGCGCTCGTTCCCCTCTCCCAGCTGCCGGGGTGGGCCCGGGCCATCGGACCGTTCACTCCTGCGTACTGGGCGATGAAGGGACACAACGAGGTGTTCTTGAAAGCTGGCGGGCTCGGTGACGTTGCCGTCCCCGTGGGTGTGCTCATGGGTGCGGCAGTCGTCCTGATGGCGCTCGCGACCGTCCGCTTCCGGGTCGACGAGACCAAGCAGTTCTTCGCCTGAGGTGCCTTCCGTCGTAGCGGCCAGTCAGCGCAGAACCGGCGTTCCGCTCTACTTTGGCGATATGAGTGCGATGGATACGACTACGACACCTGGATCCTCGGCGCGACGGCTCGCAAGCCGGGCATTGGCACTCCTTCTCGGGCTGGCCCTGCCGACCGCGTTCTTCTCCTGGCTGCTCGGATTCGACGCGATCAAGAAGCGAATCAACGGCCGACTCTGGTGTTCTGACGCGGACACGATCGTCTTCGACGTGAAGGTGAGATCCAGCGGAGGCGCCACCCGCTACACCGACAAGCTGCTGTGCCGGAAGGACGGTGCGCTCATACGCACGATCGGCGATCTGCGAATGACCACGACGACCGTCGGCGTCTCGTTCGGCATCAGCGTGCTCTTGGTCGGCCTCCTCGTTGTCTGCCTCTGGACCTACGCGAGGCTCCGGCGTCGACGCCGGGCGAGCTGACAGGGTGATCCGCACTGGCCCCGGCTGCGGCATAGGACTCGTCGAGCAGCTCCTGTAGCCGCAGCAGGTCGTCGAGGGGCTCGAACATCGGAGGCTCTCCTCGTGTGACGTCCGTGCGCTACATCTGGCGAAGGTCGATGCCGAAGTGATCCCGGAACGCGTCGTAGTAGGCGTCGTCGGACGCATCGGGGTGGTTGCCGAGCGCGACCCACTCGGCGTCACTCATGCGGGCCCGGCCCGAGATGATCTCCTCGGCACCCCAGCTCACCGTGTAGCGCAGCCTCGGTGCATCCGTCGTGATCGCTTCGTTGATCACCTTGCCGACTTCGAACGGATCGGTCGAATGCGACATGCCGGCGGCGTAGAACTGGAACATGCGCCGATACGCCGCGTCGTAGGCCCCCGTCTGGTTCGGGGCGTCGATGTTCTTTGCGAAGATTGCACTCTTGGTGACGCCCGGCTCGACGATCACCACACGGATACCGAACGGCGCAAGCTCCTGAGCCATGCCCTCGGACAGTCCTTCGAACGCCCACTTCGACGCGACGTACGGGGACTGGGCGATCGCCGCGAAGCGACCGACGACGGAGGTGACGTTCACGATCGCCCCGCTCCGCCGCTCACGCATTCCCGGTAGGACAGCCTGGGCACAGCGAACGGCGCCACAAAGGTTCACGTTCAGCACGTCGAGGTACATCTGCGGAGGGCATTCCTCGGTCACCGCGTTGCCGCCGACGCCGGCGTTGTTGACGAGAACATCGACGCGACCGGCCTCTCCGAGGATCTGGGCGAAGCCGTTCGCGACCGACGCGTCGTCGGCGATGTCGAGTTCGACCAGGTTCACCTCGACACCGGCATCGGCCGACATCTGGAGAAGCTTGCCGGCCTTGTCCCTGGTGCGGACGGTGCCGTAGACGGTGTGGCCCTGGGAGGCAAGGTGGATCGCGGTAGCTCGGCCGATGCCGCTGTTTGCTCCGGTGACGACGGTGACGGGTGCACTCATGCCCCCGACCATACGGCGGCACGAACGGACAAGCGAACACCGGACGCCATCGCCGTGGGGCAACGGCGGACCCGGACCCGGCTTCGCCGTAGGCCAGCCGACCGACGAGACTGGGAGCACGATGAGCCGGTATCGCTACCTCTTCTCGCCCCTGCAGTTGGGGCCGATCACCGTTCGCAACCGCGTGGTGTTCTCGGCCCACCTCACGAACTATGCCGCCGACGGACTGCCGACCGAGCAGCACGCCGCCTACTACGCGGCCCGGGCGGCGGGAGGCGCCGGGCTCATCATCACCGAGGAGCACTCGACCCACCCGACGGACTGGCCGTACGAGAAGCTCATCCACGGCTTCCACCGCGACGTCATCCCCGGCTATCGGCGGATCACCGACGCCGTGCATCGCTACGGAACGCCGATCTTCGCCCAGATCAACCACAACGGTGGTCAGGCCTCGTCGATGTACTCGCGTCTGCCGGTGTGGGCTCCTTCACCAGTGGCCGACCCGCTGTTCCGGGAAGTCCCCAAGGGGGTCACGACGGGTGAGATCGCCGAGATCATCGCGGGATACGCGCTCGTTGCTGCGCACTGCGCCGAAGGAGGATTCGATGGCGTCGAATTGCAGTGCAGCCATTCGTCGATTGTGCGGGGATTCCTGTCGGGCGCGACGAACATCCGTGCCGACGCCTACGGCGGCAGCCTCGAGAATCGAGCACGTCTCCTCGTCGAGATCGTTGACGCCGTGCGGGACGCGATCGGGCCGACCAGGGCGCTCGGCGTTCGCCTCTGCGGCGACGAGCTGATCGAAGGCGGAACCACCATCGACGAAGCCGTCGCCGTGGCCAAGATCGTCGAGGCGACCGGCAAGGTCGACTACATCAACACGTCCATCGGCGTGGCCACGGCAACGCTGTTCATGATCGAGGCATCGATGCATGTTCCCCCGGGATACGCGCTGTTCATCCCGAACGCCATTCGCCGCGAGGTCGACCTCCCCGTGGTCGGCGTCGGGCGGTTCAAGGATCCGCTCCAGATCGAGCGGGCGTTGGCGGATGGCCACTGCGATCTCGTCGGAGCCGTGCGTGCCCAGATCGCCGATCCCGATTTCGTCCGCAAGGCACAGGCCGGCGGACACGACGACACCCGCCTGTGCCTGTCGTGCAACCAGGAATGCGTCGGGCGCATGGGGCTCAACCGCTGGCTTGGATGCATCGAAAACCCCGCGGCGGGTCGCGAGGCGGAACTCGCCGAAGCCGCTGCGGTTGAATCGACCCGACCCGGGTCGCCCGTCGCGTTCGGCCGCAAGCCCAAGCGGGTGCTCATCGTCGGCGGCGGCCCGGCGGGGCTCCAGGCCGCCATCTCCGCCGCGCACCACGGACATGAGGTTGTCGTCTACGACCGTGAGGCACTTGCCGGCGGTCAGGTCCACTGGGCGGCGAGCGTGCCGAACCGTGCAGAGTTCGGCGACATGATCCGCAACCAGCTCAACGAGTTGAATCGTCTCGAGGTGAAGGTGGCGTTGGGCCAGGAGGTCGACGCGGCATTCGTGATCGAGCAGAGGCCCGACATCGTCATCGTTGCCACCGGCTCCGTGCCGCAGCGCCCCTACTGGGCCCCACCGGACGACGAACGAATCGGCGACGTCATAGACGTTCTGCGCGGCACGTTCGCACCGGCGTCGGGCGACCGGGTGACGGTGATCGACGAGCTCGGTTTCCACCAGGCCACGTCCGTCGCCGAAGTGCTCGCCGACCGAGGATGCGTCGTCGAGATCATCACGCCCGGCATGGTCGTCGGCCAGGACCTGGGCATCACCCTCGACATGGAGGGCTTCCGCATCCGCTCGGCGGCGAAGAACATCGCCCTCACGCCCGACTCGGTGGTGATGGGCTGGGACCCTTCCCTACGTACACTTCGCGTCCTCCATCATGTGAGCGGCACGATGCTCGACCGCCAGACGGACTGGGTCGTACTCGCCGTGCCCAACCGACCCGACGACGCGCTGTTCCGCGAACTGACCGGTTCCGGGCTGGACGTCCGCCGCATCGGCGACGCGATCGCACCCCGCTGCGCTCATTCCGCCGTCGTCGACGGTGACCGGGTCGGAGCGGCGCTGTGAGCCTCCTCGCCATCGTGGTCGTTCGGAACGGCGTCATGCCGGCGGGTGGGGAGGAGGCGATCGCCGAGGCAAACGGCCGGGGCGTGCTTGTCGGTTCACAGACCAGCGAAGCGACGAAGGATCTGTCCTGCGCGCACACGATCTTCACCATGGAGATGCCCAGCGCGGGCCTTGTCGACATCGCCGATGCCATCGCCGGGATCGAACCGGTGCGGCACGCAACGGGTCTCATTCTGCCGGCCTCGCCTGATGGCCGCGATCTTGCCCCACTCCTCGCCCACCGACTCCAGCGGCCCCTGTTCGCGTCGGCCACCGAAGTCCGTGAGCAGCGCGTCACCTGTGTGCGGACCGCCGGCAGAGTCGGACGTGAGCTCATCCCCGTCGGACCGTTCGTCGCCACGCTCGTCCCCGGCGTCCGCGGGCTCATGAGACCGGCGACGGCCGCGGAGCCGACGAGCACGGCGCTTCACCCGACCCCGGCATCTCCGCAATCGCAACGCGCCGAACCCGCGGTGACGAGCATTGCCGTGCTCCCGCCCGATCCGACGACGATGGATCTCACCGAGGCTCCGTTCATCGTCGGCGGCGGACTCGGCCTCGGCTCCAAGGACCGTTTCGACCAACTCGCCCGCGTTGGACGGCACCTCGGCGCGTCACTCGGCGGAACCCGTGTTGCCAGCGACGCGGGATGGATTCCCTTCGAACGTCAGATCGGAACGACAGGGGTGGCCGTCACACCATCGATCTACCTTGCGTTCGGGATCTCCGGCGCAACGCAGCACACGAGCGGCCTCGGCGACCCCGACCACGTGATCGGCGTCAACACCGATCCGAGCTGCCCGATGATGACGATGGCCGAAATCGCCATCGTCAGCGACGCCGCAGGAGTACTCGACGCCCTCGAACGGAAGCTGCGCGACGCGCACTCTAACGATTGAACCGATCGACGAACGCGGCGACCTCGTCCGCTACCAACCGCGCGTTCGTCCCCTGGAAGACGGTGGAGTGGCCACCGGGAACCCAGACGGTATGCGTCGAGGCAGCCTGTTTCTCCACATGGGTGTAGTCGAACCAGAAGGTCGGCGTCATCTCCATCGACCGGAACAGCAGCGCCGGCGCAGGAATGGGGCCGGCGTCCCCGGCGCCGAGCACCGCCTTGTCGACGATCGCATCCACGCCGACGTAGCCGAGTCGTTCCGCAGCTTCAGCGTTGGCATCGACGTAACCCGCGCGGTCCCGCCACGCCCGCCAACTCGCACGAGCCCACGCCGGAAGTGAACGGCCTCCGCGATCCCGGGCGTTGCGGGTGACATTGGCGAGACGGCCGAGCGCCGTCGGCGGCATCGGTTCTGCGATGAACGAATCGAGCACCACGAGACCGGCGATCGTCGATCCGCGGCCACGCAACTCCTGCGCCAGGTGCATCGCGATGAGCCCTCCGTCGGAATAGCCACCGACCCAGTAGCGGCCAGTGGGGTCATCGGCCTGGATCGCGGTGGCGTACCTCTCCACCATCTCCGTCATCGACCGATCCGGCGCACGCCCCGGCTCGACACCAGCGGCCTGCACGCCGATGACCTCAACCCGACCACGCAGTGCGAGAGAAATCTCGCGAAACCCCATCACGTTGCCGCCGGCGCCGTGCACAAGGAACAACTTCACCGGAGCGGTGTCTGCACCGAATCGCACCAGGGACGAGACCGTGCTGAACCCACCGGGGTTGGCAGCCCGCTCGGCCAGCAGGCGTGGCGTGGGGGCATCGAGAAGGACGGTGAGGGGGAGGTCGACACCCTTCCGCTCGGCGATGCGGCCCAGCAGTTCGACTGCCAGCAGTGAATGCCCGCCCAGCGCAAAGAAGTCGTCATCGGGACTTACGGGATGCCCGAACACTGACGCGAAGTCACCAACAATCCGGTCGAGCGGAGTACCGGGGCGTTCGTCTCGCGTCGTCGGTGCCGCCGTCGCCAGCGACTGCGGAGCGATCTCCGGGAGGGCACGACGGTCGACCTTCCCCGATGGGGTGAGAGGAAACTCGTCGAGCACGACGTAGAGAGTCGGCGCCATCACCGGAGTGAGCCGTGTTGCAACAGCCCGGCGAACGCCGACCTCGTCGAAGGACTGACCCGTGGGAACGATGACGAAGGCGACCAACCGGTCGTCACCCAGACCATGTCCGACAACGGCAGCCACGGCGTGGGCGATTGACGGCTGTTCGATCAGCACCGCCTCGACCTCACCCAGCTCGATGCGATGACCCCGCAGCTTCACCTGGGTGTCGATGCGTCCCAGAAACTCGTGCACTCCGTCCGCGCGACGAATTGCGCGGTCGCCCGTTCGGTACACCCGCAACTCCGATCCGTCAATCGTAAGCGTACGAAACTTCTCCGACGTGAGGTCGGCCCGTCCGTGATAGCCGTCGCCGACAAAGGGACCACCGATCAGCAACTCGCCCTCGATCCCATCGGCAACCGGGCAAAGCGATTCGTCCACGACGAACGGACGGACGCCCGGGAGTGGGGAACCGATCGGAACGGTCGCACCATCGGTCGATTCCACGTCGTGCGCAAACGACCAGATCGAGCACTCCGTCGGGCCGTAGATGTTGGTCACGACCCCCACACCGGCCGCTTGAAGCTGATGAACGAGCGCCGGCGGGAGCGCCTCCCCGCCGATCAGCACCTGTTGGAGCGAGCGGAGGCCACGACGGTCGTTGGTGTCGGCGAGCATGAGCACCGCCCGCGTCGGCGTGCACTGCAGATGGGTCACCCGATGGCGCTCGAGCAGCATGCCGAACGAGTCGCCGAAGCCCGCCCGTGCCCCATCCGGCGCCAAGACGACCGAGTGGCCCTCCGTCAACGGCCACAGGAACTCCGTGAGCGACGCGTCGAACGACAGTGTCGAATGGAAGAGGAACCTCGCTGCGCCCGGTCCACCCGCCACGTGGGCGACAGCTCGCCACGCGTCAAGGATGAGCGACAGGTTGGCGTGGGTGATTCGCACGCCTTTCGGACGCCCCGTCGACCCGGAGGTGTAGATCACGTACGCCAGCGATTTCGCTTCCGGACCTACGGGCGCTCCGTCCTGGAGGTCGCGGTGAGCGTTTCGCAGGTCGGTGATCGAGATCGATGCGATGCCGTCGGCGAGCCATGCGGGTCGTTCGTCGGTCGGAAGAACGACGAGCGAGACCCCGGCATCCTCCGCCATGTAGCGGAGACGATCGGTGGGGAGCCTCGGGTCGAGCGGAACATAGGCAGCACCCGATGCGAGGGACCCGAACACCAGCGAGACGAGGTCGAAGGACCGGGGAATCGCCAGACCGATGCGAGGAGCATCACCGTTTCCCGACGCATGGCCGGGCCTGCGCAGACCGAGTGCTTCCGCGATGCAAGCCGCATCACGTTGAACGCTCGCCGACAACTCGGCGAACGTCATCGAAACGTCCCCGGAAAGGAGAGCAGGCGCGTCAGGTTCACGCGCCGCGTGACCGGCCAACCGCAGATGTGCCGCCATCATGAGGCCACCAGCGTGGCAGTTGCGGTCGCGTTCGTCGAGGGTCGCGGGAACGCGATCCACCAGCGAATGCCCGAACTCATCTGCACAGCACTACGTTCGTCGACATGTCGACGCCCGATGTTGAGGTCCTCGTCGTGGGAGCAGGGCCGGCGGGATCTGCCGCCGCTCTCACCGCCGCACGGGCGGGTCACTCCGTGGCCCTGCTCGAACGGGGCCCGTTCGCGGGCTCCAAGAACGTCTACGGCGGGGTCATCTACGGCCGAATCCTCGATCAGCTCGTGCCCAACTGGTGGGACCAGGTGCCGGTGCAGCGTTGGATCACCCGGCGCGGCACGATGCTCCTCACCGACCACCAGAGTCTTTGCATCGATTACCGCACCACGACGTGGGGCACACCTCCGTACAACGGCTTCACCGCGTACCGTCCCGACTTCGACCGCTGGTTCGCCGACCAGGCCGTCGCCGCGGGTGCGCAGCTGATCACGTCGACCACCGCGACCGGGCTCATTTGCGACTCGCGAGGCCGCATCTCCGGGGTTCGAACGGATCGTGACGGAGACCTCACCGCCGGCGTGGTCATCGCCTGCGACGGCGTGAACTCGTTCCTGGCCAAGGAGGCCGGGCTCTACGACCACGGCGGGGCCGAGAACTTCACCTTGGGGGTGAAAGAGGTCCTTGCGATACCGCGGGCCGAGATCGAGGCGCGGTTCAACGTGACCGGCGACGAGGGCGCCGACTTCGAAATCGTCGGCGGTACCCGTGGCATCCCCGGAGGTGCCTTCCTTTACACGAACCGCGACACCGTCTCGATCGGGGCCGTGCTTTCGCTCACCGGGCTCGCCAAGGCCAAGGTCCGGCCGGAAGACGTGATCAGTGGCCTCAAGGACCATCCGTCACTCGCGCCGTTCGTCGAGGGAGGCGAGATCAAGGAATACGCGGCACATCTCATCCCCGAGGGCGGATTCAACATGATGCCGCGCCTGTTCACCGACGGGATGCTCGTGGCCGGCGATGCCGCAGCGATGTGCCTCGCCGCGGGTCTTTGGCTGGAGGGCGTCAACTACGCCATGGGAGCCGGCATGGCCGCCGGCGAGGCCGCCCATGAGGCCCTCTCCCGAAATGATACGTCCGCAGAAAGTCTGCGCACCTATCAGCATCGACTGGAATCGTCCTGGGTGCTCCAGGACCACAGAAAGGTTCGCAAGGCCGGCCATTTCCTGCTTTCGGAACGAGTCCAGGAGCGATACCCGAAGGTGGCGTGCGATCTCTTCGAGCAGCTCTACACCGTGCAGAATCCGTCGCGCAAGCGGGGTGCAGTGACGATCGGGCGCCCGTTACTCAAACACCATGGCCTGAAGCTGCGCGACCTTGCACGAGATGCGCGCGACGCCCTCTCCATCTTCGGTTGAACGTCGCGGCGATGCTGTTCTCCCCGGTCGACCTTTTCGACGGCTTCGACCCGGATGTCGCCGAGTCGTACCTCGACACGTTCGACTTCCGGACGTTCCTCGCCACCCGCCGGCCGTCCACGCAGGCCCAGCGCATCGCGTGGGCCGAACAGGACCAGCGGGTCACGGAAGGCCGGAACGAGTTTCTCGGAGAGCGTCGCTGCGTCGCAATCATGGGCGGCCACCGCGTCGAACGCGCCAGCCCTACGTACGCGACGATCGCCCGACTCGCCCGCGACCTCGGGGCCGCGGGTGTCGTCGTTTCCAGCGGCGGCGGCCCCGGGGCGATGGAGGCGACACACCTCGGCGCCATGCTCGCGGCCCGCGATGACGCGGCGCTCACCGACGCGATCGAATTCCTCGGGTCCGTTCCGACGTTCCCTTCGGCCATGACGGCAATCGTGGGCCGCGACGGACGCGTCGACCGGAACCTCGTCCGGGCTCTACATCGGTGGCAGGCGCCGGCATTCCGGCTGCTCGAGGATCTCGCCGCCCCACCCATGCCCAGCCTCAGCGTCCCGACGTGGTTCTACGGTCACGAGCCACCGACGCCGTTCGCCACCCATATCGCCAAGTACGTCTCCAACGCCCTTCGCGAGGACGGCCTGCTGGCCATCGCCCGTCACGGGGTGATCTACGCGCCGGGAAACGCCGGGACGCTGCAGGAGGTCTTCCAGGACGCCGCACAGAACGTCTACCGGACCCAACGGTGGTTCAGCCCGATGTGCTTTCTCGATCTTCCGTTCGCCGGCATCGACCACTGGTGGAGCCGCCACTTCCCCATCGAACGGTTCCTCCGCCCGCTCTTCGGCGACCACGACTACGACCGCCACGTGATCGTCACTCCCGACCCCGCCACCATCCTCGCCTTCCTCGACAACTTCCGGCCCCCGCCCTCGGGGTGACGGCCCGTTGGGGTCGTTGGGAGAGAGGTTGCCCCCATTCCTGGGGGCAGAACACCTCCGAGCAGCGCTAGGAGGTGTCCAGCCCCCAAGTTTTGGGGCAACCTCTCTCCCATGAACGACAAGGGCGCTACGTTCGACGGGTGATGCGACGTGCGGTGATGGCTTTTGACGACCGGATGGAAACGGTTGATTTCCGGGTCTCCCCTACGGCGCACATCGTGGTCGACTCCGAGCTCTGCCGGAGTTGCACGACCAGCGCGTGCGTCCATGCCTGCCCGGCCAAGCTCTTCGTTCCGACGAACGGCGGAGGCATCCTGTTCAACTACGAGCAGTGCTTCGAATGCGGGACGTGCTACCTCGTGTGCAACACCGAGGGCGCAATCAGCTGGTCGTATCCGGAAGGCGGGCATGGCGTCGTCTTCCGACACGGATGAGAACGGATCCACGGCGATGAATCGGTCGACGCCATCTCCGATCGTCGTCTGCATGAAATGGGTCGCACTGCGCCCGGAGATCGATCCGCTGACCGGCTCGGTCGTCACCGACGAACGCTGGTCCGGTCCGTCGCTGGCCGACCAGGCAGCACTGGAGTGGGCCCTGCGTCTCGCCGAAGCTCGCGCCACCACGGCCCACGTCATCACCGTTGGTGCCGCGGCGGCCGACGCCATGCTCCGCGACGCACTCGCCGCCGGCGCCACAGCGGTCACGCGTGTCCACCTGGACGATGGAGACGAGCACCAACCGACGAGCGCCTGCATCGCCCGCCTGCTCGCCGACGTGGCCCGCCCCGTCTCGCCGGAGATGGTGCTGTGCGGCGACTGGAGCCTCGATCGAGGCTCGGCATCCGTACCGTCGTTTCTGGCCGCAGAACTGTCTCTCGACGCCGCCCTCGGGCTGGTGCGAATCGAGCAGACCGACGCTCACCACCTTCGCGTCGAACGTCGTCTCGACGGCGGCCGACGCGAGGTCCTCGCCGTGAACGGGCCGGCGGTGCTCTCCGTCGAGGGGGCGACCGCACGACTACGCCGCGCCCCACTGCGCGGCGTCCTGCACGCCAAGACCGCCACCGTGGCGGTGGTGACCGTCGGAGCCGGCGCCATCGAATGGGAGCCCGCACCCCAGCGGGTCGGCCCGTTCCGCCCCAGAGCCCGCATCCTCGACGCGCCGCAGGCCACCGATCCCCGACGACGCGTCGAGGCGCTCACTGGCGCGCACACCAGCCGCACGCCACCCCAACGCCTCGCCTTGGACCCGGACGCCGCCGCCGACGTGATCCTCGACCACCTCCGGGCGTGGGGACATCTACCGGGCTGACATGGAACCGGACGACGCCACCTCCAACGACCTGGCCCGACGCAGCTGGCCCGAAGTCCGATCCGGCCTGACGCTGCTGGTGCCGCTGGGGTCCACGGAGCAGCACGGCCCGCACCTGCCTCTCGACACCGACACGGTGATCGCCACGGAAGTAGCCGCCCGCGCCGCAGCAAAGAGCAGCGACACGGTGCTCGTCGCTCCTGCCCTTCCGTACGGCGCATCCGGGGAGCACGCCGGGTTCCCCGGGACGCTGTCGATCGGCACCGCGGCGCTGACCAGCGTCCTCGTCGAACTCGCCCGATCGGCAACACCACCGAACGGTGGACCGTTCGCCCGGCTCGTGTTCGTCAACGGCCACGGAGGCAATCACACCGCGGTTACCGATGCCCTCGTGATCCTGCGATCCGAAGGCCGCAACGTGACTGCCTGGTGGCCGGCGATCCCCCACGGCGACGCCCTCGCCGGCCACACCGAGACCTCACTGCTTCTTGCTATCGCTCCACACCTCGTCCGCCTCTCGGGCGACGACCGGGGCCAGGGACTTCGGGGAAACACCGAACAGCTGCCGAGCCTCTTGGCCGCCATGCGGCAGGGCGGGGTGCGCTCGGTGAGCTCGACGGGAATCCTCGGCGATGCCACGGCAGCCAACGCCAACGACGGTGAGCACACGATGGCCGCTCTCGTGGAGCAACTCGTCTCGTTCCTCGCGACCTCCGCGTCGTAGGCCGGTCACGCCGGCGCCCGAGCCGCCTTTGGCTACTCCGTGGGTCCAGACGCCGCCTTCTGCTCGCGGGCGGCGCGACGGGCCGCCCGAGCTGCATCGTCGGCCTTCTCCTCGCGCTCGGCCTTGGCGACGGCATAGCCGAAGACGATCGCCGGGGCGAGGAAGAGCGAGCCGACGCCCATCGACCAGGCGATGACGGTGTTTGCGGCGTCCGTCGGCTTGTCGAGCCAGATGAACCCGAACGCTACGCAGGCGAGGGCGAAACATCCGTACCCCACGGCTTTGCCGATCCTCACGGCCAACGCAATGCGCGCTCGCCGCTCGAGCACGGGATCACCGGCGCTGGAAGAACTCACCGGCTCAACCTACCCAGTTCGGCCTGCTCCGTCGGAAAGCTCGGACGCAACGGCCGACAACGCGTCGTCGACCACGTCCGTCGCCGTGTCGGCTGGTGGTGCGCCATCGCAGACCGGCCGGTCATCGAGTTGTGGCAGACCGTGCTGGGTCAAGACGGCACGAACCGCGGCCCTCGCGGTCAACTCGCTCACCAAATGAGGATCGTCAGGATCGGCGACGGTGAGATCGGCCAGGACGACAGGATCCCCGGCGACGTCGGCCACCTGCAGAGCGATGTCCATCGGGTTCAGCCGGACGGGAGCATCGTCGCCACCGAAGGTGACCGTGCCGCTGTGGACGGACTCCCTGACATCACCGACGCGGTGCCGCGCCCGATGCGGTCGGGCCTTGCCACGGTCGATCACGACGTTGAACGCGGCGAGGCCGAAGCCGAACGCGAGGAGTAGGTCGCCAACGGAGGTGACGGCGCGCAGCGGGGCGATCGGGATCCGACGCGCCGCGATGAGGAACTGGTCACCGTCACGAAACGGTCGCGTGAGCCCGTCCGTCCTGAGCGCGACGGGCCCGGACGGAACCAGCCCGGCCGACTCCGCGGCCCCGAGGTCGTAGGGGAGCGCGCCGTTGAGCGCGAGCACCACGCCATTGAGGAGAAGCCCGAGGCTCACGGCGGCAAGACCCGGCCACCGGAGCGCATTCAATCCGGTGAAGATGATTCCGCAGATCGTCGCGAAGAGAAGGACCACCACCGCAGCCGTCCCATGGAGACGGGTCGCGACCAGGGATCCGACTACCCAAAGTGCGCCGAAGCCCATGGACTGAAGGGCGAACTTGCGAAGGTGACGAAACGACCCTCCGCCGACGAGCCCGGCCAACAGGCCGAGAGCGACGGCGAATACGGCAAGACGCATGGTGCGCTCAGGCTACCCGGCGGTCCGTCAACGATCACTACGCTCATGGCGACCACGACTGCTTCAGGAGCACACCGATGAGCGAGATTCGAGCAGAGATGGCCGCCAATGTCTGGCAGGTACCGGCGGAGGTCGGTGCGACCGTGGCTGCGGGGGACGTTCTCGTCATCCTCGAGTCGATGAAGATGGAAATCCCGGTCGAGGCCGAACGGGACGGCATCATCACCGAAGTCCGGGTAAAGCCTACCGACCAGGTCCAAGACGGCGACGTGCTCGTCGTACTCGAGCCATGACCGGAGCGGGCCGACTCGCCGTCGTGCCGGCGCCGACCGTTGCGTCCGGCGCTACAGGTTCTCCGGCAACAGCCGGGACAGCACCTCGAACGTGAAATACAGGGCGGGCAGGAACGCGAGGAAGAATCCCACGCTGTAGATCACCGCTTGCGCAGCGAGACGGCGATGCCTGGCCAGTCGCCAGAACCCGAACCACACGAGCGCGCAAAGCGAAGCCAGCAGCCCGGTCTGGGTCCAGCTGCTGCGGTGTCCCTGGAGCAGGCCAAGGGTCCAGACCGGACCTGAGCCACCCGGATCGCGTTGGCTCGACAGTGACGGCTGCTGTGCCGCCGACAACTCGGGCGGCGGCGCGTCTGTCGCCGTCGCTTCGGTGACGACCGGTTCGACGGACGTGTCGGACGACGGCCCGGTCGGATCGACGGAAGGGTCATCGGCGGCTTCGGGAGCGCTGGTGTCCGCCGGAACCGTGGTCGGTGGTGGAGCCGAGGTGGGAGGGGGCTCGGGGGGGAGAAAGAAATCCTGGTCTGCGGCCGGTCCGACGAGGCGGGCGCGCACGATAAGTCGCTGGCGCGCGCTGTATTTGGGGTGGCAAGTGGTCAGCGTGAGGAGGTTGTCGCCAGGCGTCGGCGCCAGCACCGTCCGGTCGTCGGGGGACACGATGAACGAGCCGCTGCCGGTGCACTTCGGGCGACAGGCGTCGATGACGTCGTAGCGGAAGTTCCCCTGCTGCGTCTGGATGAGGATCGGGTCGCCGGGTCGCATCAACGCCAAGTTGAAGAACGGCGCGCCGAACGTGGTCCGGTGCCCGGCGATCGCGGCATTCCCCGGCTGACCGGGGTACGCCGAACGGAGGTATCGCCCCGGCCCGCTCTCGAGGTCCGTCTTCGCGGTGCCTTCGACGATCAACTGGCGCTGTTTGATCCGGGGGATCACCAGCAGTCCAATCGCCCGGCCCGGACGCGGTGCCTTCATCTTCGAACGCCCGGCGCGCACCGCCGGAAGCGTGGTGGTCGTCGGCCCGACAGTCGCCGGGGTCGTCACGACTGTGGGAGCCGTCGCCTCCGTCGCCGCGGGAACGACCGTGGTCGGAGGGACCACCGTCGTCGGAGCCGTCGTGGCGACGGCGGACGTCGGGGACGAGAAGTCCCCGACCTCGATCGGGGTGATGCCGGCGGCCGCGAGTTCGGATTCGAACCCACTGGTGAGCCTGCGCTGTTCCTGGGCCTGCTTGATGTTCGTGCCCCAGAGTTGGTACACGACGAACAGCAGAAGGAGGACACCGGCCGTGATGAGGGCTCGACCGACCCCCGAGAGCAACCGACGCATGGCCCCTATCATCGGACATCTGATGGCCGGGCTGGAGAACATGGTGGAGACCTCGCCACCCATTGCCGATGCCAGCCCGAATCGGCGTGAGAACCCTGTCGACGGCCGATCGCCCGCCCCCGTTCCCGTCATCGACTTCCAACGGGTCGTCGTGCTGCTGGGGCGGTTCCCGGCGCTGGCCGGACTCGACCTCAAGGTCGGCCAGGGCGAGATCGTCGTCATCCGCGGCGCGAACGGCGCCGGCAAGACCACGCTCCTGAAGGCGGTCAGCGGTCTCGTTTCGGTCGCCGAGGGGTCAGCGGTGGTGCTCGGCGTCGACCTCCGACGCGACCGGCGGACCGTCCGCCGCTCGGTCGGACTCCTCGGTCATCAGGGATTTCTGTACGACGACCTGACGGTTGCCGAGAACATCGGATTCGCCGTTCGCGCCGGCCGAGCCGATCCCGACAGGATCGACCCGGCGATCGAACGGGTCGGCCTCGGCGGCCGCCTCCGTGACCTTCGTGTCGGGGCCTGCTCAGCAGGCCAGCGTCGGAGGACCTCGCTCGCCTCGCTGATCGCCAGGAATCCGGCGCTCTGGCTCCTCGACGAACCCCACGCCGGACTCGATCCCGAAGCACGCGACCTCCTCGACACCCTCGTGCGGGAAGCAGCCGCAGGTGGGACAACCGTGCTCGTGGCCTCGCACGACGAAGCCCGCGCCGAGGAGCTGGCCACCAGGGTCGTCACCGTCGGCGGCGGCCACGTGACCGATGACCGCGCCGTCACCCACCGACCCCGCGCCGCGCACCATGCACCGTGACGCTCCCCACCCCTCCGTCACCCACCAACCCCGCGCCGCCCACCATGCTCCGTGACGCACTCACGGTCCTCACCAAGGACCTCCGCATCGAGCGCCGCTCGAAGGTGACGACAACACAGATCGCGCCGTTCGGCGTCATCGTGCTCGTGCTGTTCGCCTTCGGGCTCGACGAGCTCGTCGTGCGCGGACCGGGCGAGTCGTCGGCCAACACTGTGTCGGCGGCCGCGGTCTCGGCAGGCCTGTTCTGGCTGGCCACGCTGTTCGCCGCGTTACTCGCCGTGCAGCGATCGTCGGCCCTCGAACAGGCCGACGGCGGACGCGACGGTCTTCGACTCTCGGGTATGGATCCCGCCGGGATCTTCCTGGGCAAGTCCGCCGCCGTGTTTCTCCAGCTGGCCGTGCTCGAGGTGTTGCTCGCCAGCGGCGTGGTGCTGCTCTTCGACGCCACCTTGCGCAACCCGCTCCTACTGGCGGCGACGGCCGTGCCGGCAACCGTCGTCCTGGCGACCACGGGAACGATCTACGCGACGCTTACCGGTGGTCAGCGATCGCGTGACACCCTCGTCCCTCTCCTCGAGTTCCCGCTGGTCGCCCCGATCCTTCTCGCCGCATCGCAGGCGACGCGAGCCGCGCTCGACGACCGCACCATCGATGGCTGGCCATGGGTGCGCCTGCTCGTCGTGGCCGCGTTGGCCTTCACCGCTCTGGGTGTCCTGCTGTTCGACGCCGTTCTCGAAGACCTGTGACCTGGGGAAGACTTAGACCGTGATGAATTCGCAGATCGCCGCTCGGGTGTGCGCGGTGCTTGGGGCAGTGGTGCTCGGCGTTGTCGTTGTCCTCGGTCTCTTCGTGACCGGACCAGACGTCGTCCAGGGCGAATACGTCCGCATGATCTACCTCCACCCGGCCACCGCCTGGACTGCCTACAGCGGCGTCGGGGTCGCGGCGTTCGCCAGCATCGCCTGGCTTCGCACCCGCAAGATGTCGTGGGACCACCTTGCCGGCGCGGGGATCGAGATCTCCGCGGTCTTCACGTTCCTGGCACTCGTCACCGGTTCGATCTGGGGTCGGCCCACCTGGAACTCGTGGTGGCAGTGGGATCCGCGGATCACCTCGACCACATTGCTCTTCTTCCTATCGCTAGGCGCACTTACGGTTCGCCGACTCGACGGCACCGTCGAACAGCGGGCGCGCCGCTCCGCGGTCGTCGTGTTGCTCGCCGCCGTCAACGTACCCATCGTTCACTTCTCCGTCGACTGGTGGCGCTCCCTGCATCAGGGACGCACCCTGGCACGTGTCGATCGAACGATCTCGGGCCTGCAGCTCTCGACGATGCTGCTGTCGATCGTCGGATTCACGCTCGTGTTCAGCGCGCTCCTGATCCTTCGTGCCCGTACGAATCGGTGGGAGGACGAAGCGGCGCAGGGTGGACTTGGAGAGGCAGTGTCCCTGCGACGGGCCGAAGCGACGAGTGGTCCCGCGGCATCCCCGCAGCCCGGGACGGTCTGAGCATGGGGTACGTCGCCGCCGGCTACATCGCGGTGTTCGGAACGATCGGGTTGTACACCGCTTGGGCCATCATCAAGTCCCGACGGGCAGCCGCTCAGGTCCTCGCCGCGCAACGCTCCAAGGGAGACGACCAGTGAACGAGAGCGGAGGCCAGCAGGCAGCCGGCTGGACCGAGGACGAGAGCAGCGACGCGCAGCCGATCGACGGATCGACGCAGGACAGGCACGAACCTCGTCAGGCCCAAGTGGGTGTCGGCAGTCGTGCCGTGATGCTGACCACGCGGACCGGCAACAACCGACGCGTCCTCGCGTTCGCCGCGCTGCTTCTGGCCGCCATCGGCTTTCTCGTGGTCAAGGGTCTGGGCACGGCTTCGACCTACTTCCGGACCGCCGATGAAGCCGTCGCCCAGGTCGATACGCTCGGCGATCGGCGGTTTCGGATCGAAGGTGTCGTCGTCGACGGTTCCGTCCGGGCCGTTGACGGATCCGTGGAGTTCCTGATCGAAGGGAATGGCAAGCAGGTTGCTGTTCGACACGACGGCGATCCGCCCGAGTTGTTCCGGCCGAACCTCGCAGTGGTTCTCGAAGGACGGTTTGCACCGGATCAGGCCTCCCGCCCTGCGGGCAGCGCTCCGCAGTTCCTCTCGGATCACTTGATGGTGAAGCACGACGAGAGCTACATCGAAAAGAACTCCGGTCGCGTCAAGGACTATGTGGGCAAGTCGACATGACACACCCAACCCACCAGTTCCCGAACTGTTCGCTCCGAGAGGCGGCCGTGAAGCGATGAAGGCCGACATCGGCAGTATCGGCGTCACCGCATCCTTCGCGGCATCGTTGCTCGGTTGTGTGTTTCTGATCTTCGGGCTCGTTCGTCGACGACCGATGATCGTGGCGTCCGGCCACCGCTTCGTCCCGATAGTGATGGGCGGCGCGGTGCTTGCGGTGGGCTCGATGCAGTGGGCGCTGGTCAGCCGCGACTACTCGCTCGCCTACGTCGCCAACAACAACGCCAGGTCCACTCCCCTCCTCTACACCGTCGCCGGCATGTGGGGTGCGCTGGAAGGCTCGATCCTGCTGTGGGGCCTGATCCTCGCGGGGCTGACCTTCGCCGTATACCGCAAGTACCGCGAGCGTCGGACTGATCCTCTGGTCGCGTGGGCAACCGCCGTGATGCTTGGCACCTGCACGTTCTTCTTCGCGCTCATGGTCGGCCCGGCGAATCCGTTCACCAAGCTGCTGATCCCAGCGGCCGATGGACGCGGGCCCAATCCTCTCCTCGCCAACCACCCGCTGATGGCGATCCATCCGCCGATCCTGTACCTCGGCTACGTCGGCTTCACCGTGCCGTTCGCGTTCGCCGTGGCCGCCATGGTCACCGGGCGTGTCGGCGAGAGCTGGCTCGTCGAAACCCGGCGGTGGACGCTCGTCGCCTGGGGCGCCCTCACGATCGGCATCGGGCTCGGCGCGTGGTGGAGCTACGAAGTCCTCGGATGGGGCGGCTACTGGGGCTGGGATGCCGTAGAGAACGCGTCGCTTCTGCCGTGGATCACCGGCACGGCGTATCTGCACTCGGTCATGGTCCAGGAACGGCGCGGACTCCTTCGGGTGTGGAACCTCTCGCTCCTGTGCGCCACCTTTTGCCTGACGATCCTCGGCACCTTCCTCACCCGCTCCGGCGTGATCTCCTCGGTCCACGCGTTCTCCAACTCGCAGATCGGCCCGTGGATCCTGTCGTTCTTCGGGATCTGCGTCGCCGTCACGCTCGGGCTCATCTTCTGGCGTGGAGATCGACTTCGGTCCACCGGGACCATCGATTCGCCGCTCTCGCGTGAGGGCGCCTTCCTCGCCAACAACGTGGTGTTCGCAGCGTTTGCGTTCGTGATTCTGCTCGGCACAATCTTCCCGCTGCTCGTCGAGGCATGGAACAACGAACGCCTCTCCGTGGGCGCTCCCTACTTCGATGCGCTGACCATGCCGATCGGCATCGCGCTCCTGTTTCTCATGGCCGTCGCGCCTGTCCTGCCGTGGCGCAAGACGACCGGCGAGGTGCTGGCAGAGCGGCTCCGTTGGCCGATGGCGTTCGGGTTGGTGGTGCTGGTGCTGTGCGTGGTCTTCGGACTGCGCGGGATGGACACCCTCCTTGCCCTGTTCCTCGGCGCGTTCGCCGGCGGCTCGGCAATCCGCCAACTCGTGCTCGCGACCAAGGCGGCACGCTCACGCGGCGACTCTCGTCTCCGCGGTGTGCTCGGACGGGCCAACGGCGGCATGGTCGTGCACCTCGGCGTCATTCTGATCGCCGTCGCCATCGCCTGCTCGCAGTCGTATTCGTCCAACACCGAATTGGTCCTGAAAGCCGGCGAGACGAAGACGTTCAAGGGGCACACCATCGAACTCGTACGCGTACGTACGGAGTTCGCGAAGGTGAAGCCGACCGGTGGAACCTCGGCGGACAGCGATCCCCAGACGGTCGTGCGCAAGATCGCCGCCGATGTCCGCATCGACGGTGGACGCATCGACTCTCCGGCAATCACCCGTTTCGCCGAACGTGGGCAATCTGTGCCGACACCTTCCGTGCGGACGGGGTTCGTCCGCGATCTCTACGTGACACTCGTACAGCCCCCCGCCGAGGACGGTGCCAGCGCGGTGATCGGGTTCTACGTGCAGCCGATGATCCTGTGGCTGTGGGTCGGACTCGGCCTCATGGGTATCGGCACATTGCTGGCGCTCTTCCCGGGCCGTCGTCGCCGACCCACGTCACCGACGAGCGTTCCGGACGGATCGCATGAATCCATCGGCGCGGTTGCAGCGTCGCTCGCCCCGGGCGGCGATGACACGTCGATGATCGGAGCCACTCGATGAACGGACCTTCGAAGGGCCAGGCGGGGCTCGGGTCCGCCCGGCTAATCGCCGCGATCGTCGGAGTGATCGTCGCCGGCCTCGTCGTCGTGCTCGCGACGCGGTCGTCGAGCGGCGACGGCTTCGGCCGCAGCCCGCTACTCGGCAAGCCGGCACCGGAGATACGTGGGACGAACGTTCTCACCGGCAAGCCCGTGTCGTTGTCGGGTATGCAGACCATCGGCATCGCCGGCGCCTCCGGGAAGCGCCCTTACGCGGTGGTGAACTTCTTCGGCACCTGGTGCCCTCCATGTGCCATCGAGCACCCGGAACTCAAGGCGTTTTCCGAGGAGCACGCGAAGACCGGCGATGCCGTCCTGCTGGCCGTTGCATACCAGGACACGCCGTCAGACATCAAGAAGTTCTTCGCCAAACGCGGCGGCGATTGGCCGGTCGTCGACTCCGATCGCACGTCCGTCGACTGGGGAGTGCTCAAGGCTCCGGAGACCTACGTGGTCAGTCCCGACGGCTTCGTCGTCGCCAAGGTCAACGGCGCCGTCACCCAAGCCGGCCTCAACCGGATCCTCACCTCCCTCCAGGCGCAATGACGCCCATGCCACTGGGAGAGAGGTTGCCCCAGCGTTCGTCCGGCGCTGCGCTGCTCGCTTCGCTCGACTGCTCGCAACACCAGTGCCCGCCACCGCGATCAGGAGAGAGGTTGCCCCCATATATGGGGGCAGAACACCTCCCAACGTCGCTTGGAGGTGTTCTGCCGCACAATCGCCTGGGGATCGTCGAGCGAGCAGGGGCGTCGTGAGCCGAGCTCGCAGCAGCTACGCGTTCGTCGTCGGCGCGTTCGCGCTGGTGGCCCTGGTGCTGTTCCTCGGACGCGGGGTGTCCAGCCCGGAAACTGTCACGAGTCGCGCCGACCGGATCGCGTCGGAGATCCGATGCCCGACCTGCCAGGGCCTGTCGGTGCGAGCGTCGAAGGCCGCTGGAGCACGGGCGATCTATGCCGAAATCACCCGCCAGGTCGAATCCGGTGAGAAGGACGAGGACATCCGAGCCTTCCTGGTTGACCGATTCGGCACGAGCGAACTCCTCCGTCCGAGAGCGACCGGTATCGGCGCAATCGTGTGGATCGCACCGGTCGCAGTCGTCGTCGTCGGCGCTGCAGTGGTGATCAACATCTTCGCGAGGACCCGACGATCGACCCTCTCGGCGACCCCGGCGGATCGGGCGCTCGTTGAGGCCGCACTGGCGGACGGACAGACGCCGCTCGCCGCGCCGGAGAACCCGTGAACGACGACGACGCTCCCCGGGTCACCGGGCGCGCCCTCGACGAACTGGCGACCCTCGACGACGAGCGCGCCACGCTTCTCCGGTCGCTCAGCGACCTCGAGGCCGAGTACGCCGCAGGTGACCTCGATGACGACGACTACCGAGCGCTCAAGGACGACTACGTGGCCCGGACCGCTGCCGTCATCCGGCGACGCACCAAGACCCAGGAGGGAATCTCCCAACGAGTCGAAATTGCGAAGTCGACGGTGCCGAGGTGGCGCACCCCCGTGGCCGTGGTGGCGACGATGGCTGCGGCACTCGGTGCAGGTCTCGCCGTTGCTCGATTCGCCGGTGAGCGCGTCGGCACCCAGGGCCTCACGGGGACCGTCAACGCGGCCGGCGCAGATCGCAGCGCCGAAGTGAGCAAGCTCCTGAAGGAGGCACAGGACAAGCTCGCCTCCGATCCGCTCGCTTCGCTGAAGAGCTACGACGCGGTCCTCGCCATCGATCCGCAGAACCCCGAGGCGATCGCCTACGGAGGCTGGTTGCTTCGCATCGTGGCGCAGTCGGCCGAGGGGCCCACCCGAGACGAACTGCTCGCACGAGCAAAGTCACGTCTCGACGACGCGGTTGCGGTGGCTCCCAACTATCCCGACGCTCGCGCATTCCGCGGTGTGCTCCTTCTCCGCGACCTCGATGACCCGACGGCAGCGAACAAGGACTTCGAAGCGCTCGACGCGCTCGACCCGCCCCCGTTCGTGAAGCAACTCGTCGCGACGGCTCGAGAAGATGCCGCCGCCGGGGCAAATGCTGCGGGCACCGAAGGGACCGCGGCGGTGCCCAACGGCTGAGACCCTGGGTTCCCGCGCTCGACGTCCGTCAGCGAACCCTGTCGGGGGCCTCGACCCCAACCGCGCGAGCACCCACACCGGTGGAGTGGGCCCAGAAAAACGGGAGGCGCCCGGCTACCTGGTCGCGTGGGGGTGAGACTCGGTCAGGCCGGCGTTGGTGATGCGCACGAATTGGGCCTTCGCCTGGAACTCGGTGATCGTCAGTGCGTCGGAGTAGCTCATCGAACTGCGCACGCCGGCGAGCAGTTTCGACACCAGTGGACCGACGGCTCCCCGGTAGGGCACCGTGCCCTCCACACCCTCCGGTGCACGCTGTTCGAGGTACTCCTCGTCGATTTCGGTGCCTTCGCGATGGGCTCGACGTTCGAGCGCCTCGAACGAGGCCATCCCACGCACCCGCTTCACGAGACCATGAGGCGACTGCTCGACCTCTCCGGGACTCTCGGTGGTGCCGGCGAACATCGACCCGATCATCACGCTCTGGGCTCCGGCGGCCAGCGCCTTCGCGATGTCTCCGCTCGTGCGGATGCCACCGTCGGCGATCACCGGAACGTCGAGGCCGGCGCAGTCATTGACCGCGGTGAGTTGGGGAACACCCACGCCGGCGACGATGCGCGTCGTGCAGACCCCACCCGGACCGACGCCGACCTTGATCGCATCGGCTCCGGCCGCAACCAGGTCTTCGGCTCCAAGGCGGGTTGCGACGTTGCCAGCGATCACGTCGACGGACGGGAACGCCTTCTTCAGCGCGCGTACGGTGTCGATGGCGTGGTCACTGTGCCCGTGGGCGATATCGAGCACGAGAACGTCTGCGCCAGCCGCGACCATGGCCCGAGCCCGATCGATCGCGTCACGGTCGGTACCGACCGCGGCTCCCACCAGGACACCGTCGGACTTCACTTTGGCGATCTGCTCGGCCTGCTCCTCGCTCGAGAGGAAGCGGTGGATGATCCCGATGCCTCCGAGACGGCCCATGGCGAGGGCCATCTCCCACTCACAGACGGTGTCCATGTTGGCGGCAAGGATCGGAATCGAGATCTCTACGTTACGACTGAGTTTCGTCGCGACCGAGACCTTCTGGCGGCTGCGGACGGTGGATCGCTGGGGGACGAGGAGAACATCGTCGAACGTGAGACCGATCCGGACATTATCGAGTTGCACGTCTGGCCAGGATACTCGCTGTCCGTGACCGCCGGTCAGGCGGTGGTCGAGGGCTCTCAGGTTCGCCGACAGTTGTTGGCGCCGCGGGCTGGAAGAATTGCCAGCGTGAGTTTCTTCCAGCGGAATCGGGCCGACCTCCTGGCCAAGGGCATCGATCCGAAACGCCTCCCTCCCGGCCAATACGCGACCGATCGGTTCCCGGTACTGCACGTCGGCGACGTCCCGAAGTATCCCAACCTGGCTGACTACACCGTCACGATCGGCGGAGCGGTCGAGCGGGACATGTCGTTGTCGTGGGCGGAGCTGATGGCCCGGCCGCAGATCAACATCACGACGGACATCCACTGCGTCACGAAGTGGTCCAAGTTCGACACGGCATGGACGGGAGTGTCGATCGCCGAGATCCTTCGAGAGGCGGGCATACGCAGCGACGCGACCCATGTGATGTTCCACTGCGAGTTCGGCTACACGACGAACCTGCCTCTCGCGGACGTGCTCGAGCCGAACATCGCGCTCCTCGCCCACACCTACGAGGGCCATCCACTCGAACCCGATCACGGATATCCCCTGCGTTCGCTCGTCCCCCACCTGTACCTGTGGAAGTCGGCCAAGTGGATCCGCGGGATCGAACTGCTCACTGCGGACAAGCCCGGCTTCTGGGAGCGCAACGGCTACCACATGTACGGCGACCCGTTCCGGGAACAACGCCACCGCGGAGACTGAGAGATGGGCCGATTGCAGAAATGGAACGCGGCCGCCATCGCGGCCGACCGCGACGATGGTGCGCAACACGACGGAACGGTTTCCGGTGATACGCCGGGTCCGATCGTGCAGCGCGTGCGGGCCCTCGCAACGATGCCGACGCCGCAGTTCCGGCGCATTGTGGTTCTGCTCGCCGCCGGCATCGTCGTCAGCCAGGGGATCGTCGCCGCTCTCGCCGGTCAGAGCCGAAACATGCGTGCCGTTGTATCAGGTTTCACCGGCCTCGTCGTCCTGCTGATGATCGTTGCCCTCTCGCTGGCCATGCTCGGACGATACGTACGCATATCAGTACGGACGTTCCGGATCATTGCGTTCGTGTCCGCAGTCCTCCTCGGCTTCATCATGTTGACGGGCGCCGCGGTGCGGCTCACGGGTTCCGGTCTCGGCTGCCCCGACTGGCCGACATGCAAAGAAGGCAACATCGTTCCCGAAAGCGGCAAACATGCGGCGATCGAGTTCGGCAATCGAGTGGTCACCGGCTTGTGTCTGCTCGCCGCGGCCGTCGGTGTTCTCACCGCACTCGTACGCCGTCCCTATCGCCGCGACCTCGTGCGCTTCGGGCTCATCGTCAGCTTCGGTCTGTTCAGCAACGCCATCCTCGGCGGACTCACGGTCATCTTCGACCTCCAACCGCAGTTCGTGATGGCACACTTCATCCTTGCCATCGCCTGCCTCGCTGCGGGCGCCGTGCTCTTCCACCGGGCCGGGGAAACGGGTCCCAGCGGCACGATCCTCGGACGCGAACGCGTGTCCGCCGTCGACGCCACGATGCGCCACCTGGGCAACTCGCTGATGATCGGCACGCTCGGCGTGGTGTTCCTCGGCTGCATACTCACGGGATCGGGGCCGCATGGCGGCGATCCCGAGGTGCGACGCTTCGGCTTCTCCATGCTCGACGTCGTACGGGTGCACAGCGCCCTCGTATGGCTCACGCTGTTCCTCGTCATCGTGATGGCTGTCCGGGTCTGGCGGGCGACGACCGCTGCGGCGATCGAGCTTCGCCGACGCATCGGCGTGCTCGCCGCGATCATCGTCGCCCAGGGGGGTATCGGATACTGGCAGTGGTTCACCCAAGTGCCGGCGCTCCTCGTCCAGGTGCACATCCTCGGTGCGATCGGCGTGTGGTGCGGGGTGCTGTGGGTCCGCGCCGCCATCACGGTGCCGCGAGTCGGTGGGGAGACGACCGTCGTTCGGCGTGCGGTTCCGGTCGCCGCCACCCGATGAGCCGACGCTGTCCTTCGTGGCGAGAGCCACCCGCTGTACGCTGGCTCCGTGCGTCCGACCTGTTCGCGGCCTGATTGTGCCGAGCGCGGTACCGCTCGGGCCCTGATCGATCCGAGCGCGCGTCTGATCGTGATCGACCGCTACGCCGATCAGCCGGGAGCGGCGATCCTGTGCAAGGAACACGCCGACCGGGTGACCGTCCCGAAAGGCTGGACGCTCGAGGACCGCCGCGAGGACGCCCCACGCCTCTTCGGCGTGGGGCGTTTCATCGAGCCGAAGACACCGCGCGACCGTCTTCGCCGACTTCCTGAGGCCATCGCCGCGGCCGTTGCCCAGCTCCCTCTCGAGAACGCCAACCCCTACGACATGCCGAAGGCGTACGAGACCGCCCGCGAAGAGGGCCGAGCCAAGGCTGCCGGTTCGGACACTGCGTCAGCCGACGCGGTGGAGCATCTCTCGGTCACCGAACAGGCACTGGCCCGTGCGAGGGCCCGCGAAAAGGAAGGGATCGACTCCCGCCTGTATGCGAAAGATTCCGCGCCCGGACCGCTGCTGGCCCGGGCCTTCGACGCCACCCGTTCCCGCGTGCGAAACAACGTCGGCCTGTCGTCGCTGATCCCACCTGGCGACGAACCTGTGGTCGTCGGCGCCGGCGCCTGACGGCCCGCACGCCCGGCGAACCGGGTTCACTCCGTGGAGATCGCCTGCAGGATGTTCAGCTTGGCGGCATCACTCGCCGGCTTGCGGGCCGCGTAGAGCCCGACGATCGATGCCAGGAGAGCGAGCGGCAGGAGGACCTGCACCGGCACGCTCAGCCTGAGTAGTCCGCCATCCTTGCCGAGCACCGAGACGAGCGCAGCTCCGTAGAGGGTTCCGAAGACCACACCCACAACAGCTCCGAAGGTCGCGACGACGATCGCTTCCCAGCGAATCGACGATCGCATCTGGTCACGACTCATCCCGACGGCGCGGAGCAGACCGATCTCACGGGTCCGTTCGAAGATGGACAGACGCAAGGTGTTGGCAATGCCCAGGATGGCGATGATGATCGCCAGGAACAGCAGCGCGTTCACTATGGCCAAGAACTGCTGGAACTGGCCCACCTGCCCATCGACGAACTTTTTTTTCGTCTGGAACTCGGCCGCCGGGTACTTCGCCAACGCCTTGTCGGCGGCGGCTTCCAACGCCTTCTTCTCCGACTTCGTGTTCGCCGAAGACTTCACGTACACCAGGTCGGCTGCGGTGTTCTCCACGTACTTGCTCAGCGTTGCTGCGTTGTCGGTGAGGTAATACGTGTTGCCCAGGCCTTCGGCGTTCTCGTAGAACGACACGATCGTGAACGTTACGTCGCGACCGTTGGCGAACTTCGCCTTGATCGTGTCGCCGAGTTTGAGGTTCTGGTCCTTCGCGGTGGATTTGGCAACGGCAATCGTGTCGATCTTGGCGAGTGCAGCCATCGAACCATCGACCTTCCCGAGGCTGACGACCTTGGTGAAGTCCGTTGCTTCGATCCCACCGATGCCACGCTCGCGTGGCGGAAAACCGAACCGGAAACGTTCGAGCTGGAGCGACGAACTCGCTTCCACGCCAGGGACCCGGTTGATCTCCTCTTGGACGGAAAGCGGAAAGCCGATGTCCGAAGCGGCACTCGCGACGACGTGGTCGGCCAGGACAGTGTCGTCGAAGACACCTCGGAAGGTGTCGGTCAACGAGAAGGAGAGGACGCTGAGTGCGCCGACCAGGGCGGTACCTATGGTGAGTGCGAGCGCCGTTGCGGACGTTCGCGTGGGGTTGCGGATGGCATTCTGGCGGGCGATCTGTCCGGACGTTTGAAAAGAGGAACGACCCGTGGCCACCAGGTACCAACCACAAACGGCGACCAGTACGGCTCCGCCGAGGAACGCACTGAAACTGTAGAGACCGAACACAACAGAGGCCAGCGCGATCTTCGTGGTGCCACCGAAGGTGCGGTCGTCGAGCACCGAGCTCTTCTTGTCCCGTCGTCGGGCGATGAGCCAGGCGACAACGAACGCGACGAGACCGGAAACGACACCTGCGACGGCCTGGGGACCGACCTCGAGATCTCCGTCGGAAATCTGCCGGACCCCGAGAATCGTCAGCCCAAGAGCTCCGAACACCGCGAGCGCGACACCGAAGATGGCAACGATCACACCGAACCAAGGCCGTCCGAGTGCTCCGGCGACGGGCTTGGCGAGCACCGGACCGAGAAGGGCGATGGCAATCAGCGCGATCCCCGCGCCGATGCCGATGCGAAGCGCCCCATCGGAGCCGGAATTCGTCAAACCGAGCCCGGTGGCGACAGCGGCGAGCGTGGTGAGTACGCCGCCGAAGACGAGGCGGATTTTCGAGGTCCCGGCGTTGTCGATCGCCGTCTCGCGAAGTGCGGCAAGCGGTTTGATACGAGCCGACTTCAACGCCGGGAGAATCGCCGAGAGAACGGTGACGAGAGTGCCGACGAGCATGCCGACGATGATCGTTCGCGGCTTGAGGACCAAACCGGAGCTCGGCAACGTGCCGCCGAAGGAGTTCAGCAGCCACCGAATCAGCTGCGCGACGCCGAGTCCGGCCCCCACGCCGACAGCCGATGCGATCAAACCGACGGCAAGGGCTTCCCCGAAGGTCGTCCCGAGCACTTGGCGGCGCGAGGCACCGAGGATGCGCATCGACGCCATCTCACGCGTGCGTTGCGTCACGAGAATCGAGAACGAGTTCGAGATGACGAAGATCGAAACGAACAACGCAACGACAGCGAATGCCGTGAAAAACGTGTTGATGAACCCGAAGATCGTGTTGACGAAGGACAACTGCTCCTGCTGAAGCTTCGTACCGGTTACCACCTCGAGCGAGGTCTTGTTCTCGAAGCTCTTGTCGGCGAGCGCCGCATTGATGTCATTGGCAAGTGCGTCCTCAGAGACTCCGGTTTCGCCTCGCACCAGGAACGACTGCACGAACCCAGGACGCGTCAGGTATTTCTGCGCGTCCTCCTGGGCGAAGAACACCGCGCTCGCGCCCAGCGCACTGTTGGACGAGCCGAACGTGGCATCGCCGACGAGCGTGAAGGTGTTCACGCCCGCCACGGTGTTGACCTTCACGGTGTCGCCGATCTTGGCTTTCGTCTCGGTCATCAGACTGCGGTCGAACACGACTTCGCCGCTCGCGTTCGGAGCCCGTCCGTTGAGCAACCGATATGCGCTGAGTTCGGCATCGGCGACCCATGTGTAGCCGAACGACGGCGCGTTGCCCGTCTTCACCAACTTGCCCTTGGCGTTGATCGGCTGCGCGTAGCCCTCGATGTACGGGGCAACGACTGCCACTCCGGGAACGGCCTTGATGTCGGTGACGAGGGAAGCGGGCAGGCCGGCGCGACCCTTGTCGTACGGTCCGCCGTCCGTCTCGTCACCGAAGGCGCGGACTTGGCGAACCTGCGCGTCGACGCCTTCCACCGATGACTTGAACAGATCGGTGAACAACCCCTTCAACGTGTCGGTGAAGACGAACGAGCCGGCAAGGAACGAGATGCCGATGACGATGCTGAGACCGCTGGTCAGCAAACGCTTCTTGTAGGCCCACAGGTTCTTGAGGGTGAGACGGAGCATGCCGACCGCCTCAGTGGCCGAGGCCACGCATGCGGTCGAGCACGCGTTGCGCCGTGGGCTCGTTCATCTCGCCGTCGAGCTTGCCGTCGGCGAGGAACAGGACGGTGTCAGTGTAGGAAGCGGCGATGGGATCGTGGGTGACCATGACGATGGTCTGGCCCATGTCCGTGGCGGCGCGCTTCATGAACGAAAGGATCTCGGCGCCCGTCTTCGAGTCGAGGTTGCCGGTCGGCTCGTCGGCGAAGATGATGTCGGGGCGGCTCGCCAGCGCACGGGCAACGGCGACACGCTGCTGCTGCCCACCGGAGAGCTCCGAGGGCCGGTGCTTGAGACGATTGGCCAGTCCGACAGTGCTCACCACCTCGTCGATCCAGGCCTGGTCGCCCTTGCGACCGGCGAGCATCATCGGGAGCGTGATGTTCTCGATGGCGTTGAGGGTGGGCACGAGGTTGTACGCCTGGAAGATGAAACCGAGCCGATCACGGCGCAGTTGCGTGAGTGCACGCTCGGCGAGGGTGGTGATCTCGATGTCACCGACGAAGACCTGACCCGAGGTGGCCTCGTCGAGACCGGCACAGCAGTGCATGAGGGTCGACTTGCCAGAACCCGACGGTCCCATGATCGCGGTGAACTTTCCCTTCGGAAAGCTGATCGTCACTCCATCGAGCGCCCGTACCTCGCTCTCGCCTTTCCCGTAGATCTTGGAGAGATCGACGCAGCGGGCAGCGGAATCAAGCGTGGTCATGCTGGGGGACATGATGACCATTCTCGTCCAGGTGGCGCGCCATTTCGGTCAGGGAAAACCCCGAACGAGCCCTGGGTGTCCGACGTCACTCCGGGCGGACACCCGGTGCCTTCGCTCGTCAGACGGTGGTGACGCAGACGTCGTCGCCCTGGGGACGCGATGCCGTGGTCGACGGTGCGGCGTCGCCGTAGAGGGCGGACAGCATGCCCCGCACCATGCCCCGGTCGACGGCACAGATCACCGGATGGGTCTCCGACAGCTCACCGAAGGGACAGTGACCGGCGACGATCGCCAACCCTTCTTCGCGAGCCTCCGTGTGCGCAGAGAATCCGTGGGCGGTGAGCGCATCGGCGACGGCATGCAGCGCTGAACGCATGGAACGGTGCGAATCCCCCGGGTTCATCTGGGCGGCGAGCTCGCGGCCGTAGTGCTCACCCACGTCCTCGGCCATCTTCGAGGCGACGTCGAACGGCAGGAGGTCGAGCGCCTTGGAGAGCAGGCTCACGACGAGATCGTGCTTTCGTGCGCCGAACTCGAGATCGATCGGTTTTCCCGACGCGCGGTATCGCTTCGATGGCCGCCCGCTCTTGCGCTCGCCACCACCGGGAACCGGGGAAACCGATACGACGTCGAGATAGCCACCCGCGGCCAGCTTGTCGAGATGATGCCGGGCCACGTTCGGATGAAGGTCGACGGCCGCCGCGGCCTCGGCGGACGTGATACCACCAGGCGAGTCACGGGCGATGAGGTAGATCCGGCGGCGGGTCGGGTCGCCGAACATGGAGGCTGCCGCGGTGACGACCGAATTGAACTCATCGACGCTCGGACCCGGCGCCGCGTTCGCGGTCCGCACGGCCGCCGGGATCGCTGCCGCGCGCTTCGACGGGCGGACACCCAGTCGGATCGGGCGGGGCGCACCACGCAGTTCGGGCATGTCCCCAGCGTAGAAGACCTGCCGCCGTTCGGACGGCCCTCCGAACAGCAAAGCCCGGCAGTGCCCGTAGCTTGGAGGACATGCCCCTCAGCGGAACGGCTCTCGAAGCAGCCATCATCGACGCCCTGCGTCACGTTCAAGAGCCGGAAATCGGCCGCAGCATCGTCGACCTCGACATGGTCCGTTCCGTGAACGTCGCCGGCACCCACGCCAAGGTCGTCATCGCGTGCAAGGCCGAGGACGATCCGATCGCCGCCGAACTGGCCGAACTGGTTCGGGCGGCAACGGCCAACGCCGGCGCCGCCCGCGGCGACGTCCACGTCACGTGGATGTCCGACGACGAGCGGGCGCTCCTGCGGGCCCGGCTCACGGCCGACGACGTCTCACACGAGAACGCCGGCCAGGGAGGTCACGGCCATGCGGCCGGACCGACCCGGGCGCCGAAGTTCATGCAGACGGGCTCGAAGACGCGGATCATCGCGATGACGTCGGGCAAGGGCGGCGTCGGGAAGTCTTCGACCACCGTCAACGTCGCCATTGCCCTTGCCCAGCGTGGCTTGCGCGTCGGTGTTCTCGACGCCGACGTCTACGGCTTCTCGATCCCCAAGATGCTGGGTATCGAGCAGGTCCCCACGATCGTCGACGGCCTCATCATCCCGCCCGTTCGTCACGGCGTCGCGGCGATGTCGATCGGGTTCATGGTCGAAGAAGACCGGGCCATCATCTGGCGCGGGCCGATGCTGCACAAAGCGCTCGAGCAGTTCCTCGTCGACGTGTACTGGGGCGAGCCCGACTTCCTGCTCATCGACATGCCGCCGGGCACCGGCGATGTGGCGCTCTCGATGGCGCAGTACCTCCCCCGCTCGGAGGTCTACGTGGTCACCACGCCGCAACCGGCCGCCCAGCGCGTCGCCCAGCGGTCGGCGTCGATGGCCCGCACGCCGCAGATCAACATGAAGGTCCACGGGGTCATCGAGAACATGAGCTGGTTCACCGGCGACGACGGCAAGCGGTACGAAATCTTCGGTTCGGGCGGCGGCGCGGCCCTCGCCGAAACCCTCGGTGTCCCGCTCATCGGCCAAGTGCCGCTGGTGCCGGAACTCCGCGCGGGGATGGACATCGGCGAACCGATCGCCGTGGCCGACCCCACGTCCGAGGCCTCGGTCGCCTACGCCAAGATCGCCCGGAGCATCCACGAAGACCTCGGCTCCAAACGCCGCTACAACAGCGCCCTCAAGCTCGGCTGACCCGCTCAGGGCCACGCCGACGCGTCAGTTCACCGAGCGGTCGCGGCCTTCCCAGAACGGTGCACGAAGGTCGCGCTTCAGGATTTTCCCGGCGCCGGACTTCGGCAACGCGTCGACGCGCACAGTGATTGATTTCGGCACCTTGTAGCCGGCGATGAGCGAGCGGCAGTGCGCGATCAACTCGTCCCCGGCGACGGCCACACCGGGCTTCGGGACGATCTCGGCGTGGACCACTTCACCCCATTTGTCGTCGGGGATGCCGAAGGCCGCCGCTTCGAGCACGGCCGGGTGGGTATACAGCGCGTTCTCCACTTCGGTCGTGTAGATGTTCTCACCGCCGGAGATGATCATGTCCTTGGCCCGGTCGACGATGTAGAGGTACCCGTGGTCGTCGGCGTACGCGACGTCCCCCGAGCGATACCAGCCGTTCACGAGTGCCCGGGCCGTCTCCTCGGGACGATTCCAGTAGCCGAGCATGATGTTCGGTCCGCGCGCATAGATTTCGCCCGGTTCGCCGATGTCGGCAGATGTGCCGTCCTCTCGTCTCACTTCGCACTCCACGCCGGGCACCGCCGCGCCGGCCGACTTCAGCCGGGCGACGTAACCGGCTTCACCGGCGCTGGCCCGGGCGTGGTCGTCGGCGGAGCACACGGTGAGCAGGGGCGACGCCTCGGTCATCCCGTAGAGCTGCATGAAGCCGCACCCGAGCGTCGACATCGCTTTGCGCTGGAGCTCCGCCGGCATCGGCGATGCGCCGTAGCCGAGCAGACGCCATGACGACAGGTCGGCCTCGGCAACGCCGGGATGATTGACCAACGAATTGATCATCGTGGGGACGAGCAGAGTGATCGTCATCGACTCCGTCGACGCAAGGTCGATGAAGCACTGCGGGTCCCAACCGGGAATCATCAGGTGCCGCGCTCCCACCCAGGTGACCGCGAACGTGCAGGAAGCATCGGCGGCGTGAAACATCGGAGCCGCGTGAAGGTACGCGTCGTTCGGGGTGTACGCGTAGGCGTACTGCATGTGCTTGGCGTTCGCCAGCAGGTTCGCATGGCTCTGCATGACACCTTTGGGAAGCCCTGTGGTCCCGCCCGTGTACGAGATCGCTGCGAGCGTGTCGTCGACGATCCAGTCCGTCACCGCGGCGGCGAGGGGCTCGTACGTGCACAGATCATCGAAGGTAACGAAGCCTTCGGGCACGTCACCGGAATCGGCGAACACAAGATGCTGGAGCGACGGGCACTGCGAGCGCAGCGTTCGGGCCAGATCCGCATGCGCCGAATCGACGATGATCGCCTTCGCTTCCGAGTCGTTCACGATGAACACGAGCTCAGCGGGGGCGAGCCGGTAGTTCAGATCGTTGAGGACGAGACCGGCGGCCGGAACGCCGACCCAACAGCTCAGGTGCCGCCATCCGTTGAGGGCCGCCACCGCCACGATGTCCCCGTCACCGAGACCGAGCGAACGAAGTCCTGCGCCGAGGCCGAGCACACGGCGCCCCCACTCGGCGTACGTCTGCCGCGTGGGGCCGTCGACGATGGCCTCACGATCGTGGTGGACCTGCATGGCCCGACGGATCGGCCAGGCCAGCGTCCCCTGGCTCGCGCCCGGTCGCCGTGTGGAGGAGGGCGGGTTGCGGTCAGACATCGGACTGCGACCGTACCGGAACCGCTGCGGCCATGCAGTTCTGGGTCAGCTGAGCGCGTTGGGTCGGGAATGGCGCGTTTTTCGCATCTGAGCCGACCCAACGACGTCAGCTGACCCAGGAGGACGTGGCATTGCGGGCCGGCCGGCGTTGCATGGCCTAGTAGACGCCGCACATCCCGTCGATGGATATCTCTTCCACCAGGAGGTCGTCGGAGTCGTCAAGGAGGTCGGCGTCGGCCGTGACATCGGATGACACAGGAATGATGTCGGTGGATGTTGCTGGGCTCATGGCGGAATCTCCGAGTGACACGACGAGGAACGATGCTGGGTCGACAACCTCAGCGTCCCGCCGAGCATACCGACCGCCCGTCGCGTGATGGAATCGGTACGTGTCCGGCGTCGAACCGCATCTGCGCCTCGACGCCACCGTGCAGCGCCTCCGCGGTTCCGACGGAACACTGCTGGCCCTGGGAGGCTCGCCCCTTCGGCTGCTCCGGCTCCGCCCACCCGCCGACGCCGTGGTCGATGCGGTCGGCGCCGGAGGGACGCTCGCCCAGGTGCTCGCCGCGGTCCCTCCGGATCGACGGCGAGCGGCGTCACGGCTGGTCGAGACGCTTCTCCAGCGGGGGCTGGCGCATCCGGTTATTCCGACCGACGACACCCGTTCCCTCGTCGACGTGACCATCGTCATTCCGGTGCACGACCGGGCCGCGTCGCTGCAACGGCTGCTCCAGTCGCTCGCCCCGCTGCGCGCACGGGGCATCACGGTGGTCGTGGTCGACGACGGGTCGGCCGACGGGAGCGGAGATGTCGCTCGGGCGGTCGGAGCAACGCTGCTGAGGAACGAAGACGCTCTCGGTCCGGCGGCCGCCCGCAACGCCGGCGCTGCGCTCGTCACGACGCCACTCGTGGCCTACCTCGACAGCGATGTCGTGCCGGGAGACGGTTGGCTCGATTCCTGCCTCGCCCACCTCGACGCGACCGGCGCGTCGCGGGTCGACCTCGTCGCTCCCCGGATCGTCGGTTTGGCCGATCCGGGTAGATCTGCCATCGAAAGATATGAACACGTACGAAGCCCCCTCGATCTCGGCGCCGAACCCTCCCTGATCGCCCCGTTGACCAAGGTGGCCTACGTCCCGGCGGCAGCACTCGTGATGCGAACCGGCGTGTTCCGTTCCGTCGCCGGGTTCGAGGCCGCCCTCCACGTCGGTGAGGACGTGGACCTGTTGTGGCGACTCCACGCGGCCGGCGCGGTGATGCGGTACGAACCGGCGGCCGAAGTAGCCCATGACCATCGCACCGGCCTGGGGGCGCTCCTGAAGAGGCGGATGCAGTACGGCACCTCCGCCGGCCAACTCGACCGACGACACCCGGGACTCGTGCCTCCGGCGGTGCTGTCCCCCTGGAGCGTGCTCGCCTGGGGACTTGCGTTCCTCCATCCGATCGGCGCAGTGGCCGGCGCGGGCGTGGCGTTCGTGACCGCGGAACGCCTGACAACGCGACTTCCCCAACTCTCCGCCGGCGACGCACGGCGGCTTGCTCTCCGCGGCCACCTTCTTGCCGGCGAACAGATCGCCGACGCCGCGGCACGGACATGGTTCCCGGTCGTCCTCGCCGGCGCGCTGGTCAGCCGGCGTTGTCGGTTCCTTCTCGCTGCCGGCATCGTCGGTCAAGGCTGGCGCGAGCACCGCCGGAGGCGCCCGGCCCTCCGCCTGCCGGTGTTCCTCGCGCTTCGCGCCGGTGACGATGCGGCGTACGGGATCGGGGTTTGGATCGGTTCGATACGTACGCGTACTACAGGCGCTCTGCTCCCGAAGGTCACAAACTGGCCAGGGCGCTCCAAGACGGATGAGGATGCGATGTCATGAGCGTCGGCCCGCGTTTCACCACTGGATTCGATCCCGCGCTCGGCGTTCTCGAAGACGTCGCTCCGGGCATCCGCCGCATCGTCGCCGCGAACCCCGGACCCTTCACCTTCCGCGGGACGGGAACCTACGTGATCGGTCGGGGCGATGTCGCCGTGATCGATCCCGGCCCGAACGACGAACGCCACATCGCCATGCTCTTGCGTCAGCTCCGCGGCGAGACGATCACGCATGTGCTGGTGACCCACACGCATCCCGATCACTCACCCGGATGCGCGCCACTACGCGCACATACGGACGCATCCACCTACGGTTTCGGGCCACACCCGGAAGATCCTCCGGGCGAGGACCGTGTCGACCCGCCCGCCCCAAAGGAGACCGGCGACGGCGACGCGTCGATCGAAGCAGCCCCGAACGCCGAGGAGTCGGGGGACCGGACCTTCATTCCCGATGGCGTGTTACGCCATGGCGATTTCGTCAAGGGCACCGGTTGGCGCGCCGAGGCTGTGCACACGCCGGGCCACATCAGCAACCACCTGTGCTTCCGTGTCAGGTTCGAGACCGCGCCGAACGAGCAGGTCCTGTTCACCGGCGACCACGTGATGGGGTGGTCGACGAGCGTCATCTCGCCGCCTCACGGGGACCTGCGGAACTACCTCGAATCGCTGCGTCTCCTCCAGGCTGCCGGTGATGCCCGCTACTGGCCGACCCACGGCACGGTGATCACCGACCCCGAGCCCTTCGTCGCCGGGCTGATCGAACACCGCAATCGGCGGACCGAGCAGATCATCGGCGTACTCCGTACCGGCGACGCCACGATCGATGCACTCGTGACGGCAATGTACGGCGGGCTCGATCCGAGGCTGGTGAAGGCCGCCGGACGGAGCGTCCTCGCCCACCTCATCGAACTCGTTCGGCGCGGGGACGTCTCGGTAGTGCGCGATGGCGACGGGCAATCGCCCCGCCCGCCCGTCTACCGGATGGTGGGCCGGTAGTCTCCCCCCTGCCACCCCGCGGGCCGGAAGGAAGATCCCCCATGCGCTTTGATGACGACGCCAAACTCGACACGACCCAGGTCGATGACGAACGCGGCCGCTCCCGGGGCGGAGGCGGCGGCCTCGGCGGGCTCGGGCGGGGCATGGGCAGCGGAGGCGGTTTCCCCATGGGTAAGGCCGGAGGCGGAGGCCTCGGCCTCATCGCCATCATCGTGATCGTTGCCCTGCAGATGTGCAGCGGCGGCGGGAACGGCGGCATCGACGGCGCCTTTCCGTCGCAGACCCAGTCGGATATCGACGCCGGTACGCCGTCTCCGGCCGGATCCTCGGGCGGCAACACCAACCTCGCGAACGACTGCAAGACCGGGGCCGACGCCAACGCCCGGCAGGACTGCCGCAACGTCGCCGTGGTGAACAGCGTGCAGGCCTATTGGGCCGACGAGTTCACCCGATCGAACCTCGAGTACAAGAAGGCGATCACCAACTTCTTCACCGGCCAGACGCAGACCGGATGCGGCAACGCGACGAGCGATGTGGGCCCGTTCTACTGCCCGGTCGACTCCCAGGTCTACGTCGACCTGTCGTTCTTCGAGGAGTTGCAGACACGATTAGGCGCGAAGGGCGGACCGGTCGCCGAGGCGTACGTCATCGCCCACGAGTACGGGCATCACGTCCAGAACCTCCTCGGCACGTCCGAGCAGGTGCAGAAGTCCGGAGACCGGCAAGGTCCGAAGAGCAGCGCCGTGCGTCTCGAGCTCCAGGCCGATTGCTACGCCGGTGCCTGGGCCTACAACGCCACCCGCGGACCGGATCCGCTCATCGTCGAACTGACCGACGAGGACATCCGCATCGGCCTCGACGCCGCGTCCGCAGTGGGCGACGACCGGATCCAACGCAAGATGCAGGGGCGGGTCACCCCCGAGTCCTGGACCCATGGATCGTCGGAGCAGCGCCAGCGTTGGTTCCTCAAGGGCTTCCAGTCGGGCGAGCCCACGCAGTGCGACACCTTCAACACCGACGAACTCTGACCGGACCCCACCGAGCCCGGCTCGCCCGCCGCTTGGGTGGTCGACGCCGCAGACAACGGGTAGCCAACCGCCCAACGCGGTGACCGGGCCAACGCCTACTTGGCGTTCACTTCCTCGACGCCCTTGATGATCGAGGGCATCGCGCTGTCGAGGTCGAGCACGATCTCGGAGTGCAGCTCGAGGAACTCGCCAAGGGCGAGGGACTGCACGAGCCCTTGGGCGATCGCCGCATCGGTGTCCTTCACCTTGACGATAGTGATGCCGCCGGTGCCGTTGGCGTTCATGAACCAGCAGACCCGCTCGCTCGACGCGTCGGCGGCCAGGCTGGCTTCCTGCCTTCCCCAGATGGCCATCATCCGATTCGTCTGCTCCGGAGTGATCGGCCGGTTCTTCCAGGTGGTGAGGATGTACATCGGTTCTCCTTTGTCGAGGGCGTCACCGCGACGCCTACGGAAGATCATCCGGAGTGTCTGCCGGCGTGTCTGTGATCCACATCACGCAGACGGGATGTTCACCGAAATGCACGGCCCGCCATTTCCGAACCCGGTCCGGTCCCGTATCGTCAACCCATGGAGACCACGTCGATTCGCTGGTTCAAGCCGCTCGGTACGGCACTCGCCCTCCTCGCCCTGGCCGGCGGACTCGTGACACCGGTCGGGGCCGCCGCCAAGAAGCCGGCGAAGAAGAAGCCGGTCACCGCTGTCGCCGGAAAGACCTGCACGCCGAAAGGTGCACGAGCCCCCGGAACGAACCTCGACTGCGTCGCCGTGGGCAAGGTGCTGCAGTGGCAGCCGAAGGGCAGCCGGGCCAACCCCCTGGACATCGGCGAGGCCGGCGAGATCCAGATCTACGACACGCCGCCGAGTCGCTACCGGTTCACGGTGCTCTCGGCCAAGCCGGACGCCACCGCCGACGTCACGCTCGACCCGAACAAGAAGCCGGTGCCCGCCGGGGTGCGCTTCGTCAGCGTCTCGGCAGAGCTGACCTTCCTCGGCGACGGCGCGTCGGCCGACCCGGCAACCGTCGGGTATTGGGAATTCGTCGACTCGAAAGACACCGCGTACGGCTTCTACGGTGGAGCCGAGTGCGACCAGTACGGTTCGATCGTCTCCGCGCTTTCGCTGCGCAAAGCCGAATTGAACGTCCCGTCGACCGGCGTGCTCTGTGCCGCCGTCCCCGTCGGCTCGATCAACTCGACACTGCTCCTTCGCGTCCGTGGGCTTTCCGGGAAGGCGATCTGGTACCGGCCGATCGCCTGAACCGCGTCCGGTGACGCTCCGGTTGGCCGAATCCGGCGGGGTTCCCTAGCTTCGGCGGGATGGACTTCGAGACACTGACGCTCACCCACGGTGCAGCCGACTCCGCCGACGCCGGGATCGTGACGATCACGCTCAACCGGCCGGAGAAGAAGAACGCCATCAACGCCCAGATGTGGCAGGACCTCAAGACGGTGCTGCGGGGGATCGTGGACGATGACACGGCCCGCTGCGTGGTGTTCACCGGCGCCGGGGGAGAGTTCTGTTCCGGCGCCGACCTTTCCGCTCGTGGGGACGGCCCGGCGCGGCATCAACTCGTCGCCATGCGTGCCGTCTCGGAGGTGGCGATGGCGCTCCATCGACTCCCCATGCCGACCATCGCCAAGGTCGACGGCGTCGCCGTAGGCGCAGGTTGCAACATGGCCCTCGGGTGCGACCTCATCGTCGCCAGCGACCGCGCCCGCTTCTCCGAGATCTTCGCGAAACGCGGGCTGGCGCTCGACTTCGGCGGCACCTGGCTCCTTCCTCGCCTCGTCGGCCTGCACCGGGCCAAGGAACTGGCGTTCTTCGCCGACGTGATCTCCGCCGCCGAGGCCGAGCGCATCGGCCTCGTCAACCGTGTCGTTCCCCAGGCCGAACTCGACGCGTTCGTGACCGAGTGGTCGCGACGCATCGCCGGCGGACCGCCGCTGGCTCTGCGCCTGTCGAAGAAGCTGCTCAACGAAGGATCGATGCTCACGATGGACCAGGCACTCGAGGCCGAAGGCTGGACCCAGACCGTCACCATCGGTTCGTCGAAGGACACGACCGAGGCGATGCTCGCCTTCGTCGAAAAGCGCACGCCGAACTTCCGCGGACGATAGAGAAGAGCGAGACGTCGCTCGGCCGCGAACGCCGCGTCTCGGCATCTGTTCATCGGGTGTTCGGGGTGGACTCATCGTTGTTTCATTGCGCCCGCCCTACCGTGCGGGAATGGCCGACCCCGTGATCGTTCGATCGAACCGTCGTCGGTCCCGCGCCCCGATTGCCCTTGTCGCCATCGTGCTGTTGGTCGGTGGACCGGCATCGGTCGATGCCGATGCCGCCTCGAAGAAGCGGACCACGAAGGCGAAGACCAAGACGACCGCGAAGCCGAAGACGACGCCTACGACTGCCGCACCGACGACCGTTCCCACCACCACACTCGTCCCGGTTGCCGCTCCGGCCCTGTTCTCACCCTGCATGGACACCAGCCTCGAATGCGCAAACGTTGCGATTCCGCTCGATCCGAAGAACCCTGCCGGCGAGCGGGTGTCGATGTTCGTGAGTCGTCGCCGGGCCACCGACCCCGGCCAGAGGATCGGAACCCTTTTCGTCAATCCGGGCGGACCCGGTGGTCCGACGTACGATCTCGTACGAAGCGCGCAGACGTTTCTGACGCCGGAGGTCCTCGCCCGGTTCGATGTGATCGGGGTCGATCCCCGAGGAACGACCCGAAGCGCTCCGTTGCGGTGCGGGGTCGGGCTGTTCGCCCCAGAGAGCTCCGGGAGCCTGGCCGCGTACTATGACGAGTTCGGCCGCACCTGCAACCGAACGGACGGCGACCGGCTGCAGTTCCTCGACACGGAGACCGCTGCTCGCGACCTCGACGCGGTGCGGGTGGCACTCGGCGAGGAGAAGATCTCCTTCCTCGGGATGTCCTATGGCACCTACCTCGGCGCCGTCTACCGCTCCCTCTTTCCGTCCCGCGTCCGATCGATGATCCTTGACAGCGCGGTCGACCCCGGCCGTTTCGGTGTGAACCAGCTGCTCGATCCAGTGGAAGCAACGGAGACGGCACTCACCGCATTCCTCGACGAATGTGCGTCGGGTCGACTCAACCCGTGCAACTTCAACGACGGCACGGACCTACGGGCAAAGTACGACACGGTTCGCAACCAGTCCGTGAGTGCGTCGCGACGCGGCCGCGAGGCCGGCGAGGAGATCTTCGACTCGACCGTGGCCGACCTGGTGGGCTATCCGAGAAACGGGTGGCCGATCCTCGGACGTGCCCTGCAGGAGCTCGCCACCGGACAGCCGGCGAACTTCAACCAGACCGCCGCCGACAGCCGATCGAACGACGCGACCGAACGCCTCGTGCCGCTCGACCGGTTCTCGACCGCCACCAACTTCGCCATCAACTGCCGCGACGGCCTCCTCCCTCGCGACACCGGCGCCTACCAGGTCGTCTACGACCAGACGCCGGTCGTCGCACCGCATTTCAGTGGCCTCCGCAGCGACGCACGTCTCACCTACACCTGCATCAACTGGCCCGCCCTGCTCGCGCCGCAGGTTCCGCTCGGTCCCCAGCCGTCGGCGCCCGCGTTGGTGGTCGGCAACACCCAGGATCTGACGACACCGTACCGCTGGTCCCAGAGCCTGTCGGCAACCCTCGGCGTGCCGCTGCTCACCCGCAACGGTGGGGGGCATGTCGCCGTGACGAAGAGTGCGTGCGTACGAGAGGCCGTAGCTCGCTTCCTCGTCGACACGAGTACCCCTCCCGCCGGGACCATCTGTTCGCCGAGCTTCTCCAATCCCACCTGAAACGGTCTGGCTCCCGCCGGCAAGGCGCCGCTCGAGGAACGGCCGCTCAGCCCCGCCAGAAGTGGACGTCGGGAAGGTTGCGCCATCGCTGCCCGGCATCGAGTCCGTAGCCGACGACCCAGTCAGCGGGAATGGTGCGCCCGAAATACCGAAGGGTCGAGGTGTCGACATGCGAGAGAGACTCCCGGATCAAAAGCGCGCATACTTCAACGCTCGAAGCCCCTCGATCGGCAAGAAGCCGTCGGACATAGTTCATGGTGAGACCTGAATCGATGATTTCATCGACAAGGATCACATGACGGTCCGAGATGTCGGTGTCGAGGTCCTTGATGATCCGAACGACGCCGCTCGACTCCGTCGCATGCCCATAAGACGACACCGCCATGAAATCGACCTCGACGCTCATCGGAATGGCCCGGGCCAGGTCCGCCATGAACACGAAGGCCCCGCGCAGCACGCCGACCATGAGCGGATTCAATCCGGCGTAGTCCTCGGCAATGCGTGCACCCAGTCGGCCGACGATGTCGGCGAGTTCGGCCGCACTCACCATCACCGGACCGAGTTCGGGGAATCGACCGTCGTCTGCGAGCGTCACGATTTCGATACGTTAGTGGAGTCGGCCCCGGCCGCCCCACTCAGCTAGACGACAGACCACTAGGTCGGTGCGGTGCACCCCGTCGATGCTCCCGTTCCGGCCACCCACGCCGGAGCGAAGCGCCAACACGAACGACAGATCCGTCCGGCTGAGTTCGTTGGGGTCACGGCCCTCATCACGGCCATGGCTGGTCACGGTCATTCTATTGGATTGACAGCGGGCATTCTTGGCACCATTGCGACAATTGATGGCGTGTTTCTCGGGACGGTCACCTCGCAAACAAAGGACGGAACCACGCGCAATCTATTTGCGGCTATCCCCCTCTTTCTGTCGCGGGCTCTTCTTTGCAATCGCCGCACAACATCGGCCGTTCCGGCGACGTCCGATCCGATGATCACCAGCGAGAAGGCCGCCTCGCCCGCTTTGGTACGTTGGCGGCGGTGACCACTGATCTGCCGGAGGCCCATTGGGACCGCATTGACGTCGATGTGGTGCGCGATGTCTCCTGGCTTTCGATTTCCTGGGTGGGCCAGCACTACGCGTGGCGATTCGAACCGAACAGGGACACGGTCGGTCTGATCAACCGACATCTCGTCGCCAACTACGGAGAGAGGTCGAAGAGCCTTCGCGGCCTGGCCCTCGTGTGCGGTGACATGGCGGCCGAGAAGGGCTATTTCGAAACTCGCGACGGCGTGGAGTACGCATCGGTCACCGGAATCGATCTGTCGGGAGAGTCCCTCAAGCGCGCTACGGAGCTCATGGCCGGGCTGCCGTTCCACGGGGTACTGGCCGACGCCAACCGGCTCGACCTGGATCCCGGATCCCTCGATTTCGCCGTCGGGCTCCACGGCGTCCATCACATCCACAACCTCGGGAACGCGTTCTTCCAGCTGAACCAGGCGTTGGCCCCCGACGGCCTGTTGTTTCTTTTCGAATGGATCGGGCCACCGTTTCTGCAGATCCCTCGGCGCAACGCCTTCGTGACCCGCTTGCTGCTCCGGCTCTTCAACACCACGCAGCGCACGACGCATCTGGGCGAGAAGAAGGGCGCGTTCCTGCAGTACCCCCCGGGACGATTCGACCCGTCGGAAGCGTGCAACTCCGATCGGCTCGCCCCCGAGCTCGAGCATCACTTCGAGATCATCCACGAGGTCCGCTTCGGGTCGCTTCTCTATCCGCTCCTCGACGGCAATGCGCCGAACATCGACATGACCAAGTGGTCAGTCGGCCACCGAGTGCGGTTTGCGCTCCGAGTGGAGCGCGTGCTGACCCGACTCGGCTTCGTGCGACCGCTGTTCTGCATGACCCTGGCCAAACCCCGACCGATCTCCCGGTAGCGCCACTCGCCCGCGCGTAAAAGGCAGGAAGACCTCGCAGCGTGGTCGAAACGGGGAGAGGCATAGGGGACTTGCCCAAGTCGGGGAGCGCGGCGGGGCACGATGCCCGTTGACCGCCGGCACCTGGGCCGATCGATCCAGCGACCCCCTCCCTACGACCTACGAAGAACCTTCAGCGGCGCTCTCGCAGTGTCGATGAACGTGCCGTCATGTCACGTCATCACACCCCATTGTTCGGCAGACGGATCCGCCGGCTGCTTGCCGCCACCCTCGTCCTGCTCGCCGGCCTGGTCGTCGGCCCGGCCATGCGGGTGGAGGCGGCGCCGACGCTCTCCGTGGTGCTCGGAGGAACGGGGAGAGTCCTGCAGGGAGGAAACGTCTCGTACACCCTGCGCTCGTGCAATCCCTCCGGCCCGGACACCTACAACCTGACCTTCCGCCAGGTGCTCCCGGCCGGCCTGTCCTACGTGAGCACCAGCGGGACGGCGACCCCTCCGGTGACGTACCCGAACAGTCCCGTGGCCGGCCAGACGACGCTGGTGTGGAACAACGTCAGTGACCTCCAGACCAACGTGTGCCAGTCGATCGGCGTCAGCGTCGCCGTGGATCCGGTGACCCACCCCGTCGGCAGCGTCTTCGCCACCACCGGTCAGGCGTACTCGAACACCGATCCGCGAGTGCTGGTCAAGTTCCTCTCGAACGGGACGGTGAACTCGGCGACCGCGCCGGGCGCGGGGACCAGCGGATCGGTGAGTACGACAGTCATCCCCTATCAGCTACGCAAGTCCGGGGGCGGCGAACTGCTCCGAGGCGTGCACACGAACTCGACGTCGTTCACCCTCACCCTCGAGAACAACCTGATCGCCCCCACGGACGCCTTCACGGTGGACGACTTCCTCCCCCCCAGCCTCGAGCTGCTCGGCTGCACGACGACCGACAACACCTCCGCCGGTGCCCTCGAATACACCGGCTCGCCCCGCCTGAGCCCCAGCGCCTGCCAATACGTCGGCGCTCTCGGCAGTCCCACGGTGACGATCACCACCATGAACGGTTCGACCCCCGTCGCGAATGCCGCGGGCACCGTGTTCACGCCGCCGACTGGTACAACGTGGATTCGCTGGACGTTCCCGGCGACCGGTCCGGGCTCCCAGCTGGCTGCCGGTGGGACCCAGACGATCACCTATCGCGCCGGCATCCCCTTGCGGGAGAACCGACCGTTCACCGGAACCGTCCCGACACCGGCGAGCGGGCTCCAGGGCGCCAACCTCAACAACAACACGGGTCCGTGGACCGAGGAGGCGCAGGTCGCCCCGTCGACGCTCGCCGACGGAGCCGAACAGGTCGGCACCAACTCGGCGAGCTCGGGCGCCAGCTACAGCGGACCCCGGGTCCTCGGTGCGGGAACCGTCTATGGCGACACCGCATCGTCCTCCTTCCAGGCCGAGGATCTCGCAATGGCCAAGTCGGCATCCGGCAGCGTCGTGCACGCCGCTCTGATCACCAGCACGTTGACGACGCGAACGAGCGAGTACCGGCGCATCAACGACATGACCATCACCGATCGTCTCCCCAACGGCACCTGCCCCGAAGGCATGCCGATCCCGGCAGACCCCAACTGCACCTCAGGAAATGCTCCCGTGATCACCGTGAACGGGACTCCTGTCGTCGTGAACCCACCGTTCTACGCGAGTGTGACCCTCGGGGGCGACGGGACCTACTCCGTCACGTGGGACTCGACGGTCGTGCCAGCGCTGGCGTCGGTGCCTCCGAACGCAACCGTCGTCGTGACGTTCACCTCGAGAGTCCGCCCGACGTATCAGAACGGCCAAGCCGTCCTCACCAACGACGACTTCACGAACTATTCCTACGTGAACGGGCAGATCGAGAAGGAGGTGCCGGGCGACACTGCTGTTGGCGCCGAACTCGGCGGCCAGGCCGATGGTGAGTCCATCCAGGACGATGCGAGCGCCGGGGTTGCGGGAATCAGCGTCGAGTTGGACAAGAAGGTCGCGGTCAGGTCCTCCCTCCCCAACGGCATGGTCGTGTCGAGCGCCGTCGGTGTCAACTGCGCCGCAGGAACCGTCGCCTACACGTCAACGAGCACGGGCGGCTACGCCACCGGAGACGTTGCGTGCTTCAAGCTGCGGGCGTTCGTGCCTGTCAACATCTCCGCCTCGAGCGTGAAGGTGACGGACTTCCTGCCGAACGGGATGCGCTACATCCCCGGATCGGCACGCCGGACCGCAGCCAACACCGTGACCATTCCGGCGGCCACCGCACCGGTCGCCCCCTCTCCCGAACCCAACGTGTCCGGCGTATCGCTGACCGACGGTGGAGGAACGCTCGAGTGGTCGATCGGCAGCATCGACAACCTCGGCGAGACGTTCGAGGTGACCGTTGCCGTCGAACTGGTGAACCCCGAAACAGCCACGGCCGGTGACCTCACCGACAACCTGCTCAAGCTCACCTCCGTCAACACCGCCGGGCAGGTGTTCGCGCAACGGGTGAACACCGGCATCGTGTGGTCGATGCCCCTGCCCAAGGTCGCGAAGGGCGTGGACAAGGTCGAGCGTCCGGCCAACGCAATTCCGGTCTATCCCGGTGACTAC
>JANMYF010000268.1:0-14724 GCA_031381685.1 Acidimicrobiia bacterium
GTACACCAAGGGAGGCGGACGAGGCGGCCGGACCAAGCCCCAAACCGACGCTGCAACTGACCCGGTGGCGGCCGGCAACGCGTGATGAACCGGCCGGTCGGTCGACCGACTGACGTCTGAGTTCAGCCGAACCATGGGTGATGACGCGACCCTCGCGTACGACGATCTCTGGGGCTCCACCGGTCGCTCGCTGAAGGATCTCCCGTCCGTCCTTGTTCGATCATTCCGTCTGCTCCGCCGGGCGGCCGCTCGGTTGTTCGCGGCGACGCTTGTTCTCCAAGTGATCGGCGGGATCCTCGCCGGCGTGCAGCTCTACGTCGGCCGCGAACTCCTGACGAGGGTGATCGGACCCGGTCGCATCACCGTGTCGTCGGTGATGCCTTGGGGTTTCGCCTTCGTTGCGGTGCTGACGGCGCTCTCGCTCGTCGGCCTCGTGCGGAAGGAGCTACAACGGATCGTCGCCGAGTCGGTGGCCCGAATTGCCCAACGCGAGGTCATGCGGGCGGCATCGACCGCTGATCTCATCGAGTTCGACCGGCCGCAGTTCCACAACCGGCTCCAGCGCGTGCTGGCGAACTCGACGTATCGACCGGTCCAACTCACCGCCTCATTCGTCGGCGTCATCGGCGCAGGGGTGGCGATGGCCGCGGTGGTCGTCACACTCGGTTCCATCGAGCCGGTACTCGTTGTCGTTGCACTGGCCGGCTCGATCCCGCTGTGGGTCGCCACCCGCGCCGCCACCAAGATCAGCATCGCCTTTGAAGTGGAGCAGACCGAGCCAAGTCGTCAGCGCGATTACCTCCTCTTTCTGCTCAGCACCCGCGATTCCGCGAAGGAGATTCGTGCCTATCAGCTCGGATCGTTCCTGAGCGGCCGACATGCGGCGCTGTGGGACGAGCGGATCCGACGCCTACGTCACCTTGGCCGGCGCCGCGTAGTCATCGGAGTGGCCAGTCAGCTTGGTAATGGGGCGGTCATGAGCGCGGTGCTCTACACGCTCATACTCCTTATCGACCGCAGCCGGATCACGGTTGCCGAAGCGGGTGTCGCGGCCGGGGCGATCGTGTTGCTCGCCCAACGAGCCGGCGTGTTTGTTGGAGGTATCGGTTCGATGTTGGAGAGCGCGGCGTTCCTCCGGGAGGTCGATGCGTTCCTCGGTGACTCCAGCGAACGCGAGGCCACCACCGCAGCCAGGGCAGTGTTCGCGCCGGACGACGACGGCACGCTCAACCTTGTTGCGAACCACGTGAGCTTTCGCTATCCGGGCGCCGACGACGACGCGCTCAAGGGCGTGGACATCTCGCTGCGCACCGGTGAAGTCATTGCCCTGGTCGGGGCCAACGGCTCAGGGAAGACCACGCTCGCGAAGATGATCGCCGGCCTCTACACGCCGCACTCCGGAGAGATCACGTGGAACGGACGGTCCGTGACCGAGTTCGGTGGAAGCATTCGCGACCATTCGGCTTACGTCTTCCAGGACTTCGCCCGCTTCATGTTCAGCGCAGCAGAGAACATCGGCTTCGGTCGATGGGAGGCACTCGACGATGCCGCGCGCATTGCGTCGGCCGCAGAGAGAGCACGGGCAAGCGACTTCGTCGACGACCTTCCCCGGAAGTACGAAACGCTGCTCGGTCCGCAGTTCGTCGGCGGGACCGATCTGTCCATCGGGCAATGGCAGCGGATCGCGCTCGCACGGGCATTCTTTCGCGACGCCGGGCTCGTGGTGCTCGACGAACCTTCATCCGCGCTCGATCCGGAGGCGGAGGCCGCGCTCTTCGCTGACCTGCGGTCGCTCTGCGTTGGCAAGGCCGTGCTGGTGATCTCCCACCGATTCAGCACCGTGTCGAGCGCCGACCGGATCTACGTGCTCGACGCCGGGCGAATCATCGAGCACGGGACCCACGCGGACCTGTTGGCCGCCAACGGCACCTACGCCCGTCTGTTCAAGCTGCAGGCAGCTGCGTACAACTGATTCGTTCGACCTCTTTGGCGGGCACGGCGGTGCCAGGAGCAGAAGGGGAACCGTCAACGACGCAAGGCGGACCGATACTGCTCGACGTAGACGTCGGCGATAGCCGACCACTCGAAGGCTTCCGCTCGCGTTCGACCAGCAGCGCCGAGCGCCACTCGAAGCGCAGGGTCGTTCGCGAGGTGACGAAGCGCACCGGCAAGAGCGTCGACATCATCTGCAGCGACGAGCATTCCCGTCACTCCGTGGAGCACGATCTCCGGAACGCCGCCGACCCGCGACGCGATCACGGGACGTCCCGATGCCATCGCCTCGAGGTTCACGATCCCCATCGGTTCGTGGCGAGAGGGCAGGACAAAGATGTCGCAGCCTCGAAACAGTTCGGCGGTTCGCCTACGGTCGGTGCGTCCCACAACAGCAACAGCATCGGCAATCCCGAGTTCAGCGGCGAGAGAAGTGAGTGATGATCGTTCGGGGCCATCGCCGGCGAGGACCAACTCCCATGTGCCAGACAGCCCAGACTCGGCGAAGGCACGAAGCAGAACATCGAACCCCTTGTTCCGAACGTGGCGCCCAATCGCCAGGAGATAGGGGCGCGACCGCCGTTCCGGAGCAGCGCTGTCGAACTCGGTCAGTGAGATCCCGTTGTAAACGACGTGCCCGCGATCACCCAGATCGACGCCGGCGAACGCTGCGCCCTCGGAGAGGGTTTGCGCACTGCAGCCGGTCACGACGTCTGCGGTTCGGAGCAGGTGGCGCAGGAGCTTGGGCAAGAACCGCGATCGCTGATATACGCCGGTCGCATCCATCGTGAGTTCGCCCTGCATCGACACGACCAAAGGCAGGCGCAACAGCCGAGCGGCGATGAGCGCGTAGAGCCCGTTGTTCGACACGCATTGGACGTGCACGATGTCGCTGCGATGGTGGCGGAGCGAGCGCACGATGCTGATCACGTCGGGCACGAAATGCGCAGCGAATCGGACTGTCGTCTTCCACGATCCCGAAGGCGGAACAAAGCGCCAGCGGCGCACCGCAATGCCGTCGACGGTCTCCCGACCGGGGAGGTTCGTCGGATACCGCGTCGTGGCAACAACGACGCGCGAACCGCGATTGGTCAACTCGATGGCGAGGCGTCTCGTGAGCTCCTCCACCCCGCCAAGGTGCGGATGGAAGGCACTCGAAAAGACCGCGACGTTCGGGACCGGCTGGCCAACGTCGGGTTCAGCCATCATGACTGCTTGATCGGCGGCGCGGTCGACGCGCAACAGCCGGCGATCCGACAGCAACGACATCAGTGCCGAGTACACCACGGACGACCGAGTTGGCGCCGACGATCACCCCGTCGCCGATGGAAGCACCTCGAACAACAGTGACCTTCGAGGCGAGCCAGCAGTCGGCTCCGATCATCACCGCTTCGACGTTCTTCGCCCCCGATGCGATGGGATGGGTTTCGTCATGGTCGTGGTCGCGCACCGACACGAGCTCTGCCAAGAATGTGCCCGCTCCTATGTGTACTGATGAAGCGGCAGCGATGGTGCTGTGGTGTCCCACAAAGACCCCTGGTGCCAAATCCACGACGGCCCCAGAGGTCGCAGCGACGGTGACGCCATCATCGAGCTCACATCCAGCGCCCAAACGGATCGTGCCGCCGTGATCAATTTGGATGCGACACCATCGGCCAACTTGCACGCCCCACGGTGCCGACCACCCGGGCTGAGTGACGCGCAGTACTTGGGCTCGCACACGACGTGTGAACCGCAAGGCCCGTGACCGGAGCAATCGAAGGTTCATGGCACCATCCTTCCTGGCGCGTGGCGACGAGGCGGCCCGGTTGGAACGCTTACACGGCGGTAGATCGCTTCGACCTTGGCGGCAATCCGAGCCGGAGTAAACGCCGCAGCGGTCACCCGCCCATTGTCGGCGAGCCGCCGACGGCGGTCCGGGTCCGCCTCGAGCATCCGCATCGTCCGCGCCAGCGCGTCCACGTCGCCGGGTTCGACCAGGATCCCATCGACGCCGTCGGTGATGATCTCGGCCGGACCGCCGGCGTTGGAGGCAACCACTGCAATCCCGGCAGCCATGCCTTCGACCACGACCTGACCGAAGGGCTCCGGGATGACCGACGCATGCACCAACACGTCGAACTCACCCAGGAGTGTCGCCACATCGTCGACGAAGCCGCGGAAGCTGACACGATCCGTGATGCCAAGCTCGTCGGCAAGCGGTTCGAGCGTGTCCGCGAAATCATCCTCTCCGAACATGGCCGAGCCCGCGATGACCGCCCGGGCCGGGCCATTCGGGAACGCCTCGGCGAAGGCACGCAAGAAGACGTCCTGACCCTTCCACGGGGCGAGGCGTCCGACCATGCCCACCGTGAACGGTCGATCCTCGGACGCACGCGGTTGGAATGACCCGGGCACAGCGTCGAACACCACCGGTCTTGGCGCCACGTAGCGGGTCCGACCTGCCGCCCCAACCGTTCGCAACGTTGCCCTGGAATTGGCGATGATCGCATCGGGCACGAAGCGGGACATGGCGCGAATAGCGACGACGCCGATGCCGGGTAGATAATCGTCGGCAATCCGGTCACGGACATGCCAGATCAGCTTCGACCGAAGGCCGATGCTGACGATCGACCCGTACACCAGCGCTTTGAGCGAGTTCGTATGGATGATGTCCGGATCGAGCTCTCGCACGCGGCGACGCAGAACCCGGCAGTAGCGAAGGGTTCCGACGATGGCGCCAAACGGCAGTCGTCCTGGCACGACCGCATCTCGATGCAGATCGTTCGTGCGAGGGTCGAGCGGAATCACCTCGACCGGGACGCCGGCCTCGCGGAGAAGTCCGACGAAGTCACCGTCCTCGGCGAGCAGGACGGTCGGCGCCACCGATGTGAACCCCGAAAGCAGACGAAGAAGAGCGAGTTCACCGCCTGAACGTTTGGCGCAGTGATCGAGATAGACGACTCGAAACGTGTCGCCCGCATCGGTGTCGATCGTGGCATCTCTCGCCTCTTCGAGCACGGCAGCGAACTCGACGGCGCGTCCGCGCCATGACGGCACATCACGATCCGTTTGCGGTGGTGGACTTTGCAGCGTGCGCTCTATCGCATCGGCGAACGACGATCTATCCGCGATGGTCACGTGTTCGGCGATCTCACGGAATCCGGCGACCGGAGTCGCCACGCACGGACGACCGACGGCCAACACTTCGTAGGCCTTGATCGGATCGAGGCTCTCGGTGAACGGACTCACGACGTGCGGAACGATGATCACGTCGGCGTGCTGCAGGTAGGCCGGGACATCGTCATACGGTCGCGGTCCGAGCAACGTGACGTTGCTCACTGCAGCGAGTTTCGCCCGGTCTTCGGGACGCAGCGCGTCAGGTCCGACGAACACGAAGGACACCTCCGGGAGTTCGCTCGCCACGCCCACAACGAGCGCAACATCGACGCGCTCCGGATGAAGCGTCCCGACGTACACGGCGGTGCGTGTCCCGAGTGCCGGGAGATCTCGCGGCCGAGGACGCGGCCGTCGGAAGTGCTCGGTGTCGACGGCATTTGGAATCAACGAAACAGCACGCGTGCGCCCCCGACGTTCTGCAAGGGCGGGCGAACAGACCACGACGCGATTCGCTCGGCGCAGCAACGTCGTTTCGTATTCGCGCAGTCGCCAGAGGTTCCGATCGGTGCCCTCCGCGTCGAGCCAGTCATCGGTGATGTCGTACACGACCGGCCACGCCGTCTCGCCGGTCAGCGGGGTCAGCGACGGATCGTTCAGCCATAGGACAGGATCGACGAGGCCGAGTTGGTTCGCCGCCCGTCGAACCTGGCGCGAGAGATCACGGTCGGTCCACGGCCACACCCGCCTTGGAAGCAGCTTGGTCGGTTGGAACAACGTGATCTGCTGCGAACCGGGCAAGGGTACGAGGCGGCCGCGAGGTCGCGTGCGGCCCACTCCGGATCGCACCGCATGAAGAACATCGTGAGCCGGTTCCACCCAAAGCAGGCGCGTGGCGGAATCGGCCTCCACCAGTTCGCGGACGAGGAACTGGTTGCGCCGCCACACGTCGTCCCACGGCTCGAGACTGGCGAGGATGATCTCGTTGCCTCTTTTGATGTCGGGAACGTGGACGAGAGTCGGGTGGTGCCGTAGCGCATGCGCCGAGCGTCGAAGGTTGGCGCGATCGACCTCGCCCGAAGGTCCGCGTCGGACGATCGAACGAAGTCCATGACGAACAACGGCTCCGAGCCGGTAGCTCACCAGGCCAGCAGGCCCGTGATGCTTGAACACGAAACGTTCCGAGCCACGCACGAAATGCTCGAACGTGACCTCCCCGAGTGCCTTACCGCTGACTCCGCCGATGTGGTCGACGGTCGCAGTCTCGACCAGTCGCACGTGATACCCGAGGTCATACACGCGACGGCAGAAGTCCGCCTCCTCGCCGTACAGCCAGAAGCTCTCGTCGAGTCCGCCGAGCTTGTCCCAGAGCATGCGTGTGGTGAGAAGACATGCGCCGACGACGAAGCCGGGGCCCTCTCGGCGCACCCGTGGACTGGGAGCGAGAGCGGTGCGCCACTGGCCACGCGGCGACGGGAACGGCCAGAAGGGCCGCTGCTCAGAACCGTCGGGCATGATCAGGCGGGGACCGACAATCCCAACCCCGTCCTCCTTGAGCGCTTCGACGAGTAGGTTGAGGTTTGCCTCGTCGACCACGGCGTCCGGGTTAAGGAGGAGCACGAGTTCCCCATCGCCGAGAGCGACACCTTGGTTGACGGCGGCGGCGAACCCACGGTTGGTCGCGTTACGCACAACGGTGGCGCCGAAGCGCTCGGCAATTGTGGCCGACTCGTCCTTCGAGGCGTTGTCGACGACGATCACCCGCACCCAACCGGGCAACGACTGCAGGCAAGCCGGGAGATCGACGGCGCTTTCGTAGGTGACGACGACGACATCACACGACCGTGTCATGACGCAAGCACCGTGTCGTAGAACTCGAGTTGGCGGCGAGCGATTTCCGACCAGCGGTACTGGCCCGCGTGAGCAATCCCGGTATCGCACATCTTCGCCCGGAGAGCGGGGTCTGCTGCCACCGCGTTCATCGCCGCACACCACGCGTCAACCGATCCGGGCGTGACCAGGAGTCCAGCGTCGCCGACCACGTCGGGCAGTGCTCCGCTCTTCGACGCAAGCACCGGCACGCCACTGGCCATGGCTTCGACGGCGACGCGCCCGAACTGTTCGACCCAGGACTTCGTTTCGAGCGACGGCACAACAAGCACGTCGAACGAGCGGTAGATTTTGGCCACCTCATCGGGCGGACAGAACCCCTGCACCGTCACTCGGGAATCGAGCCCGAGACGAACGATCTGCTCCTGGAGTGAAGATGCCATGGGCCCGTCGCCGACGATCGCGAGTTGCGCGTCCTCGAGACGAGCTATTGCGTCGATGACGATGTGCACACCCTTGTGCTGTTCGAGCCTGCCGACGTACCCGAAACGGATCGGCCCTGCTGGAGATCGCGCCTCTGTCGACGGGTGAAACCGGTCGATGTCCACACCGAGACCGAGCAGACAGACTTCGCCGCGAAGACCTCGTTTGACGAACAACTCCCCGGCACGCGCGTTGCACACGTGGACACCATCGGCACGACGCAAGGCCAAGCGATCGATCCAGCGGAACGGTATCGGCAACGTTTTGTCCAAGTTCTGCGCCCCGTAGAACACCAGCTTCGCCTTCGACCTCGTTATGGCCATCAACATCGTGATTTCGAGGGCGGCAAGGCTGGCCGGCTCCTCATGGGCATCGACGAGATCTGGTCGCCGACGCAACTCGCGCAGGAGCGGCAGCGGGTTGTAGACGAAGACGTAGGGGTGACGGCCGACAGTCCGAGCAGGAACAACGAACGCTGCGTCTTCGCCCTCGTCGAGAGCTACGTCGTGCCCGCCTTCGTTCCACCGACGCGGAGCAATGGTGCGGAGATCGAGACCGCGACCGCGCAACTGACGATCACGTTCCCGCCATGCTCCGACCACTGCGGAGTGGTAGATCCGCAGCACTCGCGTGGCACGATCCGTCGCAGCACCCTTCTCGACGGCACGGACGACCAACGGTTTTGTTCTCATGAAAGACCTGTGCCGTTCCTAGTCGAGGACCAAGGACGTAAGAATCAGCCGCAGATACTCTTCGCCCGACTGACGAACCCTCTTCGCTACAGTAGTTGCGTGCTCGCTGGCGTCCGCTCCGGGTGGAACCAGACAAACCCGTCGCGCCTCCGGCGGGTCCCTGCACTCGCCGCAGCAATTGTGGCGCTGCAGATCGCTGTCGGCTGGCTGCTCTCCAACGACACGAAGGCTGCGATTGCGGCTGCGGTAGTCATTCCAGCGATGGCGATGCTGATCATCCGTCCGCAATGGCTGTGGCTCATCGCATTCCCGGCGAACTACCTCTACTGGCGTGTCGGTCCGAGCCGCGTTGATCTGAGCCTCGCCGACGTTGCGGTCGTGCTCGCGATGATCGCCGCACTCCCGTCGGTGCCCTGGCGCTCACCGATGCTGCAGCGGATCGAACGGCTCTACGCGGTGTACCTCGGGCTCATGTCTGTTGCCTTCGTCGCCGTCCCCAACAAGGAGACTCTTGTTTCTCTGATGCAACGCAGCTCGATGTTCCTTGGCGCCGTCCTCATCGGCGCCGCCGTTGGCTCCCGCGGGAAGGCTCCAGCCGCGCTCACCGCCCTGCTCGCAGGTTCCAGCGTCGTCGCAATCGAGGCGATACGCCGCTCCGTTCAGTTGGACTTCGATCCGGCGTATCCGTTCGGAATCCAGAAGAACGCGGCCGGCGCGATCCTCGGCATGAGCATCATCGTCTCGTTCGCTGCGTTGAACGTGTTTCCGCGCACGAAGGCGAACCGAGTGGCCATCGGGTTTTGTCAATTGCTTCTGATCGGCGGGCTCCTCGCCACCGGAGCGCGAGGCGCTGCCGTGGCGTTGTTGGCAACGCTCCTCGTCGCCGTGGTGCGCAACGAACCCGGAGCTCGTCGACCGATCACCATCGCGGCCCTCGCGTGCGTCGCCGTCGTTGCCGTGGCAACCGTCCGATCCGTCGACGAAGAAAAAGCGAACGATCGGTTCGCCAGTGGGACCAGCCGTGCGGTGACGTACGAAGCGGCAATCAAGCTGTGGCAAGAGGAGAGGCTCACCGGGATCGGGATCAAGTACTGGCGGAATCCCGCATTTGCCGACAAGAGCGGCTTCGGTGAGCCCCACAACGTTCTCATCTCTTCGCTGACCGAGACCGGCGTGGTCGGGCTGGCTGGGTTCCTCGTGCTGATGGGCGGGACGCTCCTGACCGTCGTGCGTCCGCGAACGGCGCTCTACCGAACGGCGTTCCTGCTGATCGTGTACCGTCTCGTCGAAAGTCAGTTCGGGATCTTCTGGGTTGCGGTCGGAGGGTCCCTGCCGTGGCTTGTGCTCGGCGCAGCGATCGGGGCAGCACATGCCGACGCCGATCGCAAACGCCTCGTGACAGGATCGGAAACGGGTTCGACAAAGGTGCTTCGCCGCCGGATCTACCAACCACCCGTTCGGCCAACAGCCACGAGATAGGCGTCTCGAAAGGCCGCCGTCCCTCCGTGACGTTCGGGAGCGGGGAGGGCGACCAGTTCCGTCGCCGAAGGAAACCGCTGCCGCCATGGGTGCCCCGAGTCAGTTCGGAATACCGTGACTTCCGTCTTCACCCGGCTTCGAAGTTGTCGAACGGATTCACTGGAGTTCGCTCTGGTCGAGCCGCAGACCAGATGACCCGTGAGCGAACCGCCGTGCCAACGCTCCGGAGGCCGGATTCGGTCGACACCGGCAACGACGTCTGGCCAACGCCCACGACGGCACATGCCTGCTTCCAGGCGCTGGTCCCATGGCGCCGATCCGAGAATTCGCCGGACCTTCCCCATCATGACGCCGACTGGCAGGCCGATCTGCTGGGCCTTCGCTCGCCGCGCCACTTCGTCGAAGTCGATTCCCGCTGCCGCCCCGGCGTGGTTGAGATCGCGCATCCACGAAAGCTTGTGACCACCGGCAAGGCAGGCATGCAACGCGAGGTGGAGGAAGGTATCGACCGGGTCGAGCGTCGGCACATCAATCCGAGGGAGGAGGTGTGCCCTGACTCGATGCTCCAGTGCCGCACCATCGCTGAACGCGAATTGCGAACGAAGGGTCGCGTCGTAGAGAAGGCTCCAGTGAAGGTCGACAACGACGCGCGTTGAGAGAGCGAAGTTGAGCTCACCTTTCAACTCGTGCAGAACAAGCTTCCAATCCGTTTCGAGCCCAGAACCTCCGAGGTTCGCCATGACCTCGACAGCTGTGGAGAAATCAGCGCGGTCGACGAGGACATCGAGGTCGGCGTAGCTGCGCAGGTCGTTGCGAGGGTAGAGACGCTCGGACAGCACAGGACCCTTCAGCGTCAGCCATCGACACCCGGCGCCGTCGAGCACCTTCGCAAGTCGAGCCAACTCCAGAATCATCACGAGGTGGTGCCTCTTCCAGAACTCGTAGCTCGTCCGAAGCTCCGCTCGCAACGACTCGGTGATGTCCGCCTCGCCGAGGCCCAGGTGCACCGCCATCGAGATGCCGTGATGGTTGGCCGCTGCGGCCACGTGTTTCATGCTTCCCCGGGCATCGTCAACGAGTTCCGACGGAATCGGCACACCATCGCTCATCGTGCACGCGACGAGCAGCCGGCCGAGGGCGCGTGCTTCACCCATGGGTGGCCAACTCGGACTCGATCAGCGCGATGTAGGAGGCGGCGACGGTGGCGAAGTCATATCGCTCGCGTCGTCTCAGGCCGCCGTTCTCCAAGGTCGCCCGGACGTCATCATCGACAAGCACTTCGACCAACGCGCGACCGAGTTCCTCGTCTGAGGCAAGGCGGCAGGCGGCCTTCCTCGAGGACTTCACGCGATCCTTGGTTCGACGTGGCGACCACAGCGGTGCCACTGAGAAGCGCCTCGATGTAGGGAACGCCGAAACCCTCGTACGTGCTCGGCAGACAGAACACCCACGCTCGTCGGTACCGATCCGCGAGCTCAGCATCGTCGATCCGCCCGAGTACCGAGACCCCCGCAGACGCGGGAGCATCCGTGCACACCATCCACAGCTGCGCGTCAGGGATGCGAGGACGCACGTAGTTCGTGAACGTCTCCACCAGCAGTCGCCCACGTTTGCGGCTGTCGTAGGTGCCGACGAACAGGATCGTCGGAACCGCTTCCTTCTCCTGCGACCGATCGCCAGCACCACCGACGCCGAACAGCGAGGTGTCGACGCCGTTCGGAATCACTTCGTGCAGCCAGGGGTAGAACCTGATCGAGTTCTTCGAAACTCCGACGACGATCGGTGTGCGAATCGATGACAGGGCTTCAGTAACGCCGAGAGCGATCATCCGTAGGCGACCACGAAACGAGGACTGATACCAGGCCTCGTCGAAGCACGAGCCGTGCATCGTCCGAATGTGCACAGGAACGGCATAGCGCCGTACGAAGTGGTCGTCGCCTTGCGCCAGCAACGCGTCGAACCCGCTGAGGTCGATACTCCGCATCGCCAGACCCCACCGGAAACTCCGCAGCCGACCGCGCTGCTCGAGCTGCCGGTGTTCATACAACGCATCACCAGTCTTCGGTGCCGGGCTGAACATGGTGACGTCTTGGCCTGCGACGGTCAGTGCGTTTGCGAGCCGGTGGGCCATCCACCCGACGCCGATTTTGCTATTCGACGGGAGGTACAGCGAGGTCATCGCAATCTTCATCGGACGAGCGCTGTCACTGTGTTGTCAGAGCGGCGCTCTGCGTCGCCGAGTCGCCCCTATCGACGGACGCCGGACCATCGGGCCGAACCATCGACGTCGACGCAGGATGACGGGAGTGCGCCGCAACCGCGCCACGAGAGGGTTGCTCGTCCGTGTCGCACCGGGTCATCACGACACCGATCGGCGTAGCGCCGGCGAGCCGGAGTTGTTTCACGGCTCTCTCCGCGTCGGCGGCGCGCGAAGTGTTGCGGGACAGCACGAGAAGAGTCGCGTCGGCAAGCGACGCAACCACCGCGGCATCGGCTGTCGACATCGGTGCACAGTCGAACACGACGAGGTCGGCCATCGAGGCCAGCTGCGAGACCAGGGAAACGGCGTCGGGCGAGGCGATGCGTTCCGCGCTGGCCATCAGGGTTCGTGCCGCAGGGAGCAGGCGCAAGCGGGCGATGGTAGGCGAGCGGAGGAGGTAGGAACCGACCAGTTCCTCGGCATCGTCCTCAGTCGTCGCATCCTCGCCAAGCTCCAGGAGGCTCCGCACTCGAGGGCTCTTCACCGCCGAACCCAGTTCGAGAACGTCTGCACGCTCGCTGAAGTGCTCACGGCGCTTCAGCTCGGTCCAGTCGCCGAGCAACTCATAAAGGCCAGGTTGATCAGCGATGCTGAACCAGCGACCGAGGTCCGAGCCGCGGATGTCGGCCGAGACGAGAATGGTCCGAAGACCCGAACCGGCGAATGCCGCCGCCAGATTGGCGGCGACCGCGGTCTTATCGCCGCCGGCATCGGGGCTCGTGATCGCCAGTGTCGCCAGCCGGTGATCGGCGCGCTGAAAAAGGACCGCCGTACGGAGCTTGCGAAGTGCTTCTGCTCCCGCACCATTCGGATCGTGGAGAACGAGGAGGCGACGCTGGTGGGCGCGACGGCGACGCCGATCGCTTCGGCGGAGACGACGCCGAGACGTCAGGCGCGGAAGTTCTCCGATCACGGGGAGCCCGATCACTTTTTCGGTTTGTTCGACGCTTCGCAGCCGACCATCGAGCAAGGACCGGAGGGCGACGAGCCCCGCTCCGAGAACGAATCCGATCGATGCCCCGAGCACTCCTCGCCGAACCGGCGACGGGGCGGGATTGCGCGTCACGGTTCCCGCATCGAGGATCACCATCGGTCGTCGCTGCACGGCAATCTGGTTGAGCAACCGCTGCTGACTTGCGAACAAGGCCGTGTATTGCGCCAACGCCGTCGATTGCTGGGCAGTGAAGAGCGACGTGTCGCGGCCGTTGGTGGTGGCGTCGAGCAGGCGCTGGTTGATCTTCTCGAGGCGCGTTTCAAGGCTAGAGATCTGCGTGTCGAGCTCGACCGACCGATCTCGAAGGGCCCGGGAGATGTCGTTGAATTTCGAACCCTCGAACACCGATGCCACGGTGGTGACTCGGGCAATCGCCTGTTTGGGGTTGTCGCTTTGCGAACGGAGAACGATCAGTCCGCTCCGAACATCGACTGACGCCCTCACCGATCTCCGCAGACCGTCGACCGTCTCGCCGCGCAGCCGTTTGGCAACTAACGAAAGGAACTCGCTCCCTCCCAGTACGAGCGTCTGGCGTCGGAGGAACGGCTCGGTCAGCCCAAGGGTCGGGTCGGCGACGTTCGGATCAGCGCCGGTGCTGCGGACGTCGTAGACCAGCGAAGCAGTCGCGACAAACGGCGGATCGGGAGCACGGGACGCGAAATACGCCGCAGCCACAGCGACCGTGAGAACGGACTGGACGAGGATCCATCCGTGGCGTCGGAGGACAGCGAGCAGCTTGAGTAACTGTTCTTGATCCATCAGCGACGTGCTTCCTCGACGAGGGGAGAGGGGAGAGTCACGGACTTCCACCGTGCGAACAGGTTAGGTGGTGACGGCCGGTCCTGATTCGCCTCGGCAATCCCGATCGCCACCCAGGTGATCACGCCGAGTTGGATAGCGAGGACCTGAAGTGGGAAATCGATCAGTGCATGGAGGCCGACAACTGCGAGCGCGACCTGGGCGGCGATAAGAAGGAGCGTTGGTCGACCCCTCTGCGATCGCAGAGCTCGAACGGCGTAGAAAAGGGCAAACGCGGCGAACACTGCCCCCGGCAGACCCCACTCGATGAGGAATTGCAGCGGGTCGTTGTGGACGTTCATCCACAAGCCCGTCGGACTTCCGGGTCTCCACGGAGTCACGATCCACTGTCGATAGACACCTAGATTGCGAACGCCCGCCTCGGTCGGGAACACGATCTTGAAGCCTCCCGGTCCCAGCCCACCCGATGTGTCCCTCCAGATCGAGGCGGCGATGCGCCACACGGTGAACCGGGCGGACGCATTCTGGGGCTCTGCCGCTGCGGCACGCCACCGTTCCAGGTTCGCCAGAACCGCAGCCACGCCAATGAGCGCGAAGGCGCTCACGCGGACTTGGTGAGTGCCTTCCGATCCCGAGCCCGCCGCTCGACGGAGCCGTGCGCCGAGAACTGCGGCGAGCACGGCGCTCAGCACCAGACCGGCCTTGGAAACATGGAACACGCACCCGAGGGTTGTCGACGCGACCAAGCCGATAGCGGCCCGTCGTTTCCACGCAGTGGACGTGATCGAAAGGACGATGCCGGCCGGAAGACAGAGGTTGAGGTACGCCGCGGCGCTCGCGTGGTATGAGAACGGGCCGAAATGCGAGCCTTCGGCGGGTAGTTGGGGAAAGCCGATCAGGCCGATGCCGAAGCGGTCCAGGGTCCCGAGAAAACCCAGCACGGCACCGTTCACCGCCAGTCCCCAGACCAGCATCCGACGGAACGCAACCCGCCGGGCGAGATCGATGAGCGCCGCGGCCCCGACAGCGAGGAGCGTGAACGTGCGCAGCACCCCCACGCTGGCGTTGCGGTCGACACTGCCGGGCCATCCCGTGAGCAATTGTGCCCGTGCGACAAGCCGCAGGGTCAGAGGGTCGTA
>JANMYF010000318.1:0-19264 GCA_031381685.1 Acidimicrobiia bacterium
CAGTTCGGGATGGGCCGATCGTGCGGCGCGCTGCTCAACGTTCGGAGGAGATGGTCGGTCGGGTCGAGCGTTCGGTGGACGTGGCCTTCCGGATGAACACTCGCTCGGCCGAGCGCGCGCCGATCGAACCGCGGATCGAGACCAAACCCGCGCAGCGTCGTGTGCAGCCGCAGCTTCTCGGCGGGCCCGCGGGACAGTGCCGTCTCGACGATCGTCGAGACGCCGTGTTCGGCGTCGCGTCGTGCACCGGTGGCAACGAAGCCGAGTTGCTCGATGACGCCGAGGGCGTGAGTGAACTCTTGCGGTGTCACGAAGAGGTCGACGTCGCCAAGAGGTCGCGTTGGGCAGTCGTTGTACGCGAGATGAGCGATCGCTGCCCCGTTGACCACGACAGGGTGGACACCACGGTGCTCGAGGGCGACGAGGACCGATTCGGCCATGCTGCGCAAGATCGTCGAGGTGTAGACGGAGCGTCGATAGATGCCCCGGATCCGGTCGAGACTCGGATGCGTGTCCCCACGGGTCTCGATCGACCGGAGGAGCAGCGGAAGCAAGCGGAACGAGCCTCCCTCGATGTGATCGAGGTCTACCGTCGATCGCCACTGTGAGAAGGCGTTCTCAGCGGGTTGGCCGGTGAGGAGCGCGGCTTGGAGAAGGAGCGTCTGGGAGGGTGTGGGAAGCCATCGCACGGTCATCAGGATTCTCCGACGGCAGCCGGCGGGCTTTTGCGAAGACTGCGGACATGCTCTCGGAGAACGTCGAAGTAGCTGCCGTCCACCAAGGCCGTGCGGGACACGTTCGCCGAGTGGACTCGCCGGTCGGCGACGATCTCGTCGATCATGTGGAAGCCGGCGCCCCGTCGCTTCGCAGACGCGATCCACCGGAGCCAACTCACGTTGTCGTCGTTGAACGGCCCGACCAGTTCGAAGGCCGCTGCCCGGATCAGAGTCGCGCTTGCGAGAGGCCCGGAGTACGGCGCGCTCGCGTTCGGCATCATCGACGAGAACTCTTCGTCGAGGATGTTCACGAGCTGTCCCGAAACGAGATCCGCTCGGCTCGCTGCGGCCGCGTCGTGCAACAACTTCACGGCTTCGGGGCGGAGACGATCGTCGGCATCGAGGAACAAGACGAACTCGCTGCTCACCAGGTCGAGTCCCGCTCGCCGAGCACGTCCTGCTCCACCGTTGGTCAGCTTCAGTGTGGTGGCCCCCAGCGACTGGGCGAGGTCGAACGTGTCGTCGTCCGAACCGTCGTCGACAACAATAAGTTCGCGTACAACTGATGACTGCCGGCGCACGCTGCCCACAGCGTCGGGAAGAAACCTCGCGGCGTTGAACGCCGGGATGACGACGCTCACCGACCCGTCGACGCTCACGTTCCCATGCCCTTCGCAAGAAGCCGTGGCATGTCCTCCGCGAAGACCGTGCGCACGAACCCGGACCGTGACAGGAACGTTCGATAGACATCGCGGATCCGGTGCTGCAGTGCCGAGAACCCCTCCGGACCGAGCTGGCGATGGAATGCCTCGACGCGATCGCCGATGCTGTCGAGATCGCTCATCGGCACCCACACGCCGAGTGTCGCCCAGTCGATGCGATCGGCGAAGGGCAGCACCATTGCTGTATCGACGATGACCGGGATACGCCCGGCGGCAAGCGTTTCGTACAGCCGATAGGAGTAGTTGCCGGCACCGCGTGCACATAATCCATAGTCGGCGACGACCATGTGCTCATTGAACTCGACGATGCCCGAAACCTGCTCCTCAGGCGAGAGATCACCGAAGAAGCGATCACGCTCGATGATTGCCGTGTGCACTCGCGAACTTGCGCGAAGCGCCTCTACTGCACGCCTTCTGATCATCAGTCCAACGTTCATGGGGGAGCCGAGACTGGTACTCGTGTTGGTTGCGACCGGTCCGCGAACGACACGGTCCGGTCCCGGGGCGGACGCGCCCGTGCGGCGATGAGTGAGCGCCGCGGTGAGCGCCGCGCTGCTGGTCTGACCGACGAACGTGACCACGGGAGTGGGATGCCACGGTCGCATCGGCGCGGCATCGGGATCGATGGCGTTCGCAAACCCGGGCTTGGCGAACTCGTCGACGTACGGCGTTCCCGACATCATCGACGTCCGGTACACGATGCCGCCAAGGGGGGCGAGTCCCAACGGCCTCGTTGCATCGTGATCGGCGAAGATCAACGTTCGCCTTCCGGCCCGGCCTGTGCGTTCGATGGCCTGCCGGGCCTCAGCCTCAGACTCCCACGAACAGGTGACCTGCCATGAGCTCGACAGCATGGCAAGGTCGGCGTCCTCGACGCGGTCGACGAGTTGCACGTCTGATCGCGGATACCGAGCAGTTGCCGGCCAGCAGCCATGGACCAACAACGTCCTGGCGATGTACGTGAGCGGGAGTGATTCCTGCGCGCTCACGATCGCGACCCGAAGACTCATCGTTTCAGCTCTGCGGTCTCGAGAAGGAGTCGCTCGTAGGATTCGATGCAGCCCGTCAGCGAGAAGTGTTCCGACACACGTTGGTGAGCGGCTCTTCCGAACGCCTCGGCGGTGTCCGGTTCGTTGATCAGCCTTGACATCGCTCCCGCCAAGGCGACGATGTCACCTGTCTGGAACAAGAGTCCGGTGCCGTTGTGGGCGATGATTTCCGGAAGACCACCGACTCGGGAAGCGATGACCGGGCGACCCGCCCCACCAGCTTCCGCCGCTATCAGACCGAATGGTTCCGCCCACGTCGATGGCACGACGACCGCAGTTGATCGACGGAACTCGTCCTGCAGGGCCGATCGATCGAGCCAGCCCGGAAACTGCACCCGATCGGCGACACCCAGGTGGTCCGCGAGCCACGCGAGTTGGGATCTCAGCGGTCCGTCACCAGCGAGAACCAGCGTTGCGTCCGGAACTCGTTTCACGAGGAGAGAGAACGCTGTCAGCAACACGCCGAGGCCCTTCTCCGGTGCCAGCCGCGAGGCACTCAGGAAGCGGTTCGCGCCGGGCTCCGGGGGCAGGGGATTCGGGATCGACTGGACGCCGTTGTGGACGACCGAAGTCTTCGGTGCCGCCGCCGGTGACCAGCTGAAGAGCTCTCGCCTCGTACTGTCCGACACTGCGGTCGCCCGGGCAGCCAGGTCGAGGACCTTCGAGACGGACCCCTCGCCGACCCGGAACTCCTCGGCCATCCCGTGGGAGGTGTACATCATCGGGACAGCACGTACCGACTCCGGTGAGCTCAGGTACAAGAAGGCATCGGGTCCCGTGCCGTGCATGTGAATCACGTCAGGATCGAACGTCTCGACGATGCGTGCGATCGCGTGGCGAAGACGGAGGAGCGCACCAAGATCGCGACGCTCGAGCGCACGGTGGATGGCCAACCGGTCGACGGTGACCTCTCGTCCGCACCCCGCGTCCCCTACCGATTGGGTGTGGAGATCCGTACCGGCAGCTACTGCCGGTCCGACGATCCGGATCGTGTGACCACGTGCAACCAGACCGTTTGCGACGTCGCGCACGAGCAGTTCATGCCCGCCCTGAGTCGGAATGAGTCGGAACGACCAGATGAGGACCCTCATGCCCCCAACCTCTGGAGAAACGCACGGATCGCATCCGTGTTCCGCTCGACGTCCGGACTCAGCCGCAAGCGGTACGCGGCCGTCTCTCGGACAAACGCCGTGATGCGTGCGAACGACTCCGTTCGGCGGTCCGCGAGGATCAGCGAGCTCGGCAAGACCGCGCGAAGCGCCTCCATGCGGCTCATTGCCTCGATCGCCGGTTCCGCGTGTCCGAGCTCAGGCACGAAGACGGCATCGACCACCTGGTGTTCCTTCAGGGCTTGCGGGTAGCGCTCGGCGAGGAGGATGAGGGACTTGTCCTCCTCCGTTCGCAGCTCGTTCTCATCGGGTGCTGCGACATCTTCGAGTCGCCAGGCCGGGCTGCTCCGATGCAGCCTCGCTGTTCGGTAGAGGCTTCGGACCCGTGCGGGCGAGGAGCCAACCTCCTGCTGGGGATCCAGGAGGACGAAGTCGTCGCCGACGCTCTCCAACCCGCGTCGAAGACCGGCGACCACGCAGGTCGACTTGCCGGAACCGCCGCGTGCGCTGATGAGTACGGCTCGACCGTCGATGCCGAGGGTCCCCCCATGGACCATGGTGAGGCCAATGGAACCAAAGACGTTGTCGAGTACCGGCCGAAGCGGAGCGGCCCGCTCCCATGGGTGGATCCGGAACCCGTCGCGCCACACCATCGCCCACCGTTCGCCTCGGCAGAGCATCGTGATTGTTCGGGTCGTCACGTCGCATCGGAGCTCGACCTGTTCGTCGGTCACGACGGCGTTCTCCCATGTCCATGCCAACGGGAGCGTGGAACCTCCTTCCCCGTCGAGCAGGTCAATGCGCCAGGCGGTTGCCGGGTTTGCTCCATCCACGGACCGGGAGCCCTGCCCCACCAGGGCGTCGGTGACGACGCGGAGCGCCGTGGCGGAGTTCGCTCGGACGGCGATGTCGAGCCCGGCGATGCGAATCATCGTTGCTCTCCAGCCCCCACCGCCGGCCGCTGCCGAGTCAGCGTGTTCGCGAAGCGAGTCCGCGAACACGGTCGGGCTGACACCCCTCAGATCAGGTGACCTCACGCGAAGAACTGCTACTTGCGCAGCAGGGGCCATCCGCGATCGTCGACCTCATGGATGGGGTCGGCGAGGAGGAGCTCCTCCATGTCCGTGTACTTCACGAAGACCGGACGATCCGTTGTCCGGGCCATTCCCGACGGGCCGACAAGGAGTTCCTCGGCAACGAGAGCCGTGAGCACGTCGAGCACCTCGGCATTCGCCGGGTAGATACTCGGATCGGAAAGCATCGACCACACCGCTGTGGCTTCGGCATCGAGCGTGTAGTACACGCCGGTGAGTGCATTGATGACGATGGTCTCGCCATCGATCGAGTCACCCATCACGTGGGAGGGGACGCTGTAACCGTCGAACATGCCCTGCATCGTAGTGGCGGGCGATTCCGACGACTCGGTCAAGCGAGGGTGTTCTTCTCGTAGATCAGGCGGAGCCCGTGAAGCGTGACCCAGGGGTCGTTGTGGTCGACTGCCCGACAGAACGGCGCGATGACGGCTCCCAGCCCTCCCGTCGACACCACCGTGGCGCTCTCGCCGAGCTCGTCTTCGATCCGCCTACACATCCCGTCGATCATCGACGAGTACCCGTACAGAGCCCCCGACTGCAGCGACTCCGCCGTCGACTTCCCGATGACGCCGCGCGGTTCGACGAGCTCGACACGACGCAGCGCCGCCGCTCGTTGGAACAGCGCTTCGAGCGAGATCTCGACCCCGGGCACGATCGCGCCGCCGAGGTACTGCCCCTTGGCCGAGATCACGTCGAACGTCGTGGCCGTGCCGAAGTCGACCACGATCGCCGGGGAGCCGTAGCGATCGAGCGCCCCAACGGCGTTCGCGATGCGGTCGGCACCGACTTCCTTCGGGTTGTCGTAGAGGACCGGCATTCCCGTCTTCACACCGGGTTCGAGCACCATTGCGGTGAGGTCGAGGTAGCGCTCGCACATGCGTCGGAGGTGTGCCGTTGCCCGAGGCACGCCCGAGCAGATCGCCACGCCGTGGATGTGCTCGCCGGAGAAGTCCTCCGCCCGGGACGAAAAGAACTGTCGAAGCAGCATGGCCAGCTCATCGGGGGTGCGTTCTGCGTTGGTTGCGATCCGCCAGTGGTCGGCCAGGTCCGACCCGTTGGTGAGGCCGAGGTCGTCGCTCGGGTACGCGCCGAACACGGTCTGGGTGTTTCCGACGTCGATGACCAGGAGCACGTGGCCAGGTTAGACATCCCCCGAGAACGCGTCGTGGTGGAGCGTGACGACCGAGGTTTTGACGGTCCGGCACCTGGGCGGGTGGGAGACTCGTCGACCGCTATGACGACCGTTGACGTTCCCTACCGCTTTGCCCCGACACATTCGACGGCCGCCGTCGTGGCCGAGTTCGGCACCGAGGGCGTCGTCGCCGACGCAACCGAGACCACCAGCGAAGTGACGGTCGCCGGGAGACTGATGCTCCGGAGGGGGCAGGGCAAGCTCGCCTTCGGTCAGCTCCAAGACTCGACCGGACGGATCCAGCTGTTTGCCCCGGCCGACGTCACGCCCAACTTCGACTCCTTCACCTCACTCAGCCTGGGTGACTGGATCGGCGTCACCGGACTCGTCATGCGAACGAAGAAGGGCGAGCTGTCGATCAAGGTCACCTCGTGGACCCTGCTTGCCGAGGCGAAGCGACAGTTCCCTGACAAGTGGCACGGCCTGACGGACACCGACACCCGTTATCGGCAGCGCTACGTCGACCTCGTCGTCAACGAAGAGTCCCGGACCACCCTGGTCAATCGGTCCCGCATGATCTCGCTGATGCGGCGCTGGCTCGAGGACGAGCACGGCTTCCTCGAGGTCGAAACACCCCTGCTCCAGCCCATCCCGGGTGGCGCGTTGGCCAAACCGTTCACGACCCACCACAACGCACTCGATCTGCCGCTGTTCTTGCGCATCGCTCCCGAGCTCTACCTCAAGCGGCTTGTCGTCGGTGGACTCGAGCGGGTCTTCGAGATCGGCCGGGTGTTCCGCAATGAAGGCCTGTCGCCGCGGCACAACCCGGAGTTCACGATGCTCGAGATCTACGCGGCCTACTGGGACTATGAGGACCAGATGCAGCTCACCGAGAACGTCGTCGCCTATCTGTGTCAGCAGCTGAACGGCACCACCAAGATCTCCTACGCCGACCGTGAGCTCGATCTCACTCCGCCCTGGCCCCGCAAGACGCTCAGCGAGCTGACCAGCGCGGCGATCGGCGTCGACGTGTCGATCGAGACGCCCGTCGATCGATTGCGTTCGCTTTGCGTCGAGCACGGCGTCGAGGTCAAGCCTGGGTACGGTCCCGGCAAGCTGCTCCTCGAGCTCTACGAGAAGACCGTCGAGCCCACATTGTGGGATCCGGTCTTCGTGTGCGACTACCCCAAGGAAGTATCGCCGCTGGCCCGCGATCACCGCTCACTGCCGAACATGACGGAGCGGTTCGAAGGCATTGTCGCCGGACGCGAGCTTTGCAACGGCTACTCCGAGCTCATCGATGCCGCCGAGCAGAGATCGCGCTTCGAGGATCAGGTTCGGCAGTCTGACTATGACGACGAAGCAATGGTCATGGACCATGACTACGTCCGAGCGCTCGAGTACGGACTCGCGCCCACGGGTGGCCTCGGCATCGGCATCGATCGACTCGCGATGCTCCTCACCAACACCACCACGATTCGCGACGTCATCTTTTTCCCGACGCTTCGTCCGGAGCAGTTTGCCGAAGCTGGCGTGGCTCTCGGTGGTGGTTCAGCCCTGACGCCGAAAGTAGGGCCCTCGTAACGTCCGATGGGTCGATGACCTTCGGCAACTCCGGAGTGCCCCAACCTTTGGCAGAATGGTGCTGTGCGCGTGCGGGTCTTCCCCCTCGTAACGCCTCGTCATGGCATCATCAGCGCGCTTTGTGTCTGCGCACTGATGATCGCGGCGACGGGAGCGTCGGCCCAGACCGATACCTCGGTGCCGTCCTCGGCTGCCCCGGTAGCCGACTCCGCTCCGCCGGCCCCGACCACGACGGCTGCACCGAAGCGCACCTTGGTGATCACCGGCCGCGGGTTCGGCCACGGACGCGGACTTGGTCAGTGGGGCGCCTACGGGTACGCGATCACCAAAGGCTGGACGAGTCGCAACATCCTCGACCATTTCTACGGAGGAACCGTCCCCGGAGCGGTCTCGCCCACCTCGGCGATCGGCGTGCGTATCAGTGCGCTCGACGCCAAACCGCTGGCGGTGTATCAGCCGAAGGGCCGCCTCTACCTGCGCATCGAAGGTGCGGCCGGGCTGATCGTCCCGCCGGCGTTCGCCGCCGGTGCCGTTGTCGCGCCGACCGCTGTCGTGCCGATCTCCGAACCGGTCGTCGGCGCCGCCGTGACGGTTCCGTTTGGAACCGATTCGGCTCCTGCGACGTCGACCACGATCGCCACGGCCAACGCCACCGTCATCGACCCTCCGCTGTCGTCGGGTCCCGGCGCGGCGGTGCGGATCCGGCTTTCCCGTGGGGCGTGGGAAATCAGCGACGCCCCAAGCTGTTCGGGCCCGTGGACGGTGCGAACCTCGCTGTCGTCACGGACGGTGACGATCACGACCGGGCCGGTCGACCTCGCGGCGAATCCCGACGACCACACGAACATGCTCCAGGTGTGTGAGAACGCGCAACGCAGGGTCTACCGCGGCGACCTGCTGGCGATCACCGATGGCAAGGTCCAACGGAGTGTCAACCTCGTGGGCATGGAGGCATACCTGCGTGGCGTGGTACCGCGTGAGATCTCGGCCGCGTGGGGGGACAAGGCACTGGAGGCGGTGAAGGCGCAGGCCGTGGCGGCTCGTTCCTATGCGGCCGCGGAGAAGCGCTCCGGATTCTCGAACACCTGCGACACGATCTCGTGTCAGGTCTACGGAGGTCGTGGGGTCGTGACCGCAAAGGGGTTCACGTCCCTCGAGGACCCACGGACCGATCGGGCAATTGCCGAGACGGCAGGGGAGATCCGGGTCAACCCGAAGACAGGCGTCGCAATCCGTACCGAGTTCTCTGCCTCCACCGGCGGATACACCGCCGGTGGGGAGTTCCCCGCCGTCGTCGACGAAGGCGACGCCGTGGATCCGAACCCCAATCGCAGCTGGGAGCGCCGCCTGCCCGGCGACACCATGCGCAAGAGCACGAAGTTGGGTGCGCTGATCGATGTGAAGGTCACCGTACGCGACGGCATCGGTCCCGATGGCGGTCGCGCCAACAGCGTGGCCCTGGTCTACGAGAAGGGTTCGGTGTCCGTCTCCGGTGCCGATTTCATGCGCTCGTTCTCGCTCAAGTCGTCCTACTTCTTCACGTCGATGTTGGTCGAGGGAGGCGCCGCGCCCGTTACGGACGGCAGTGTTGTCGCCCCCGACACTGCCCCCGGCCAAGCGTTGACCGGTGATGCGGGCGGGCCGGTTGCCGCCGTCGGTGCGCTACCGGCCGGTGCCCTCACGCCCGCGGCTGCGCCGGAGTCGACGGTCCTCGAGGTCACTACCACCACCACGAAGAAGTCCGCCAAGCCGAGGACCACCACGGTGAAGACCAACCCGAACACCACCGTGGTCGCCGTCGCGGTGGCCGTCGGTGCGAGCCCGGTCGTGACGGTGACGGGAGGTGCCGACGTCGGCACTCCCACCACGGTGAAACCGGTGAGCAAGAAGAAGACGACCAAGAAGCGCTGACGGATACGAGCGCTCTGACGGATCCAGACATCCCCGATCGAGGCCGGAATGCATCCGATCCTCGGGTGTCGCGACCCAGAGCGGAGTCCCCGTCGAGCTAGGCGGGGAGGCGATCGAGCAACGAGTGCCCGAAGCCCGCCAGCTGGGTCCTGGCCGTCGACGCAGGCAACGCGTCGAGTGCCGCCCCGGCCTCGTCGGCGAAGCCCCGGGCCACCGACACCGCCTGCTCGACACCGTCGGAAGCCCGCACGAGCTTGCGAAGGTGGTCGACGGCGGTTCGTTCGACGGGTCCACCGAGCATGGAACGGAGTTCGTCCCCCACCGCGGGATTCCGCAGTGCCCGGAGGACGGGAAGCGTGTACACGCCTTCGACCAGGTCGTTCCCGGCCGGCTTTCCCAGCTGTTCATCGGTGGCCACGATGTCCAAGATGTCGTCGACGATCTGGAACACCATCCCGATGCGCTGCCCGAAGACCGTCAGCGCCTCGATCTCGTTCCTGGTCATCCCGCTGGTGATCGCGCCGACCCGCGATGCTGCCGCCATCAGCGACGCCGTCTTGCCGTCGATGGACCGGAAGTAGGCCTCTTCTGACCGATCCAGGCGGAACAGGGACTGCAGCTCGGCCACCTGACCCTTGCACAGCTCACCAATCGTGAAGCCGAGCAGGCCCGAGACCTCGACTCCGAGGGAGGCCGCGATCTGGGCCGACACCGCCAGGCAGAAATCTCCGGCCACGATGGCCGCGAAGTTGCCGAACCGGGCGTTCGCCGTTGGCTGACCTCGGCGGGTGGCTGCCTCATCCATCACGTCGTCGTGGTAGAGGGAGCCGAGATGGACGAGTTCCACTGCCACGGCACCGCGGACCACGTCGGCGACGACATGCCCCGGGCCGGCGTACGCGGCGGCCAGGGACATCACCGGCCGCAGTCGCTTGCCGCCCGCGACGATCAAGTTGCGCGCCACTTCGGTGAGGAACGGGTCCTCGGTCACCACGGACGAACGCAGTTCGTCTTCGACCCGACGGAGATCGTCCTCGAGAAAGGGGAGATCGAGCGGGAGCGCAGATTTGCTCACCGGGCCAGGCTACGGCACCTTCGGGGCTACTGCGCAGGTCAGGAGAAGCGCCCAGAGTTGCGTCGGTCACGCTGTCCGAGGCGAGAACAGGTTCCCAGCTGGCGCAAATAGGTCTTCCGGCATCTCAAGTCGGACGCTGACCGGCCGATGTGACGAAGGTCAGCTCGGAGAAGATGGCAACGTTGGAACGTTGTGGCCTTCTGCGGCGTTAGAGACAGTGTAAGCAAAGAGTGAACAACGGTTCGGTCTGTAGAGAGCGACCCGCCAGTACACTTGCAGTATCCCCCAACGGTCTCGAGGAGGCTCCGTTGTTCGAACGTTTCACTGATCGGGCCCGTCGAGTGGTCGTCTTGGCGCAAGAAGAAGCGCGCCTTCTCAACCACAACTACATCGGGACCGAGCACATCCTCCTCGGTCTCATTCACGAAGGTGAGGGCGTCGCCGCCAAATCGCTCGAGTCCCTCGGGATCTCGCTCGAAGCCGTGCGAGCGCAAGTCGAGGAGATCATCGGGCATGGCGGGAACTCGCCGTCCGGCCACATCCCGTTCACTCCGCGTGCCAAGAAGGTCCTCGAGCTCTCGCTCCGAGAAGCGCTCCAGCTCGGCCACAACTACATCGGGACCGAGCACATCCTCCTCGGGCTGATCCGCGAAGGCGAGGGTGTTGCGGCGCAGGTCCTCGTCAAGCTCGGCGCCGACCTCTCCCGCGTCCGCCAGCAGGTCATCCAGCAGCTCTCCGGGTATCAGGGCTCCGGCCAGGCCGGTGACACCGCCAAGGGCGGCCAGCCCACCGCTCCGGGCGTCGGCGCGTCAACCGGAGCAGCCGATGCTCCCCAGGGTTCGCTCGTGCTCGACCAGTTCGGCCGCAACCTGACCGCGCTGGCCCGCGAGAAGAAGCTCGACCCGGTGATCGGCCGTGAGAAGGAGATCGAGCGCATCATGCAGGTGCTCTCGCGTCGAACCAAGAACAACCCGGTCCTCATCGGGGAGCCCGGCGTCGGCAAGACCGCGATCGTCGAGGGACTGTCGCAGCGGATCGTCGCCAACGATGTGCCCGACACCATCAAGGACAAGCAGGTCTACACGCTCGACCTCGGCGCCCTCGTCGCCGGCAGCCGCTACCGCGGTGACTTCGAAGAACGCCTCAAGAAGGTGCTCAAGGAGATCAAGACCCGCGGCGACATCATCTTGTTCATCGACGAGATCCATACCCTCGTCGGCGCCGGCGCGGCGGAAGGCGCAATCGACGCCGCAAGCATCCTCAAGCCGATGCTCGCTCGTGGCGAACTCCAGACGATCGGGGCAACCACCACCGAGGAGTACCGCAAGCACCTCGAAAAGGACGCCGCCCTCGAGCGTCGTTTCCAGCCGATCAAGGTCGAACAGCCGTCAGTGGCCCACACCGTGGAGATCCTCAAGGGTCTGCGCGATCGCTATGAGACGCACCACCGTGTCACCATCACCGACCAGGCGCTGGTCGCCGCGGCGAACATGGCCGACCGCTACATCGCCGATCGCCAACTCCCCGACAAGGCCATCGACCTGATCGACGAGGCCGGCGCACGGCTGCGCATCAAGCGCATGCAGACGCCTCCCGACTACCGCGAGCTGGAGAACGAAGTCGCGAAGGTCCGCAAGGACAAGGAAGCGGCGATCGAGAACCAGCAGTTCGAGGCGGCGGCCAAGCTCCGGGACCAGGAGAAGGACCTTCTCGAGCAGAAGACCGCCAAGGAAGCGGAGTGGAAGGCCGCCGGCGTCGATCTCTTCGACGAGGTCGACGAGGAAGCGATCGCCGACGTGCTCGCCATGTGGACCGGCATCCCGGTCTCGAAACTCACCGAAGCCGAGACCGAAAAGCTCCTCCGCATGGAAGACGAACTCCACAAGCGAGTGATCGGCCAGGAAGATGCGATCAAGGCCGTGTCGCGGGCGATCCGGCGCACCCGTGCCGGGATCAAGGACCCCCGCCGTCCGAGCGGTTCGTTCATCTTCTTGGGCCCCACCGGCGTCGGCAAGACGGAGCTGGCGAAGACGCTCGCCCAATTCCTGTTCGGTGACGAGCAGGCGCTGATCCGTCTCGACATGAGCGAGTACCAGGAGAAGCACACGGTCAGCCGTCTCGTGGGTTCGCCCCCGGGGTACGTGGGCTACGACGAAGGCGGCCAGCTCACCAAAGCGGTGCGCCGCCGCCCGTTCTCCGTCGTGCTCTTCGACGAGGTCGAGAAAGCCCACCCGGACGTGTTCAACACGCTGCTGCAGATCCTCGAAGACGGTCGCCTCACCGACTCCCAAGGACGTGCGGTCGACTTCAAGAACACCGTGATCATCATGACCTCGAACCTCGGCACCGCCGAGTTGCGAAAGGCCACGCTCGGCTTCTCGAAGACCAGCGAAGCGGTGTCCTACGAGCGGATGAAGGACAAGGTGATGGATGCGCTCAAGGCTCATTTCCGTCCCGAGTTCCTTAACCGTATCGACGACACGATCGTGTTCCACGAGCTCGCCATGAGCGAAGTCGTCCAGATGGTCGACTTCATGGTCCGCCGCCTGGCCGAGCAGCTGACGGTCCAGGGGATCACGATCGAGATCACCGGCGATGCCAAGCTGGAACTGGCCCGCCAGGGGTACGACCCGACCCTCGGTGCCCGTCCGCTTCGACGGGCGATCCAGCGGTTGGTCGAAGACCCGCTGTCGGAGAAGCTCCTGGAGAAGGAGTTCCACACCGGCCAGTCGATCATCGTCGACGCCATCGACGGGGGCATCGTGTTCACGGCGAGCGACACCATCATTCCCGACGACGTGACGGCGGCGGGCGCCGACGAACCCGTAGCCACCCCGTCCGACTGACGCGTTGTCGTCCGGAAGTTCCGTGAGAAGGGCCCGCTTCGGCGGGCCCTTCCGCTTTCTGCCGCCGCGCGGGACGAGTCCTGGGTGACCGCTCCAATCGATCCTGCGTGACCGTTGCGGGGTCCTGTCACCGATCCTCCCCACCCGCTGCGGTACTCGCCCGTTGTTCTCCTTCGTCGAACCGGGTCTCCGTTCCTCGGGGTGGGGGCCCCATCGGTGCCACCCCTCCACTCCCTTCGTGTTGCGCGGGAACGGGTCCTCGGACCTTCGCGTGATCCCGGGCCAGCTACCGTGGCCGTCGTGCGTCGCCGTTGTGGACCAGTGCTGTGGCGCGGTCGGCCTTCGCTCATCGGCTCGGCCCGGCGGGCGCATCGACGTCTTCCGGCCGTGGCGAGGCTCGTGGTGTTCGGCGCCATAGCGGTTTGCCTGAGCTCGTGTCGCGTCGACATGACCGTCCGAGTCGAATCCGACGAGTTCGGCGCTGGGCGGATCGCCGTGAGGGCGGACCTTGACCGCAACGTCGCCGCTGCGGTCTTCCCGCCGTCACCTTCGGCGGAGTCCGGCTCTGCAGCGTCGACGGAGGGAGCGGCGAGCCGTGTGCGGATCGACGACTTCCGGGAGGCGGGGTGGGAAGGGCCGGGCCTCGTGCGCAACGCGGATGGTTCGGCGCGTTTCTCCCTCTTCCACCGTTTCACGTCGGTCACCCAGGCCAACGCGCTCCTGCGGCAGCTCTCCGGACCGAGCGGTCCCTTGGCCGATCTTCGGATCACCCGACACCGTTCGCCCTGGTCGACCACGGTCTCGCTCTCCGGGCCAGGCGATTTCCGGAGCGGTCTCTCGTCCTTCGGTGACGAACAGCTCGCGTCGGTGACCGGCAACGGTGCGTTCGGGGTGAGTGAGGCCGAGGTGGTCCGTCAAGCCGGCGGGGAGTCCCTCGATTCGGTGTTTGCGCTCCGTGTCGACGCTCGTCTTCTGACTGCGGAGAGGTCATGGGCGCTTCCGTCCGGCGTGGCGACGCCGGTGGTTCTTTCGGCAAGCAGAACCTCCTGGGCGACGATTGCCGGGACCGCGGCCGCGGCCCTCGCGTTGGTGGCGTTCCTCGCACTCCAACTCCGGTCGAACCGCTCGGGCGGAGGAGACCCCGATGCCGACGATGACGCGTTGACGGTCGAGTCGGTGTCGGCCCCTGGAACAGCTCGACCGCTGGGGCGGTCGTGATGGCCCCTCGTCGACGCCTCTTCACCGCGATCGGGATCGGCGGTGTCGTCGGAGCGATGGCGATCGGCTTCCTTCTCAATCCCGAAGCCGTCCCGAGGGTCGCCGACGCGCCGCAGCAGCTGCTCCAGGATCCCTCGTTCGAGCAGCCGACGACGCTCGGCACCTGGAACGTCCGACCCGTCGGCGGTGCCGCTCCCGAGACGGTCTTCCGCGTGGTTGACACGGTCGAGGCCCATGATCTCCGTCGGGTCGGACGGCTCACCGACGGCTTGATCGGACAGGAGGTGCTGCTCACACCTGTTCGCGGGCGCGCCTACCGCTTCTCGGTGTGGCTGCGGTCGGCGGAGCCGGCGGCCACGGCGAGCGGATCGATCACTGCACAGACGGCTTGTGCGAGTGACGAGGAGGTCGCATCGACGCGGTTCGTCGCCGGCGCGTCCTGGATGCAGGTCTCGGCCACGGTGCAGCCGGTCAACGGTGAGCGGTGCACGATGCGCGTCGTCGTCCGGTCGACGAAGGGGACGGTCGATCTGGACGAAGCGAGCTATCTCGACGCCGGGCTCATCAACCCCTCGTTCGAGCTCGGCAATGGCAGTGAGTCGTGGACGATCGATGATGGGGCACCGGCGGCCGCGGATCGATCGGCCGCCGTCGACGGCGGCCAGTTCCTCCGTGTGGTCTCTTCGAGCGCCGGGGTCGGCATCCGTCAGGACACACCGGTCGACCCGTCGTCGCAGCCGGTAGTGGTCACGGCGAGTGTGCTGGTGCGCTCCGCCGGTGTCCCCGTCCGGGTGCAGATCACCTACCGGGAACCGTGCAGCGAGGTGATCCATCAGGCCGAGGTCACGACCACGCGTGAGTGGCAGCGGGTGACCGTCCGTCAACCCCGACTTCCCGGCGATGCCGTCCCGCCCAGTCTGATCAAGGTCGACGGTGTGCCGTGTGCCGGGCAGGTCGGCGTGGTCGCCGCCGAACCCGGAGCCTTCGAGGTGGACGGTGCCGCGCTCACGTTGCAGTCGTACTGGCCGCCGGAGGGCGATCCGAGTTATCAACGTGCGACGAAGCGGCGCTCGGGGGTTCGTCCCACCACTGACGTCCCCGCGGCCGACCGATGATGATGCCGCTCGCAACGGGTCGTGGGCGCGTTGTCCTACCCCTCCCGTACCCTGACGTCATGCGAGTACCGGAGAGCACATGACCAAGGCCGGGGCGAAGGTGTTTCGCGGGCGGACGGTGTTCCGGTGCTCCGAATGCGGTGGGGAGGCGCCGAAGTGGGCTGGCCGCTGCACGTCGTGCGGCGCCTGGAACACGTTGATCGAAGAACTCGACACGCCCCCGTCGATGACTGCCGGAAGTCGGGCCGTGAGCCCCGCCGAGGCGGCCAAACCCATCGGCGAGGTGAGCCTCCATGAATGGACCGCCCGGCCGACCGGCAACACGGAGGTCGATCGGGTGCTCGGCGGCGGACTCGTGCCGGGGTCGGTCACGGTGCTGGGCGGCGAACCGGGGATCGGGAAATCGACGCTTCTCCTTCAGCTCCTGGCCTCGATGGCCACGAACGGCACACGGACGCTCCTCGTGTCCGGCGAGGAATCGCTCCAACAGGTGCGCCTCCGAGCGGAACGCCTGGGTTCGCTGCCCCGCGAACTCTGGCTTGCCTCGACCACGATGTTGCCCGAGGTGCTCGGTCACCTTGCCGACGTCCGCCCGGCCGTGCTCGTGGTCGACTCCATCCAGACCATGGTCGATCCGCAGCTGAGTTCGGCGCCGGGGAGTGTCGCCCAGGTCCGTGAATGTGCCCACCAGCTCGTGCGGGTCGCGAAGGAACGAGGGGTCGCCGTGATCCTCGTCGGGCACGTCACCAAGGAAGGGTCGCTCGCCGGCCCCCGGGTGCTCGAGCACATCGTCGACACCGTGCTGTCGTTCGAGGGTGACCGCCATCATGCCCTTCGACTCCTCCGAGCGGTCAAGCACCGCTTCGGGGCAACAGGGGAGCTCGGTCTGTTCGAGATGGTGGAGGAGGGACTCGTCGGCGTCGCCGATCCGAGCACCCGTTTCCTGGGCGACCGACGCGCCGGGGTCGCCGGCTCGGTGGTCACGTGTGCCATGGAGGGCGCCCGCCCGTTGCTGGTCGAGACCCAGGCGCTGGTGACCGATTCGCCGTTGGCCATGCCGCGACGCAGCGCCCAGGGAGTCGACGGCGGGCGGCTCGCACTCCTTCTCGCCGTTCTCGACCAGCATGCCGGCATCCGTCTCGGCTCCTGCGACGTCTTCGCCTCGGCGGCAGGCGGTGTCCGCCTCACCGAACCGGCGGCGGACTTGGCGGTCGCCCTGGCGATCGCCTCCGCCAGCGCGGGCACGCCAATCGAGGGCACGACGATCGCTGTCGGCGAGATCGGGCTCGGTGGCGAGATCCGGTCGGTGGCGCATATCCAGCGGCGTCTTCAGGAAGCCGCCCGACTGGGATTCACCGCGGCGGTCGTGCCCACGTCGATGCACGAATCTCCGGCCGGACTCCGGCTGCATCGAGTCGGCGACGTCGCCTCAGCCCTACGCGTACTTAGCATTCCGGTCGTTCCCCGGAAGAGCCGGTCGTCGAACGGCACACGCGGAGGTCCAGGACCTGGAGGCGGAGCCGACGAATCGTGGTACTCCGCCCCCTGGGGCCGGAGCGGTGGTCGAGGTTCGAAGCCGAGCGATGGCTACGACGAACTGGCCGACGCCGCCGAACACGAATCGTTCTGACGGAGTGTGGGCGGGTCGGGCGCCGACGAGGCGTCGTGAGGAATTCGGCGACCGACCACTAGCCTCGTCGGCCTGATGCCTCTCCTCTCGTCTCCGCTGTTGCAGGGAGCCGTCCGCCTCGTGGCTCCGGGCCGACCGCTCCGCGAAGGCCTTGATCGCATCCTTCGGGCAAAGACCGGCGCCCTCGTCGTGGTCGGCGACGGACCGGACGTTCTGGCGATCTGTTCGGGCGGTTTCCTACTCGACGCGGAGTACTCGCCGCAACGACTTTCCGAACTCGCCAAGATGGACGGGGCCATCATCCTGTCGTCGGATGCGTCCCGTATCGCCCGTGCCAACGTGCATCTGGTGCCCGACCCCCGAACGCCCACGGTGGAAACCGGAACCCGGCACCGCACCGCCGAACGTGTCGCCCGCTCGGTCGACATCCCGGTCGTTGCCGCTTCCGAGGAGATGTCTGTCATCACCGTCTACCGCGCCGATCAACGTCACCAGATCGAACCGATCAGCGACGTGCTCGACCGATCCTCGCAGGCGCTCGCCACGCTCGAGCGGTATCGGAACCGCCTCGACGCTGTGCTAAGTACACTTACTAATCATGAACTCGACGGACACGTCACCAAACGCGAGCTGGCTGTTGCCCTGCAGCGCGTCGAGATGGTCCGCCGTCTCGGCGAAGAGACGCGAGGCTTCACGATCGAACTCGGTGACGACGGCCGTCTCGTGGAGCTGCAGCTCGGCGAACTCCTTGCCGGGGTGGATCGCGAACGCGAGTTTCTGGCCAAGGACTATCGCCTACCGGGCATCGACCGGCTGGCCGGGCTGTCGACGGAGAATCTGCTCGACCTCGACGAGGTCATCGACGTCATCTGGCACGGGGAGCGCTCGCCGGCCGGTTCCCGAGGCGTGCTCGTGCCGAAGGGCTACCGGGTGCTGGCCCGCATCCCGCGCCTCAACGACACGGTGATCGCCGAAGTGGCCGAGCACTTCGGTGGTCTTCCGAAGCTCGTGCAGGCGAGCGTCGCCGGTCTGACCCAGGTCGACGGTGTCGGTGAGGTTCGTGCCCGAAAGATCCGCGACGGTCTCGCCCGAATTCTCGAAGCGTCGAGCCTCGGCTGAGCTTTCCTGCGCCGCTCAGGTGGAGCGCATCGTCAGCTTGCGGCGATCCACGATCCGGTAGGTGCGCTCGCGCTGGTCGAGCCAACCAAGCCGGACGAACGCGGCGATCGCCTTGTTCACACGCTCCCGTGACGCGCCGATCATCCCGGCGAGCTCTTCCTGCGTGATCGGGAGGGTGAACTCGTCGTTTTCCCCGGCGATCTCGAGCAGTCGCTTGGCCGTGCGGCCGGTCACGTCCAGGAACACCGAGTCGGCCAGTGCTTCATCGGCGGCGCGGAGGCGTCGGACGAGGAGCCCGAGCACGCTCCAGAGCGCTTTGGTATCGCCTTCGAGGTAGGCGCGCAGGACGCTGAACGGGACCGAGACGACGTCGGAGGTCTCGAGGGCGCGGGCCCCGGCCGACCGACCCGTGTCATCGAACAGGGCCATCTCGCCGAACAGGTCGCCCGGCCCCATCAGCGCAAGGACCGACTCTCGCCCATCGGACGAGGTGTTGGCGATCGCAATGCGGCCCGAGAGGACGAGAAAGAGCTCGTTTGCCGGATCAGTCTCCTTGAACACGTAGTCACCCCGGTGATGGGTGGTCTTTCGTGCTGCCGAACTCAGAGTGGACAGCGCTTCTTCGTCAAAACCGGCGAAGAATTCGTTCGATCGGAGAGCGTCGGGATGGACCACGCGTGACAGGCTACTTCGGAGCCCCGTTCGATGATGTGACGACAGCCACAAATCAGTGCCGGCCGGGTCGCCCGGTGGCACGCGCGCGACAACGTCTCGGTAACTCGCGCCGTTCCGGTAGACTGGCAAGCCGCTAGTTCTTGTGTTCTCGCTGTTCGCGGCACAAGTGGTCCCCAATCAGGAGCCGCTCCATGACGACGTTTGACGTCGGCGACAAGGTCGTCTATCCGCACCACGGTGCAGCCATCATCGAACGACGGGAGAAGCGC
>JANMYF010000323.1:0-1611 GCA_031381685.1 Acidimicrobiia bacterium
CATCGCCGACCTTGCGCCGTTTATCGGTGCCACCGGTGCCGCAGCATTCCTGACCGACTACCGAGTGCCCTTCATTATTGTCGGCATCGGCGTGAACACCGTCGGGGTCATCCTCGCTGCCCGTCGACTCCGCCACACCCCAACACGACACGAGCGCTCCGCCGACGACACCTCCACCACGGCATCCGCGACCACGGAGTTCGAACACAGGGAGACCGAAGCGTGCGCCGCCGTGTGATGCGCGTTGCTTTGGCGAGCGTCGTGTTGCTCGTCGGGACTGCCCTTTCCTCGTGCAGCGCAGGAGGAAAGGATGCGACCACGCCCAGCAGCGCCGGACCCAAGCCAGGACTCGAAACGCGCACCGTCAAGGCCGCCAACATCACGGTCACGATCACACCGCGTCAGTTCGACAACCAACAAGCCGTATTCGCGGTCACGCTCGACACCCACGCAAGCGAATTGGCAATGGATCTCACCGCCGCCACTCTCGAAGTCGCCGGGACTTCCTGGCCGGCCCCTACCTGGAAGGGTGCCGGACCGGGCGGCCATCACCGCGAAGGCGAACTTCGTTTTCGCTCCGTCGGCACCCCGAAGGGACTCGCCAAGTTGTCGCTATCGGGGTTCTCCGAACCCGTCGAGGTCACCTGGAAACTGCCGGGATGAGTCATGGGTCGCGCCGTTCCGCTCGGTCGTCGCGCCGTCCTCGCTGAACCCCGATCGTGCTTCGCGCGGCTCCGTATCTAACCGAAGAACAAATCAGTACACCGGGCGGATGGACCGATCGCAAGGGCGATTCATGATGGTCGCAGAACGAAAAGGAGTCGCAATGCTGAACTTTCTTGCAGGCAACTGGATCTGGATCGGTTTCGTCGTCGCCATGTTCGCGATGCACCGAAGCGGTGGCGGATGCGGCATGCACGGCGGGCATGGCGGACATGGCACACATCGCCACCATGAAGAACCAACCGGTGTACGGGACTCGGACCGCGACAACGAAGAAGCCCGGACCAGCAACGATTGGAGTTCTCGGTAATGGCGTTCGATCCAACCAGCGAAGGTTCGGACGGGACTGATCGTCGATGGTCGCGTCGTGAGCTGCTTGCCGGCGCAGGAGTCATCGCAGTTTCCGGAGTGCTTGCCCCTGCTGCGTTCGCTGGTGCGGTGTCAACAACCGCGGCCCCATCACCGAGACCTGTCGGACCGAACGACCCGACGGTCGCTGCTCGCGAAGCAAAGCGGCGCAGGGCGGGTGCCGGCCTCGTCAAAGCCACGGTGACCGCGTCGGCGATCACGACCGTTGTGGGGGGTCGCGAGGTGGCCACGTGGTCGTTCGGGGAGCGGCCGGGTTCTGGCGGAATCCGGGCGAAGGTCGGTGATCTGATCGAAGCAACATTGGTCAACAAGCTCCCATCAGCGAACACGCTGCACTGGCACGGGATCGCTTTACGGAACGACATGGACGGCGTACCAGGCCTCACGCAGGCGGCCGTCGAACCGGGTCGTACGTTCACGTACCGATTCACCGCACCCGATGCCGGCACCTACTGGTTTCACCCACACATGGGCCTCGAACTCGACAAGGGTCTCTACGCCCCCTTCATCATCGAAGAC
>JANMYF010000355.1:0-12149 GCA_031381685.1 Acidimicrobiia bacterium
AGGCCTGTGCCGACACTCTCCCCGGGGGCATCGTTGTTACGGGCTGGAATTGTCCAGATGTCCCCACCACCGATCCTCCCGGTCCCCAAGTAGGTAATCCGAGGCAGAGAGCAAGGTCTGGCGCTCGTCACGTTTCACAAAAAACCTGGTCCCGGCCTGCTTGACGTTGTTGGTCATTCGGCGCAACCGTGTTTCTTCGGACCCGAGGCCGGTCAACGGCTATGGGCGGTCGACTACCCGCGCGGGCAGAAGTCTTCGGCCCTTCGCCACGTAGGCGAGAACGGCGTCGGCAACCGGTGCCAGCGCGGGTAGTCAGGTCGTCCGTCGAAGTCGTAAGTGCACATATGTGTACGCATAACCCCTTGTGTTCAAGCGGTCGTTGCAAGAAATCGGGTGAGGGCTTCTGCCGGTGTTGACCAGCCTAGGGTTTCGCGTGGTCGGCCGTTCAGGCTGTCGGCAGCGGCTTGGAGTGCTGCGGCTGAATGAACGGAAAGGTTCGTGCCCTTCGGGAAGTATTGGCGGAGGAGTCCGTTGGTGTTCTCGTTCGAGCCGCGTTGCCATGGCGAGCGCGGGTCACAGAAGAACACCTCGACGCCAGTCGCGATTGTGAACTCGTGATGCGGCTCATTTCTTGGCCGCGGTCCAACGTGACACTTCGTTTCAGCGAGTCCGGAAGAGTTCCGATGGCCGTGATCATCGCGTCGCGTATCTCGACTGGCCCGCGACGACCCGGGAGATGCAACAGCGACACGAACCGTGTCGAGCGTTCAACCAAGGTTCCTATCGCTGAGCCGCTGTCTTTGCCGATGATCAGGTCACCTTCCCAATGGCCGGGCACGGCCCGGTGACGTCGTGTCACCGGACGTCGAATCGGCCGACCCAAGAGCGTGGACCGACCAGGCAGCCAACCCCAGGTAAATCACACGACCCACGAGCAGAATGCCGTTGCTGTCTTCGACGACGAAGACCGTCGGGGTGCCCGTTCTTCTCGGGAAGCAACTCCAAGCGTGCTGCTAGGTGAGCATATGATCGTGCCCGCCAGATGCCTGCATAGACCGCGCAACCGGGCGGACCGAGGCGCGCAGGATGGACCGGCAAACCCAACAAACTCGGGCGAGACGGCACACGGCGACACGGCCCGGCATGGCCCAAAATCGACTGGGGGTCAAGTGGTCGTGGGTTCGAGTCCCGCCAGCCCGACCAAAGAAATGGTCAGAGCAAAGCATGTGCTCGACCTGGCCTTCTTCTGTTTCCTGGGTCAGTCCCGCCAGAACTGCCGCCTACAGAATCGGACTACCGCCGACGGGTCGGCTCGAACTTCGCGACGACCGTTAACAACCGTGACCGGTCGATGCCCGCGGTCTTCGCCCTCGCCGACCGGGCCGCCGGCAACGTCGACGGTTCAGCCACAACCCGCCACCGCAACTGCTGCAACGACTTCGGACCGCTAAGCCCGTGCCGATCGGCGATCTGACGCATCTCCGCCGGTGTCGGTCGGCCCACAGACCTCCGCGAGCGCGTGGAGTCAGACCCACGCCATCAACGTCGAACCGTCTTGTAAAAACTGCGTCGACTGCGGTGTCCGCCACAGCCACGCCCAAGCTGCGAGCGTCCCGACCGGCCAACCGCCAAGCAGCGTCAGTTCGGCGTAAATGCCGCCGTCCAGTGGATCGCCGACGGCGACGGACCGAACACCTCCCCGACGACTTGGATCGAGACCCGATCGCCCGCTGCGACGGGTACCGTCGCTACCGTGTTGGAGCACGGGGTTCGCGGCGTGCCCGAGATGAAGTTCGAACCGCCGATCGTGCATGTCAGTGCGGTCGGCGCGCCGTTCTTGATCAAGGTGAGATGCCAGTTGAGGACCTGGCAGTTGACTCCACCCGGATGGAAGCACGAAGGATCCTTCTCGGAGTCAGCGTAGAGGCGCGAAATCGTTCCGCCGACCGGCATCACTTGCGTGACTTTGGATTCCGTCGTGTCGGCCCGCGGCGAGTAGAGGGCGAGGTACCACGGAGCGCCGGTCGTAACCTCGCCTTGCGATCCGCCGCCGATCACCGTCGGGCCTCCTATGCCCGGCTCCCCCTTGGGGCCGGCGGGGCCCTGGTCACCCGCTGGTCCCGCAGGGCCAGACGCACCAGCGGGACCAACTGGACCAGACGGGCCGACGGGACCGACTGCCCCGGGCAGCCCCTGCTTGTTCCAGCTGACGGGTTGCTCGTTTCGGCCGCACGGCTCGTCGTCGACCACGATTCTGATCGAACCGTTGCGATGCACACAAGCAGAGATGACGTCCGTTGTCGACGTCACCTGAGCAACTGCCACAGTTGCCGTCGCGGTCGCTAACGTAAGTGCACTTACGATGACAACACTTCGCATGCTGAGTACTTTCATGAGAATCCGTCCTCTCGAAGGTTCGCTCACCGTATCAATTGCGCTGAGCACGGTCCACTGACGCAGATCTCGGTTCTGAGCGAAGCCCACACGGTTCTTCAAACCGCCGACCTCTGCGAGGGGACCTTCTCGAGCTGGATCGGAGTCTTCCTCGACCCGTCAGGTGAAGACCCGTGACGCCCCGGATGGACACCTACGAGCGACTCGTACAGGTCGTGCGGGAATGGCAGGCCACCGCGGAGGTGCACGCCCTGCCGGCGTTGGCGAAACGCCTCCGTCGGTCGGTCACCGTGGTCGATGGGGGAGCGGTCCGCGTCCCGGCGAAGGTCTGAGCGGTGCCAAAGCGACGAGGACGCGTCGCTCCGCCACCCGCTGCGGCGGGGTGGGACTTCCGGTAAAGGACGAGCGCGGCGGTTGACGGGTGGGACGGGACTGCTCTGCTGCTCCTGCGAACGCGAGGGTGGCGTGGGAAAAGCTGACCGAAGATCCCGCACTCGCACTGAGCGTCAGCATCCCTTCGTGGCAATCTCGGCACTCGCGAGGTGTCGGGCCAGACGATGGAGCAGTGGCAGTGCGAAGTCACCGCTGGGGGCCGGCTCTGGTACTGCATCGATGACAACCGACGGACTGAAATGGACGTTTGTCCGTCCGGGTGTCGGGTATTGACACGGCACCAGCGCGAACACGCCGTTGGTGCCGTGTCGGCGGGTGCATCGCCGACTCGGCCTTCACCCGCTCATCCCCCCAAACCTTTTCCAAGGAGACCCTGATGTCCACAGATCGTTCAGTCACGAAACACCTCATGGAAACGCTGGAGAACGGTCGGCTCGGATACGAGAAGGCCGCCGAAAAGCTGTCGAACGAGGCCCCCGAACTGCTCCGCATGCTGCAGGACGCAGCGTCGCAGCGAGCGGGGATGTACCAAGAGCTCGACGTGATCGCCTCGAGGTACGGCGACGACCTCGACGAGAAATCGACGGTCGCAGGAGCCGTGCACCGTGGATGGATGGCCGTGAAGGACGCCTTCACCGGAGACTCTGCCGAAGCGATACTCAACGCAGCAGCCACAGGCGAGGACTACGCCATCGAGCAGTACGAGGAAGCGATTTCCAACGCCATAAGTCCCGAGTTCCGCCCGGTTCTCGAGCGCCAGCTCCAGCACGTGCGCTCGGCGAGGGCAGCACTCGATTCTTTCCGCAAGACGGCCTGACGCCTGTTCACGTCCTCCGAGGTCAGGCGATCAGTTGATCAGGACCTCGGAGGATTGAGTCGTGAAGATACGACTGCCGTCCGGTGACGGACACCGAGTGGACGTTGGTCCCATGCGGTCTGACACGACCTTCCAGCGGCACCTATCCGCCCTGGCGTATTGAGGTGTCTCGCACCGTCACCACGTTCCGGAGTCTGAACGATCCGTCGTCGGCGATCCGGGCCACGTCGATCTCGATTGTCCGCTCCTCGCCGTCGAACGTGAGCCGCCCGACGTTGTTCTCGAAGACGATCGTTTCGGCGAGCTGCCAACTCAGCAGGCTCGCGTCCCGCCGACCGTGGCGCAGCAGGCGGTCACCCAGCCAGCCCTCCCCGGGTTATGGCGAACTTCATCAGAAGTTGATCGCGCCGCCTGAGATCGTTGCGGAGAGGGGAGCAGGTGGCCTGACGCACGTTGGCACAGCCAGTCTGCAGAAGCTCGACCCCGACCACGCATGACAGGTGGATGTCACCCGAGCAGATCATGAGCGTCGCCGGCGCATCGACGCCGCGCTCGGCCGAAGCGACGTCGACGATGAGATGTTCCACCTTCCGGAAGGACCGGTCGAACGCCGCCCAGTGTTCGAGGTCGAGCCGCAAGGCGGAGTCGCTCGCCGAGTCGTGCAACGAGCCCACCCCGGACGCCGTCAGCGATCGCCTCGTTCCGCTGTTGGAGACCGTGTAGGCCTCCTGGCGCAGACACCGGTAACGAGGTCGCGATCACCAGGTGCGCAGGCGGCTCCATTGCTCGCTCGACGATCCAGTTCCACTCGTCAGTGTCCACCATCTCGCGCGGTCGGGTGCGGGAACGGATAGTCCGGCGGCGGCCACCGCGGTAAGGCCGTCGATCGACACCGTGTAGGGATTCGTCGCGCCCTGCGGGAGGTCGACGAGCTCCGGCAACTGATTCGATCACGGCCCGCACGGTGCCGTCGCCGCCTGCTGCGACGATGGTGCCCACACCTTCGCTCGCCGCCTGTCCCTCCCCGTGATCATCTTCGGTGGTCGGTCGCATCTGGAAATCGGCTTCGAATCGCTCGACCTTCTCCGCAAAGTCTTGACCGTCCTGCGACGACCGCTCTTCGAGTTGGCATGACCACGGCTTTAGGTGCCGACTCGTCCTTCATGGCGCTCATCCGACGCCCAGATGGGTACGGGCCGACTCGGGGAATGCGACGGTTTCCTGATCCGATCCTGGCCCGTCAGCTTCGTGATGGGAGGCAATGATCCAGGCGACCGCGGCGACGGAGAGCAGTCCGAGCACCGCACCTGCGCCGACGTCGGTCAGGTGGTGCATCCCACGGTAGAACCGGGAGAAGCCGACGATCATGGGAGCCGCCGCCGCGAGAGCCACGGCGATCGCCCGCACGATGGAACGGCGGGAGTGCCAGAAGGCGACGACGGCGAAGGCCGTGTACGCGGCTGCTGCTGCAGTGTGTCCTGACGGGAAACTGCTGTCGACCGGCGAACTCTCCATGCCCAAACCCTCCGGGCGCGGACGCTTCACCATGAGCGTGGTGGTCAGGAACACGGCGGCCTCCAGACCGAGCGACCCGACCGTGAGGACCACGTCACGCCATCGGCGGTAGACGGCGAACAGAATGGACGTCGCGATCGCTGTGGCGATGATCTTAGGCAGCGTGCCTGCGATCTCCGATCCCCACCATGACCAACGGTCCCAGGTGGGCGTGCGTTGCGCAGCGATGCGCTCGTTGGCACGCTGGTCCGCTTCGAGCAGCCCCGGGAACCTCTCGAGGAATTTCCCGACTGCGACGAAAACGGTGGTGAGTACGAAGTACGCGCCCACGAGCCGCAGCAGGTCTTCACGCCGGATCTGCCGGATCACCCCTCCGCTCGTGCGGGTGGGGGCGGTCATTGCGGTGCTCATGATGGTTTGTCCTTCCGTGGGATCGATGCGCCGGGCGGACCATCCGCCTGCGCCGTGCGGTCCTGTTCCTGTCTGCCCTGCTGGGTCTTGCTGGTCTTCGTGTTGCTGGTCAGCTCGCGCCTGATACGAGCGAGGAACGGCTCCCGTGCTTCGGAGGGAGTCGCGCCCTGAACGACGCAACCCGCGCACTCGAGGGGTCGAGTCCGGAGGCAACGTGGCGGATGGGCTGCTCTTGCCCGAGCCGTCGATAACTCGCAGCACCACCCTGGACGCTGTGGGCCTCCTCCGCCCGCAAGCGGTCCTGCAGTTCGAAAAGGGCAGGCACAATGTCGTTGCGGAGATCCGCTCTTGCTCGTTTCGATATCACCCCGATCGACTCGACCATCGACGCAAGGTCGGCGGCTGTCCCGCAGAGCACCAGGTAGATGGAAGTCGATGGTGCCGCGACGATCGCCCGACCGGCGCTGGTGTCCGTGGCTCGAGCGATGGCCCGCACGACCGCGACGGGCGCTTCGGCGACGAGAGAAGCCCTCGGCGCTGTCTGATCCCGTGATGGTTGGGCAGCGGTCTCGATCAGTCATGGCTGGACTCCGCCGATGGCTCGTACCGCGATCGAGGAGGGATGGGGATGTCGGGCACAGGAGGGCTGGCGTCGGACTGAGCAGCGGCGCGCTCTGCTGGCAGACCGAACACGAGGAGCCGGCCGCCGAATACCACGGTCACCAGGCTGAACCAGGTCCATCCCGTCACCACCCCGGCGATGACATCGGTGACCCAGTGCACGCCGAGCAAGACGCGAGACGTGGCAACCGCGACCGTGATCGCGAACGCGGTGACGGCTCCGGCAATGCGTCGTCTCCTGGACTGGCGTCGCAGCAGCACGAACATGATGGCCGCCCACGCAGCAGCTGCTGCTGCACTGTGGCCAGAGGGGAACGACGAACCCGAGGGTTCTGTCAGCCGCAGAACTGACGGGCGCTCACGACCCACGAGCAACTTGAGGAGGTTGTTGAGCGCCATCACGCCGAACCCCACGGTCAGGAGATAGGCAAGGACCGTCCAGCTCCCGTCGCGCTTCCTGATGATCAGGCCGATCACGACCATCAACACCAGCAGCACCCCGGACGCACCGAGCTGCGTTAGCCACGTCAGCAGATCGACGGCGAAGGTGGTTGCGTGCTGGCTCCCCCATTCGGCAGCCGAACGGTCCCAGCGGGCGAAGCCGCGGTCGCGGTCGATGGTGTTGAAGATCCAGCCGACGATGGCAGCGGCCGTGACCACGACCCCGAAAACGGCGACCAGCGCAGAGCCGCCAGCCACTCGCCGGTCAACGTGTCGGAGCAGGTCGCGCAGCCGCTCCGGCGCGTGGGCGACGAACCACTGCTCTACGCGCTCGGTGTCCAGTGGGCGGTGGCGTCGGGAGTCGACCCGCAGCCACAGCAGGGTTGCGATTCCGACGCCGAGAAAGGTCGCGATCAGGACGGCCAGCGTCATGGCTCAGTCCTCCAGCTTCTGATGGCGGGCGGAAACGGCACAGAAGATGCCGTAGGCGACGAGGCCGGCACCGTTGCCAAACCGAACGGCCGGGATCCATCCGTGCCGTTCACTACTTCGGCCACCTTGTCCCCGGTCGCCTGGACTGCGCGGTTCGAACCGTCATCCCCAACAACGCTGTGGCTTCGGGCTGGGTCGCTGTGGCACATGTGGAGCACCTCCCGCTCGGCGCAACGCGGATGTTCGACGGGATTTTCATGCGCAGGGGAATACCACACCGATGGCGTGGCCAAACGGGGGTCACCGCTTCTCCTACCTAGCTCTGCACTCCTACCGTGCTCTGAACACTGTGAGGGCGGGTTCGACCTTGCATTCGTCGAGAAGCATGGTCAGCGAACGGCGGTCGGCGTCGAAGACCTCGAGCGCTTCATCGCTGACCGTCTCGCGCACGGCTGCCTCGACGGCGGTGCTCACGTCATGCCACAGCGTTGAGCGATCTGCAGGGGGAATGACGTGGTGCATCACGATGTCGAAGTGTGGCAGTGCGTTGGTGAAGGCACCGAGCGGCAGGAAATGATTGCGGGGCGTGACGATCGCCCCAGACGTCGTCGACACAAGGTCCACGCTGGCGATCCAGGGGCGTGCGTCTTGTGGCTCCCGAACCAGACGGTCAGCGATTCCCCTCAGCACGTCGTTCGGGTCATCACATAGCGATAAGAGCCCGAACGCCGTGACGGCGTCGAAGGACCGGAGATCGGCGGTCGCGGCATCAGCGCAACGGAGGTCGAGGTCGGGGAACAGCATGAGGCCGCTCACGACACACTCGGGCTCGACTTCGTAAGCGACAACATTGGCCCCGCGTGCCTGCATCCACGCCGACGCTCCTCCGAGACCGGCCCCGAGATCGGCGATGCGGGTGCCTGGCGGAGGCCGCATCGAAAACCAGAGAAGATCGAGTGCGTCGGGGAACCCCGGACCGGGCGACGCGGCCGCCATCCGCCCTTCATCGGACAATCCAAGCGAAAGGGCGACGTCGGCCTTGGCCTTTGCCACCTCACCGAAGATCTGCGACCGCCGACGGGTTTCATCGATCGAGCATGTTGCTGTTCGCATGCCACTTCGGTACCCCGTTTCGTAGGCTTTCCAACCGCCACCTCCCAAAAAGGTCTGGAATGACATCGGCCACCTCTTTGGTGAGTCGTCCGAGACGAAGAACAACGACGCGGCCCCGCACTACCAACCCGAGTGGCACGACGAAGGATGAACCCACGCGCAAGGACAGCACGCGGTGGTCGCCAACTCAGTTATGAGTGAGCAGCAACGTGCCACCAGCGTTGCGCAGGGAGTTCTGCAACGCTTCACCGACCTGCTCCCAGGAATGCAAAGTTGGTGAACGGTTGACTTGTTGGTCGTGCGTTCCCCGTCGAAGCTGGTTCGAGCGCTACGCATCGCTTTTCGCCACAGTTGAGCTGAACAGCACCTTTTGCCGGCTGCATACGCCCGAAACGGCCAGCCAATGGGATCTCGGGCGCCTGCCGGTTTCGTCTACGCCGTCAAGCTCGGCCAGTTCGGAAGTCATCGAAAGAAGCTCCTGGACGCGGCAAGGTGGTTGCCCAACCACATCGAACGCGTCGAGCGCCTCGGCGTCGCGCTCAGACCTTCCCTCGTGCAACTCCAACCGCGCTGGCGTCGAGACACCGCTCGTATCGAAGAGTTCCTCGCCCTCGCGCCCCGCTCGATGCCCTGGGCGTTTGAGTTCCGTGAACCGTCTTGGATCCATGACGACGTGTTCGAGATCCTCGTCCGAACTCGAGAAGATGCGGCCGGCGGAGAATGAACTCGCGGTGGGACTCTCCGACCCTGCGCATCCGACCACCAACGCGGATGCGCAGGAGTCGTCATCCGAGTCGTAGCGTCACGGCGAGGCACTTCGCTCCTAGGACGTAGCCGAGCGAATCGTTAGCGATCCGGGTGGGCCGGCCGATCGGGATATCGAAAGCGATGGCGAGGAATCCCAAGGCAATGAGCACTTTGCTTCCGTCATGATGCTCTGACTTGTCGGCGTCGTGTGTGCTGTCGAGGTTCCTGGATTTGTCTCGAACTTAGAGCGCAAAGAACCCCTTGTGGACTGTGGGGCATCTGATCGGTCGCGCAACAGACGCTTCCTACGGCGGGGGCACGTCGGCACCGCAGCCGGGATCCCCGTGGCGGTCATGATTCCGATCGAGCAGGCGGTTGTTGGCGCGCTCGTGCGGATCGGCTCCACGGGTCATGTCGAGGACGTGCTGGTGTGCTGGTTCGAGTCGGACTATCTACGCGGACGTCGGGCTCGCGTGGATCGATCACGCAACTTCATCACTGCGGCTTCTTGATTCGGCGTGCGCTGTCCGATCTGAAGTCCTGCCAGGCGGGGGGCTCAGAGAGCCGTCCTGCGAAGGAGCTGTGCGTTGAGGGCCACGACGATGGTGGAGAGGCTCATCAGCACAGCTCCGACAGCTGGGGGAATGTCGAGCCCAGCCCACGAGAACGCGCCGGCGGCGAGGGGCAGAGTGATGATGTTGTATCCGGCTGCCCACCCGAGGTTCTGCAGCATCTTCCGGTAGGTGGCCCGAGACAGGCGGATCACGGAGAGCACCGCTCGGGGGTCGTTGCGGGCCAGGATAACTCCGGCCGATTCGATGGCAACGTCGGCGCCAGATCCGATTGCCAGGCCGACATCGGCCTGGGCGAGTGCCGGTGCGTCGTTGACGCCGTCTCCGACCATGGCCACGGCGAGACCGCGCTGTTGCAGCTCGGCGACCGTCTTCGATTTGTCCTCGGGAAGAACTTCGGCGAACACCTCGGTAATGCCGAGTTCGGAACCCACGGCTGTGGCCACGGACTTGGCGTCGCCGCTGATCATGATGGTCCGGAGGCCGAGGTTGTTCAGTTCGCGTACTGCCTCGGCTGCTTCGGGACGAATGCCATCCTCCAGGGCGAGTGCGCCAATCACCGCTCCGCCTTCGAGCACGGTGAGCACGGCCGCTCCTCGTTCGCTCCACGTGGCCACGTCGGCAGCGATCGATGTCGGGACAATTGCGTTGCGTTCGCGTAGGAGCGCAGGACCACCGATCGCGTAGGCTCGACCATCGACGGTCGCTTCGACACCACGTCCGGTACTTGCGGTGAAGCCTGTCGCCGCCGGCACCCCGCCGAGTTCGGTGCCGGCACGGACGATGGCCCGTGCCAGTGGGTGTTCGCTGTCGGCTTCGATTGCTGCGGCGATACGGAGCAGGGCCTCGTCGCCGCCACCGGTAGCGGATCGATAGGCCGTCACGACGTGCTCGCCTTTGGTCAGCGTTCCGGTCTTGTCGAACAGCACAGCGCCGATGGTTCGCATACGTTCGAGAGCCAGGCGATCTTTCACGAGGATGCCGGCTCGTGCCGACATGGACGTCGAGATCGCCACGACCAACGGGATCGCCAGTCCAAGTGCGTGGGGGCACGCGATGACGAGAACGGTGACGGTGTTGGTGACGGCACGGTCCATTCGCCCGACGAGCGCCCACGCGGTGAACGTGATTGCCGCTGCGGCGAGTGCGACGTAGAAGAGCAGTCCCGCGAACTGGTCGGCGAGCGCTTGTGCCTTCGATTTCGATTCCTGCGCAGCGGACACGAGCCGACCGATCCCGGCAAGCGCGGTGTCGTCACCGATCGCCGCAACCCTCATCCGAAGGGCTGCATCGGTCGAAACTGTCCCCGCAACGACCCGCCCGCCGACCGTTCGCAGAACGGGTCTCGACTCGCCGGTGATCATTGACTCGTCGAGTTCCGCCGAACCCTCCACGATGGTCCCGTCGGCGGGAAGACGCGCCCCGGGCCGAACAAGGACGAGGTCGCCGACGACAAGCGCCGAAGCGGCGACCGTTGTCGAAGTTCCGTCCTCGCCGATCCGCTCCGCTTCGTCGGGGAGGAGTTTCGCGAGGGCGTCGAGCGCCCCTCTGGCCTGGCCGATGGCTGACATCTCGAGCCAGTGTCCAAGCAGCATGATGGTCACCAGTGCCGCGAGCTCCCACCAGAAATCGAGATCGAACCATCCGAAACTGCTGGCCATCGACGCTGACCAAGCGACCGTGATGGCCATGGCAATGAGCAACATCATCCCTGGCGTCCGGCTCTTGAATTCTCGAGCCGCACCGACGAGGAATGGTTGTCCGCCCCACAAGAACACGACGGTGCCGAGCGTCGGGCCAACCCACGCCACACCCGAAAGGCTGTAGCCGAACCACTCCATCACCATGCTGCTCGACACGACCACCGGCACCGTGAGAGCCAACGCGATCCAGAACCGGCGCCGAAACGCCGCCGGGTCATGGCCAGCATGCTTGTCGTGACCTTCGTGTCGGGAGCGGCGACCCGAACTGTCGCCGTGACCGGAATGCTCTTCGCCAGGAGTTCCGCCGTTGGCATGCATCGTGTGAGATTGCGGATGAGCGGCGGGCGCCGCGTCGTCGATCGCGTCCCCTCTCGCGGAGGGAGTACTCATGCCCGGCCGGTAGTTCGGGTGCTTCGAATGCCAGACACGAGCACGTCGTGTTCTGGTGATGTTTGCGACAGGTTCAAGGTGACCTCACGGTCGGCACATGTTGCGACGATCGCTCTGGACGCCCCGTTACCCAGTTGGCGGAAACGGGAAACGTCGAATGACGGCGTGCTGCGTCAGCCCCGTTCGCGGTCTCCGCCCGAACGGGTTTCGGCTAGCAGGGCAGGTCGACGGTGCCGGCCATCGAACGGGTGGCGGTCACCCTGCCAGTACCGAGTCGAGGTCCGGCACGTGCTTGCGGGCCAGCCACTGGAACGCGGCCCAGCCCGACATCGGGTGGCTGATCGTGCGCGCCACTTGCCGTGCGCCCTCATCGGAGATCGGCCGCATGTCGTCGCCGGCCTTTACCTGCACCTCGGCGACGCGCTCCATGGTGACGAACCAGCCGACTGCTTCGGCCACCGATCCTCCCGTGGTGAGCAGTCCATGATTGGCCAGGATGGCGTGGCGATGCGAGCCGAGCGCAACAGCAATGCGTTTGCCGCCTTCGGTGCTCTGAACGTCGAGTTCCTCGTCGTCGAAGAGCACGTGGCATTCGAAGAA
>JANMYF010000399.1:0-2342 GCA_031381685.1 Acidimicrobiia bacterium
CCGAGGGGCACGGCGGTGGGCACGGAACGAAGGCGATCCTGGCGGCGCTGTTCGCCAACCTCGGCATTGCCATCGCCAAGTTCGTCGGATTCCTGCTCACCGGTTCGGCGTCACTGCTCGCCGAAGCCGGGCACTCCGTCGCCGACACCACGAACCAGGGCCTCCTCCTTCTCGGCGGGCGCCAGGCCAAGAAGCCCCAGGACGAGAGTCACCCGTTCGGCTACGGGATGACGCGATATTTCTGGTCTTTCGTCGTCGCGCTCATCCTCTTCTCGCTCGGTTCGCTGTTCGCCATCTTCGAAGGCATCAAGAAGCTGCAGCATCCCCACGAGTTGGACAAGCCGATCATCGCGGTCGGCATCCTCAGCGTGGCGGTAGCGCTGGAAGCGTTCTCGTTCCGAACGGCGATCGTCGAGGCGCGACCGCTCAAAGGAAAGCAAAGTTGGTGGTCCTTCATCCGCACGTCGAAGGTGCCCGAACTTCCCGTGTTGCTGCTTGAAGACTCGGGTGCGCTGGTCGGCCTCCTGCTCGCCCTCGGCGGCGTCGGCATGGCGCTCATCACCGACGATCCGGTGTGGGATGCCTACGCCACGCTCGCCATCGGTGCCCTCCTTGCCGTCATCGCCGTGATCTTGATCATCGAGATGCGCAGCCTCCTGCTCGGCGAAGCGGCGTCACCCGCGGCCACGGCGCGTCTCCGAGGCGCCATTGAGTCGTCACCGTCGGTGCGTCGGCTGATCCACGTGCGCACAATGCACGTCGGTCCGGAGGAACTGTTGGTCGCCGCCAAGATCGAGTTCGGTGCCTCGCTCGACTTCGCCGGAGTCTGCAACGCTATTGACGAAACCGAAGTGCGCATACGGTCACTTGAACCGAATGCAACCCTCATCTACCTCGAACCGGCGATCCACGACCCGTCACGCAGCTGATGCCGAGCTTCGCCGTCGCCGGGGTGTTGGAGGGGTTCTACGGGCCGCCGTGGTCCTGGGACGACCGGGTTGCCGTGATGGAGCGCTGCGTGCCGGCGGGGTTGCCGTGGTACGTGTGGGCGCCGAAGTCCGACCCGCTGCATCGGCGCATGTGGCGTGAGCCGTTCACCGACGAGCACCTCGACGGGTTCCGCCGACTGCTGACGATCGACGGCCTCCATCTTGGCGTCGCCATTGCGCCGGGGATCGATCCGGCGGACCTCGAGGACGACAATGACGCATTGGTCGCAAAGGTGCGATCGGTCGTCGAGATCGGCGCCAGGCTCGTGATGATCGCCTTCGACGACATCGGCGACGACGTGACGAATGCGCAGCGTCACGTCGAGATCGTGAGCGCACTCCTCGGCGCGATCGACCTGTCGGACGTGCACGTCATCGTCGTGCCGACGCACTACGCGACGATCGCCTCGACGCCGTACCTCGCCGCGCTCTCCGCCGGACTGCCACCCGAGGTGATGATCGGCTGGACCGGTCCCTTCGTCGTCAACGACGTCATCACCGCCGCTCACGCCGAAGCATTCGCCGAAGTGGTCGACGGCCGCATGATCGCGCTCTGGGACAACTTCCCGGTGAACGACGCCGTGATGAGCGACCGCCTGTTCCTCCGTCCACTCGAAGGACGCGATCCCGAACTGGCCGAGCATTGCGGCGCGTATCTCGCAAATGCCGGCGTGCAGGCGTGGCCATCGCTCCCCGCGCTCCTCAGCGCTGGCGCGTGGGTGAGGATCGGCGCTGCCGATATCGCGTGGGAGGATTTCGACGACGGCGTCAACCTGGCGTTGCTCGCCGGAGCGTGTGACGGGAGCGAGTTGACCCGCCTCGCCCGCAACGTGATCGACGCGGACGAGTCGGCCGACCTCTGGTGGTGGCTGGAACGCCTCGAAGACCTCGAGATCGATGGTCCGATAGGTGAGCAGGCCGCGCCGTGGATCGCCCAGACCCGCGCCGAGGCCGCCGTGGCGCTGACCGCACTCGATCTCTACGAGCGCGACCGCGGCGATCCGGAGACGATCGCGCTCATCGTCGACCTCTGGCGGACGTGGCCGCCGGTGCGGCGATCCCCGGTCTCCGTGCTCGGTTCACGCTTCGGCATCGAGCCGCGCATGGGACAGGACGAAGCCGGCGCATGGACGCTGCATCACGGCACCCTGGTGGAGGACACGAACGTCACGGACCTGCTCTGCCGTCTCGCCCTCACCAAACACGGCGCGTAGACCTCGCACCGGGTCAGCTCGCGCGCACCGGGTCAGCTCGCGCGCACCGGGTCAGCTCGCGCGCACCGGGTCAGCTCGCGCGCACCGGGTCAGCTCGCGCGCACCGGGTCAGCTCGCGCGCACCGGGTCAGCTCGCGCG
>JANMYF010000012.1:0-16650 GCA_031381685.1 Acidimicrobiia bacterium
ACTGGCGGGCAGCATGTTGCTCCTCGCGTCCTGCAGCAGCGACTCCGCCGACACCACCGCCGCCCCGGCCGAGACCGAAGCCGCCGCCACCGAAGCGCCTGCGGCCGAGACCGAGGCGCCTGCGGCCGAGACCGAAGCGGCGGCTGCGGAAACCGAAGCGGCCGCGGCCGAGACCACCGCCGCCGGAGCGATGAGTGCGGAAGACGCTGCGGCCCGCTGCGAAACGAACAAGGCGGCCGGAAAGATCACCTACGCATCGAGCTTCGACTTCGCCGCGGCGGCGTCGATCATCGACGTCGTCGTCGCCGACAACAAGGGCTACTTCAAGGACCTCTGCCTCGACGTCGAACTCAAGCCGGGCTTCTCGTTCTCCAACTATCCCCTCGTCGCCAGCAATCAGGTGCAGTTCTCCGCTGCCGGTGCGTACACCGAGATCGTGAACTACTCGAAGGACGGTGCCAAGTTCGTCGCGCTGACCGACTACGGCAAGACCCCGATCGAAGCCCTCGTGACCAAGGACCCCGACCTGGCCTCGCTCGCCGATCTCAAGGGCAAGACCATCGGTGTGAAGGGCGACATCCCGCCGTCGATCGTCGCGATGCTCGATGCCGCCGGTCTCAAGCGGGGCGCCGACTACAAGGAGGTCCTCCTCGACGGCTTCGACCCGAAGGTCCACATGAGCCTTCCGATCGACGCCATGCCGGTCTACAAGAGCAATGAGCCCTTCCAGCTCGACGCCGCCAAGATCCCGTACAAGCTCTTCGACCCGACCAAACAGAGCATCCCCGGAAGCTTCGGCCTGCTATATACCTCGGCCGACTACGCCGCCAAGAACCCGACCGTGGTCGAGGACTTCATCCGTGCCGCCCTGAAGGGCATGGAAGATGCGGCCGCCGATCCGAAGGCTGCGGTCGCCATCTCCGTCGCCAAGATCAACGCCGCCGGCAACCAGGCGTTCCTCACCGAGGAAGGCGAAACCAACCGTTGGAACGCCGAGCTCGCGGAAGTCACGGTCGGACTCGGTGGCCAGCCCATCGGAACGATCATCCCGGCCGTGCTCGATGCCGAGATCGCTGCGTACACCACGGCCGGCATCTTGACCGTTCCGGATCCGAAGGCCTACGACGCCACCATCGTGCCGAAGCTCTACGGCGCAGACGGCAAGGTCATCTTCATGAAGTACGCCGCGTGATCAACGAGCGCTGATGGTTCTCTCTGCCGCACATCGGCCCATCCGTGCAGCACATCGCCCCATTCCTGCCGCACATCGAGGCATTTTGGGCGCGAATCGACGGTTTTGCGCCAATGTGCGGCAGGAGACGGCCGATGTGCGGCGGAAGTCGGTCGATGTGCGGCGGTCGCGTGAGGACGCACGTCGCGTGAGCAGGGTCCCCGCCGGGCATGTCTCGCCGTGAAGGCGTACGTGCAGCACGGCCACGGCGGGCCCGAGGTGTGTTCGTTCGAGGACATCGACGACCCCACCCCCGGTCCGGGTGAGGTCGTCCTGCGGGTTCTGGCGACCGGCCTGAACCGGCTGGACCTGTTGCAGCGCGCGGCACCCCTCGTACGCGGTTTCCACCTTCCCCATGTCGCCGGCCTCGATGTGGTGGGTGTCGTAGTGGCGGCACACCCCGATGTCGTCACCGGACGCGCCCTTCTCGGCTCGGTCGTTCTGGTCGACCCGGTCACCACATGCCGAACCTGCGCCCGCTGCCGCGCCGGACAGGAGCCGTACTGCCAGCTCCTGCAGACGGTCGGGTCAACCCGGCAGGGCGGCTTCGCCGAACTCGTCGCGGTTCCGGCCGACCGATGCTGGCCCGTGCCGGCCCACCTGAGCGTCGCCGAGGCCGCCGGCGTGCCTGTCGCCTACCTGACGGCGTGGCAGGCACTGGTCACGGTCGGCGCGGTGCAGGCGGGCGAGGTGGTCCTGGTGAACGGCGCCAATGCCGGGGTCTCGATCGCGGTGATCCAACTCGCCAAGCGAGTCGGGGCAACGGTCATCGGTACGGTCCGCGGGGCGGCGAAAGCGGCGCAGGTGCTGAACGTCGGGTGCGACCATGTGGTCGATGCCACCGACCCGACGACGATCGCCGATCACGTCCGCGAGCTGACGGACGGTCTCGGCGCCGATCTCGTCATCGACCATGTCGGCCCGGCCCAGTTCGCTGCCTCGGTCGACGCGATGGCCGTCGAAGGCCGCATGGTGTTCTGCGGCACGACCACCGGCACGAACGTGAACCTGTCGCTCACGGACGTGTACTGGTGGGGCCGCAAGCTCCTCGGCTCCGGCGGCTACCGGCCGCATGAGGTCGGCGACATGCTCGATGTCGTGAACGAGTCCCGACTTGTCCCGGTCGTGGCCGAGGTCGCCCCGTTCGCCGAGCTCCCCCGTCTCCTCGGCCGCCTCGATCACGGTTCCGTCGTCGGCAAGCTCGTCGTCACATTCGGGTGATCTCAAGGTCTCCGGCGGGCGGCACGTGGACCGGCGCGTGCGGGATGAACGAATGCAATCGTTCGTGTCGGGCCGGTCTCGGCGGGCGGACACGTGCTTCACACGGGTACTCCATGCGGGTGCCCTCGACCACGTGGTGATGACGGATCCCGGAAAGCGAATTTGAGTCGTGTGAGGCGACAGCCGCGTAAAGTGCGCTTGTGCCGAGCTTTGATGCGACGTTGCGACCGGAAGGCGGCCCGGGCTCAGGGATCGCTCTACCGTTCGATCCGAAAGCCGCCTTCGGCAAATCGCGCGCACCGGTCGTCGTGACCGTGAACGGGAGCACCCCGTTCCGAACGACAACGATGGTCTACGGCGGAACGGGGTACATCGGGTTGCGTAAAGATCAACTGCGCGAGTTCGGGGTCGGCGCCGGGGACACGGTGCACGTGACCGTCGATCTCGACGCGGAGCCACGCGTGGTCGAGATGCCCTCCGAGCTCGTGGCGGCGTTGCACGCAACCCCCGATGTCATGGAGTATTTCGAGAGCCTGTCCTTCACCCATCGCAAGGAATACGCACGTTGGGTGGGCGAGGCCAAGAAGCAGGAGACCCGCGTCGAGCGAGCTTCGAAAGGAATTCGAATGCTTCGCGACAAGGTGCGGACACCCCGCTGACCACTGCCACGTGTCGTGAGCGAACTCTTGCGCGCTGGGTCGCCCCCGAGCGCTCCGCTCTCGTTCCCCAACGGCTCCTCAGCCCCGAAAGCCTTCAGCGTCGAGCGTCGCCTTGGACTCGGCGGCGAGAACCGGGTCCATCTGTCCGATCCTTGTCAGGGTGTCGACCTGCTGGTTGAAAGCCTTGCGTTTCATCTTGCCGTTTCGCACCGCGGCCATCCACATCGGGAGCCCGGCCGCGGCGTTCGCCCACGTCCTCTCCATCAGTCCGGGGACGGCTTGGGTGTATGCGGTGGCCTTCGCGTAGCTCTGATCCGCCGCGGCTCTTTGCACCGCGGCCTTGGCGTGCGGCGAGTCGAGGAACGACTTCCAGTCGATGTCGACGTCATGGGGGTCAGTAGGGCTCACGGTCACCGGCAGCTCAACCCCGACGGGGAGTTGGTACCCCTGGCGGCCGGTTGCTTTCGCCGGCACAGCGAAACGCTTGGTGATTTCGTACGCGGCCTGACCCGGGATGCGGACTTCGAGAGTCAGGTCGTGCGCGATGGTGCCGAGGTTGAGGGCGTTGAACACGTTCTCTCGGGCTTCGACGTTGGTATGCACGCCGGGACGACTCTCGCGATTGTCGACCATGTCCGACGCCGTGACCACAGCAACTCCGTGCCTCAGATCGCCGGGCCCCTGTTTGTTCGAGCGTCGAAAAAGCCCCACGACCGGAGGCTATCGAACCCGTCGTGCGCGAAACACGAGGTCGATCACCAACTCCTTCACCCCTTGCACCGGAATACACCCGTTCGGTGGGCGAGGCCAAGAAGCAGGAGACCCGCGTCGAGCGAGCGCTCGAAAGCGATCCGGATGCTTCGCGAGAAGGTGCGGACACCCCGCTGACCACTTCCACGTGTCCTGAGGGGTGCTCGGGCAGGCGGTCCACTCCCCGAGCGACTCGGCCGACCATCTCGCGGCTTACGATGACGGGGCGAACGACAATGAGGAGCAGCCCATGCCAGCGATGGACGATCGACCGTATACCGCCCTCCTCGTCATCGACGTTCAGAACGGCGTAGTGGCCGACGCCCTCGATCGCGACCGCGTGATCGCAAACATCAACACACTGGTCGACGAGGCACGCGCCAACGCCGTTCCCGTGGTTTGGGTTCAGCACTCCAGTGAAGAGCTACGCGCCGAGAGCGAGGCCTGGCAGTACGTGCCCGAATTGGTCCGCCGGGAGTCGGAGCCACTCATCCACAAGCGCTATGGCGACTCGTTCGAGGACACGAACCTCGAATCCGAACTTGCCGAACGCGGCGTGGGCCGGCTCATCGTGACCGGAGCGCAGACTGATGCGTGCATCCGTTCCACCCTGCACGGCGCGTTCACACGCGGCTATGACACGGTGCTCATCAGCGATGCTCACACCACCGAAGACCTTTCCGCCTATGGGATGCCGCCGCCCGAGAAGGTCATCGCGCATACCAACATGTATTGGTCATTCCAGACCGGTCCCCGACGGACGGCAAGTGTCGTCCCGACGTCGGCCGTCAGTTTCGGACCCACTGACAGCTGACCCGTTTGCCGGGTCGAAGGTGTCGAACTCGTGCGAGCGTCAGTTCCACTCTCGACGCGTTCGCGGCATACCGCTCGAACCGTCCTCGCCATTGCGAACGATGCCGAGCGTCTGATGGATGTTCAGCCCTGCGTCCTCGAACCCGACGGCCGAGGCCGTCATGTAGAGCAACCACACCCGGGCGCGGGGCTCGCCGACCAGCGCAACGGCTTCATCCCAATGCTCACGTAGGTTCGCCACCCAATGGCGGAGCGTCGTGTCGTAGTGCTCCAGCAGCGATTCGACATCACGCACTTCGAAGCCCGCCGCCTGCATGGCGATGGCCGTTTCACCGATGTCCATCAGCTCACCGTCGGGGAACACGTAGCGGTAGGCGAAGCTGTCCGGGCTGAGCCGGGACCCACCCACCGACGAGATCGCGTGGTTGAGCAGGCGACCATGCGGCCCGAGAAGGGAACGCAAGACGTTGAAGTACTCGGCCATTCGGTTCTTGCCGACGTGCTCGAACATCCCGATCGAGGAGATCGCGTCGAAGCGCTCGCCGGAGAGATCCCGGTAGTCCTGCAGGCGGATCTCGACGAGCTCGCCGAGTCCAGCGGCGTCGACCCGGCGCCGGGCTTCCTTCGCCTGCTCGTCGCTGATGGTGACCCCGACCACCTGTGCCCCATGTTCGCGGGCTGCGTGCATGGCCATCGAGCCCCAGCCGCACCCGACGTCGAGGAGACGCATCCCCGAACGCTCGTGCAGACCGAGCTTGCGGCAGATGAGCTCGTGCTTGGCTGCCTGCGCTTCCTCGAGTGTCGTCGAGGCGTCGACGAACCGGGCACACGAGTACGTCATCGCCTCACCGAGCACGAGCCGGTAGAAGTCGTTGCCGACGTCGTAGTGATGGCTGATGGACGCCGCGTCGTGGTGCTTGAGGTGCTGGTGCCGACGGTTTGGCGCCTCCTCCGGCGGGGGTGGCAAGGGTCGGCCGAGCAGTCCGAGTCGGTGGACGGCGGCGACCGCAGCCGGGGCGACGCGTTTCGCGTTGTGCAGCTTCACGCCGGACGGGCGCAGGGCCTTGATCACGTCGAACAGATCGCCGACCACGTCGATCTCACCGCTTACGAAGGCCCGGCCGAGGCCGAGCTCTCCCGGCGCCCAGACCATCCGGCGGAGCGCGTTCGGCGACTTCACGAGCAACGCCGTGTCGCCCCCCGTCGGCCCGAGAGCACTGCCGTCCCAGAACTCGACACGCACCGGAACGGAGCCGACAAGCCCCTCGAACACCGGAGCCATGAGTTCCGCGGCCGACGTTTTCGACGCCCGGCGGACCTCGCCGGCCGGTCGCCGCGACTGATTCCGAGGCACTTCGGCGCCGGACCGCGTCATCCCCGAGGTCTGGATCTGGTCCTGTACGTTCACGGGCACACTCCTCCGCTCAACGGCCCCCGCACCCACAACCACCCCTAGCCCCGACCCTCCACGTCGGAACCACAGGCTGCCCGCACGACGGCACCTTCCCTTTGGAGACGAAATTGTTCCACGCGCACAGGCACCCCACAAGGGTGGAAAGCCTTGGTCCCCCTAGTCCTTCAGCATGCCCGACAAGCGGTGCCGGCTTCGTCGGCGCGCTTACCAGCTCGGGTACTTGGCCTTGTCGGGGAGACCGCTGCGGGCGGTGATGGACTCACCCATCTGCTGGGCGTCGGACCACAGCTTCGCCTCGTCGATTGTGGTGCAGTGCCCTTCCTCGACGACCACCTTGCCGTCGACGAGGACGGTATGGACTCCGCGACCGTCGGCGCTCCACACCAGTTGGTTCATCACGTTGAGCAGTGGACGCCATTCCGGCCGGTCACAGTCGTGAAGCACGACGTCAGCCTTCAAACCGGGGACGAGCGCGCCGATCTGGTCCTCCATCAGCATCGTTCGGGCCCCGCCGACCGTCGCCATCTCGTAGGCCTTCTCCGCCGGGAACATCTGGGGGTCGACCCGGGCGTCTTTGAACAGGCCGGCCACGAGATAGGTGGCCCGCATCAGGTCGGAGTAGTTCGACGCGTTGTTACCGTCGGTACCGATCGACACGTTGATGCCACGCTGCACCATCTCAGGGAACTTCCCGACCTGGGTCACCCCGTAGCTGACCTTGAGCGCCGTGGTCGGACAGTGCGCGACGCTCGCGCCGGACTCGGCGATGAGCCGCAGTTCGTGGTCGTCGATGCGGACCACGTGGGTGATGGCGACGTTGCGGTCGAGGACACCGAGCTCGGCCAGGTGCACCATCGGCCGCTGGCCGAACTCGGCGATGAAGCCATCCGGGTCCAGCTGGGCGGGTGACATGTGAAAGCTCATGCCCACGCCGCGCTCGTCGGAGAGCTGCTTTGCCGCCTTCCAGAGCGGGTCACTGCAGGTGGTGTGCCCGACGAGAGTGCTCCACGCGGCGATGCGACCGTCGGCGTGGGACTTGTGCGCATCGAGTTGGTGCTCGAGATGGGCGATCGCCTGATCGGTCGTCTGGCGGTAGACCGACGGCTCGGGCGGAAGGTCCCACACCCATCGACCGACCCGACCGCGGATGCCCACCTCGACGAGACCGTCGATCACATCGTCGAGGTAGTGGATGGTGCCCGCTTCGAGGAAGGTCGTGGTTCCCGAGCGCAGCATTTCGACCGCCGCAAGCTGGCCGGAGGTCCGCTCTTCCGCAGCGTTGAAGGCGGCGTAGAGCGGGCACAACCACTCGAACACGTTCTCCACGAACGGTGTGTCGTCGGGAACGTATCCACGCGTCAGCGGCTCGCCGGTGATGTGGATGTGGGTGTTGACCATGCCCGGGGTGACGACGAAGCGGCTGCCGCCGATGACCCGCCCGGCGCGATAGCGGGCACGGAGATCCGAGGCCTTGCCGACATCGACGATCGTGCTGCCACTGATCGCGACCCCACCGTTGCGGATGATGTCGCGGGTGGCGTTCATCGTGACGACCTGACATCCCTCGATGAGCAGGTCGACGGCGATCGGGGTCGGGGCGGAGTCGGTCATGAGAGGCTCACTGACGGTTGCTGGAGGATGGCTTTGGTGGCGCCGGTGGTTTGGTCGCGACGTAGACGAACGTGAAGCCGATCGGTTCGATGAGCCGAATGGCACCGAAGCCGATGCTGCCTAGCCAATCGACGGCCTGGGCGTTGGTGACGACGCCGCCGCGTTCGGTGTTGGCCATCATCGTGAGACCCATTTGCACGCCGAAAGGGTTGTACTTGCGATCGTTGTCGGCGAAGTAGTCGGCGACGAGCACCTGGCCTTCGGGACGCAACGCGGCGAAGGCTCGCTGCAACAACGTGCGCGAACGGGCCTCGCCTTCCGTACGACAGATGTGCCCGAGGACGACGACGTCGTAGCTCTGCGGCTCGATCTCGATGCCGTGGAAGTCACCTTCGCGGAACTCGACGCGGTCGGTCAGCGAGCGCTGGTCGATCATCGTCCGCGCGTCGTCGATCACGCCGGGCAACTCGTTGATCACCGCAGTCGAATCCGGCGACTGTTCGAGGATGCCGATGGCCCAAGGTGCCCGGCCGGCGCCGAGGTCGAGCACGCGCAATCCCGGTCGTCGGCTCCATCCGAGGCGGAGCCCGAGGCGGCCGGCGGCCCGCAGCTGCGTGGCGAAAGTGGCCTCACCCAGCGGTCCGTAGAAGGCCGCCGGGTGATCTTCGATCGGTGTCGCCACGCGACCGTGGCGGACCGTGTCGGCGAGGTGTTCCCAGTTCGCATGCGGCCCCGGCGCGACCCGTATGAGTGAGGCCATCGAGGCCGGCCCGCTGCGACAGAGGTATCGCTCCGCCGTTTCGGTGAGCTCATAGACGTCGGCGACCTGGTCGAGGAACCCGAACGTGACCAAGGCATCGCACACCCGCTCGAGGTGAGGCGTTGAGACCTCAAGATGACCCGCCAGCGGGACGATCGTTGTCGGGCCGAGTTCCTCAATGGCATCGAAGATGCCGAGATCGATGGCGGCAACGAGCGTCCAGTACGACCCGAAGCCCTGGATGACGCCCCACACCGGACCCGATGGCGGTGGCTTGAAGTCACGCCACGGCCGGCCCTTGTGGGCCATGGTGTGGCCCTTCTTGAGCTCGGGATAGGGCGAGTCGACGCTCACGGCTCGAGAACGATTTTCCCGAAGAACTCCGAGCTCAGCATCTTGTCCTGGGCATCGGCACCATCGCGCAACGCGAACACCGAGTCGACCGGCGCCTGGAACGAACCGCCGGCGTAGAGCTTCCATGCCGTCGCGAACTCCTCGTAGCGATACGGGTCCGAGCCGATGATCGAGATGCCCATGTGGAACATGAAGCCGAGCGATGGGATCGTCGCGGTGTCTCCGGTGGTGTTCCCGCAGTTGACGAGCCGGCCACGCGGCTTGAGCGAGAACATCGACTGCGCCCACAGCGCCGGACCTACGTGGTCGAACACCATCTCCACACCCGCGCCCATGGTGACGGCGCGTGACCATGCGGTCACGTCGTCGGTCCGGTTGTTGCAGACGAAGTCAGCACCGAGAGAAAGCGCCCGCTCGCACTTGTCGTCGCTGCCCGCCGTGGCGAGCACCACGGCGCCGGCGTGCTTGGCCAGCTGTATGCCGGCCATCGATACCCCACTCCCGGCGGCGTGGATCATCATGGTCTCGCCGGCGGCGAGCCGACCGACCGTGAACAACGCGTGATAGGCCGTGAGCCATGCCGTGGGGAAGCAGACGGCGTGGTGCCATCCCATGCTCGCGGGTAGTACGTGCGCATGTGTTTCCGGCACGAGGCACTTCTCGGCGTAACCACCGGCAACGGTCGCACCGATCACGCCGAGATCGCCATAGAGATCTCCCATTCCCGCCAGCTTCGAGCCTTCGGGAACCTCGGCCAGCGACGGATCGACAACGACCCGATCACCGACCTTGAGCCGGGTCACCTCCGAACCGACGGCGGACACCGTTCCGACGATGTCCATGCCGGCGATGTGGGGAAGGGTCATACCGGGCATGGTGAACCAGCCGTTGCGCTGCACCACGTCGAGGTGGTTGAGCGCCGTGGCCGCAACGTCGATCACGACGTCGCGTGCAGCGGGCGCGGGGTCATCGACGTCGGCGTAGCGCAACACCGAGCGATCACCGGGCTCGGTGTAGAACAGCGCTTTCATGCAGATTCCTTCGCTGATGCGGCCGGCGCCGGCCAGTGGGCCCGGTAGTGCTGCACGAGCCATCGGTTGAACTGCACGTGGCTCTCCTCCTGCCAGGAGTAACGGCCTCTGGCCGCGAAGCGGCTCTGCAAGCCAAGCTGGACCTTCGTCGTGGCGTCCTGGTCCTGGCGCACGAACACCTGCACTCCGGCGTCACTCATGGCGAGGAGGTGGTCGAACATCGGATGCTCGAGGGCCGAGGGATGCAGGAGATAGCCGATCTCCAGATCGATGGTGCTTGCCGTCTTCGGGCGAACGATGAAGAAGAAGGCCTGATCCGGCGCCGTGCCGAAGCACAGGGTGGGCGGCAGCAGCGCGAACGTCGATCGCATCCGCTCCTCCTCGGTGAGAAGCGGGAAGATCGGCAGCAGCGCCTTGGTGGTGGCGTTGAAACCCCCGTCGATGTGGGTGTAGCCGTTGGTCCGGAAGATCACATTCGACCCGGGCTTCCAGTCGACCGGAAAAGCCGCCAGCTCGCTCGGACAGAAGTCCTGGATCGTGTGATGGAGCTTGTTGGCGTGATAGCCGTCGTTGAAGTTCTCGAACATGACCTTCCAGTTCCACGGCAGGTCCTCGAGCGTGAACGTACCCGGGCACACGGCGTTGGCCAGGTCGTAGTGGTCGAGGTACGGGGTGTAGGTCGCCAAGGTCGGAGCGAGCGGCTGGGCGTTCGGATCGAAGTGGACGAACACGAAGCCCAACCACTCCTCCACTTTGAGCGCCGGGAGGGGGAAGTCCTTCTTGTCGAAGCCTTCTGTGCGCTCCATCGCCGGCGCCCCGAGAAGGCGGCCGGTGAGGTCGTAACTCCACAGATGGTACGGGCAGGTGAACTTCGTGCAGTTGCCGCTGTCGTCGGCCACCTGCATGCCACGGTGCTGGCAAACCGAGGAGAACGCGTGGACTGCGCCGTCCTTCGCGCGCGACACGATCACCGGCTCGTTGCTGACCACCGTCGTGAAGTAGTCACCGACGTTCGGGATGCGGCTCGCTCGTCCGACACACTGCCACTGCGTGGCGAACACCGCCTCGCGCTCGAACGCAAGGAACTCCTCGGACGTGTAGATGTCCGGAGGTAACGTACGCGCGCTTGCGAAATCGGCGACCGACGCATCGAAGGATGCGAGCAGTTCGGGGGTGAGCAGACTCATGACGCGGTGACCTCCGTCAACGGCAGGCTGGTGTTGTGAGCAGTGAAGCGCAGCGGAGCAGCGCAGCGCCGGAAACGCAGAGTCATGCGGGAACCTCATGGGAGACGGCCGATTGGGCAGTGACAACTTCGGAAGCGACGCCAGCGACTTCGGCGTTTGGGTCACGAAGCAGGAACTTGCGGATCTTGCCGACGCTGGTGCGCGGAAGCTCATCGACGAAGGTGATGTCGCGTGGCCGCTTCGCCTTCGTCAGCCGTTCGGCACACCATGCATGAAGGTCTTCGACGGACGGAGGAACCGCCACGTCGGCGAGCACGACGAACCCGACCGGGACCTCGTCGCGCACCTCGTCAGGCTGACCGACGACTGCCGCCTCGAGCACTCCCGGATGCGAGGACAGGACCTGCTCGACCTCGACGGTCGACACGTTCTCGCCGGCGACCTTGAGCACATCGCTGCGACGTCCGTCGAAGAAGAATCGTCCGTCGGCATCGCACCGAGCGCGATCGCCGGTCAGGAACCAACCCTTGCGGAAGGAGCCGTTCGTGGTTGCCGGATCATCGAGGTACCCGGCGAACAGGGTGATGCCCGGGGTTCCCCGCACCACGATCTCCCCGACCGTGTCGGGCGGCACCCGGGCGCCAGCGACGTCGTGGATCTCGACCTCGCACCCGTTCGTGACGAACCCCATCGACGAGGGCACTGGTGCGTCTGCCGCGTCGGTCAGGACGGCCGGAATGGTCTCGGTCATGCCGTAGAGCTGACGGGGTCGACAACCCAACAGGGAGCTGAGCACCTCATGCTGATCGTCGCTGATGTTCATCGCGTACCAGCAGTGCGTGAGCGCGACCCCTTCGACCGGGGCGGCGCCGCGGGCAAGGATCATCCGGATCGGAGCGGCGAACAGGCTCGCGTGCGTGGCGCGATGACGCGCCGCCTGCGCCAGGAACCCGCTCGCCGAGAACGTCGGCATCAAGGCCACCGACGCGCCGACCCAGATCGCCGACGCGAAGCTGTAGTACTGCGCATTCGCATGGAAGAGCGGGAGGACGACGAGCTGACGGTCATCCGGAGCGAGGGACGCGGCCCCGGCCATGGCTGCACCCGCAAACGCGTAGTTGGCCTGCGAGACCTCGACCCCCTTAGGCGCGCCGGTCGTGCCGGAGGTGAACATCACCGCGGCACGGTCGAGCAGCTCCGCCGTCGGCCAGGCAGAGAACGACCCCTGGCCGAACAACTCGAGCGTGCAGTCCGCCTCATCGATCTCGACGATGGTCGCCACGGTCGTGCCGGCGGCCGCGGACCGATAGATCTGGGCACGGGCGTCGGAGCAGAACCCGATGACGGGCGATGTGCGGTTGATATGCACGTGTAGTTCCGCCGAGGTGCCCATCGGGTCGGACGGCACGATCCACGCCCGGAGCCTGAGCGATGCCAGCCACACAGCGACGAAGGCCGGAGAGTTCGTCAACGCTATGTGCACAGATGATCCTGGAGCGACGCCGTGTTTGACCAAGAACTGGGCGACGCGAGAGACCACGGCGTCGAACTCGCCATAGGTCCAGGACTCCACGAGACCGTCTGGTCGCTCGAACGCCAGGAAGGCTTGGTCACGGCGACCCGCGACGGCGCGGATCCAGGCATGCGACAAGGTTGTGGCGCCCTCCCATTCGGTCATGTCAGCTTCCGACCTCGACGACCTCTGCTCCGTCGGCGACGACCGCCCCATAGCCGCCACCACCGGGAAGATCGAGACGGACATGATCACCGGGGGCGAGCGTGATGCGCGACTGTGTGCGGACCGCCTCCCCATTCACCGTGAACGCACCGGCGGCGCCGGCTTCGCCACCGAACAAACCCTTCGGCGCATCGGAGAGACGCGAGGTCACGGCGTTGAGCTGCCACGCCCGGTCGGTGTCGACGGTGAACTCGATGGTTTGACCGAGGCCACCCACGTGCGCGCCCGGCCCCCCGCTGCCGGTGCGAAGCTCCTTACGGAGGAAGCGAATCGGCGCAGACGCTTCGACCACCTCGACGGGAACGGCGGACACGCCGGTCGGATACGAGCACGCCGACAGGCCGGGCTTAGTGGCCCGGGCACCGACGCCGCCGGCGTAGGTGAACATCGCCGTGATGAACGGACTGCCGTCGTCGTGGTTGCCGCTCACCTGCATCGTCCACACTGCGCCTGATCCCTCGGCCATCGACTGCGCCGGCCGGATCTGGGCAAGCGCCTTCAGGAGCGCGTTCGGCAGGAACATGCCGACGACGTGACGGGCCGTGCCCGGCATCGGTGAAACTGCGTGCACGATCGAACCAACCGGGGCTTCGACCTTGATCGGGGCCAGGCTGCCGTGGTTGTTCGGTAGCTCAGGGTTGAGGACGGAGCGAATCGTGAAGGTCGTGTAGGCGTGGGTGTAGTTGAGAACCACGTTGATGCCCCACGGGCTGCCCGGTGATGAGCCGGCGTAGTCGACGAGGATCTCCCCGGCCACGTTGTCAACCGTAATCGCACATACGATATCGATCTTGCTGCCATCAGCGAGGTCGAGCAGCGCACTGGCAGAGTAGGTACCGGCCGGCAGCTCTCTGATGCTGGCGCGCGTGGCCGCCTCTGAGCGGGTGATGATCTCGTCGGCCAGCGCCTCGATGTCGTCGAGGCCGTGGCGGTCGCACAGCGCCTGGAGCCGCTGCGCCCCCACCTCACCACTGGCCATCTGGGCGTGGAGATCACCGGCCATGTGATCGGGCTGGCGAACGTTGCTCAAGATGAACTTCCACACATCGTGGTTGCGTTCACCGGCGATCATCAGACGCAGGATCGGGATCCACAGCCCCTCTTCGAACACGTCGCGTCCACCGGCGCCGATGCCGTAGCCGCCGACGTCGGTGTGATGGATCGTCGACCCGAAGAACGCGATCGCCTTCCCGTTGCGAAACACCGGATAGAGCACGGTCACGTCGAGCAACTGGCCCGCGGTCTTGTACGGATCGTTGGTGATCAGCACGTCACCCTCGACCAACGAGTCGGTCGGGTATTCGACGAGCATGGCCGAGGCGGCGCGGGCGAGGGAGTTGATGTGACCCGGCGTACCGGTCACAGCCTGGGCGACCATACGGCCACGACGGTCGAACACGGCGTTGGCGAGGTCACCCGCTTCGCGCACGATCGGTGAGAACGCGGCCCGCTGCAGGGCCCGGGCCTGTTCGTTGACGGTGGCGATGAGGCTCTGCCACAGGACTTCCAGCTCGATCGGATCGAAACTCATCGCGAAGCTCCAGTCGTTGTAGCGGTTCTGCCTGCGGGCACGGCACGTTCGGCGATGATCGAACCATCGTCGGCCACGATGGCGGTCCATCCGGGACGGATCACCGCGGTGGTCTCTCGTTCCTCGACGATCGCCGGCCCCACGATGGCCTGGCCCCGACCGAGATCGGGTCGGCGATACACGGGGGTGTCGACGGGACCGGCGGTACGACTGAAGCGGACGGCCCGGTGACTGTGCACCGCGCCGATCCCTTCGGCCACCGAAGTCAGCGGCTCGACCGGTGTCGCCGCTGCAAACGCCGAGAGGCGCCAGGTGACGGCCTCGACACGCACGTCGGGAATGGTCAAGCCGTAGATCCGTCGGTAGTCGGCCTCGAAGAGCGACACGACTTCGGCATAGGTGACGGGCCAACCGGTACCCTCGCCGACCCACAACGTGATCTCGTTCCCCTGCCCGAGGTAGCGGACGTCGACGCCGTAGCGGAAGTTGATCCGATCGGCTTCGACGCCGGCCGCGGCAAGGACCCGACGTCCTTCGTCGCGCAACTCGTCGAGCAATAGGTCACGCGCTGTCAGCTCCGGACCGGGTGCTTCGAAGACGTCGAGCGGACGCACCATCGAACGGGCGAGGTCGATGCGTACCGGCGTGACCAGCGTTCCGAAAGCCGAGAGGACGCTGGCGTTCACCGGAAACACGACCCGCGGCGATTCCAGCAGTTCGGCGACACCGCACGCATGGACCGGACCGGCACCGCCGAAGGCCAGCAGCGTGATGCCGCGCAGATCGACTCCCTGCTCCACGGCGTGCATGCGCGACGCCGCGGCCATGTTCTGGTCGACCAGCTCGCTGATGCCGGCGGCGGTGTCGTCGGCGGAAAGTCCGAGCGCAGCGGCGACGGAGTCGAGGGCCTCGTGCATGGCTTCCGTGTCGAGCGCCATGTCACCACCGAGGAAGTACGCCGCGTCGAGAAGACCGAGCGACAGGTCGGCGTCGGTCACCGTTGGCTTCGTGCCGCCACGGCCGTAACACGCCGGGCCCGGATCGGCACCAGCGGACTCGGGACCGACCTTCAGCAGCCCCAGGTCGTCGACGCGGGCCTGGCTTCCGCCACCGGCACCGATCTCCACGAGATCAACTGATGGAACCGAGACCGGGAAGCCGGAGCCCTTCTTGAACCGGTAGATGCGGGCGACTTCGAACGTGTTCGTGAGCTCCGGCTCGCCGTGGACGATGAGGCACGACTTCGCGGTGGTGCCACCCATGTCGAAGCAGAGCAGCCGCTCCTCCCCCATACGTTTGGCGAACCAGCTTCCTGCGAGAGCACCGGCAGCGGGCCCCGATTCGACCAGACGAATCGGTGCACGTGCGGCATCGTCGGCCGAGACGACGCCGCCGTTGGAGAGCATCATCAGCACCGATCCGCCGAAGCCCTCGGCGGCCAGCCACTGCTGCAATTCGTCAAGATACGGGCCGATCACCGGCATCGTGGCAGCGTTGCACGCCGTGGTGATCATCCGCGGGTATTCGCGGATCTGCGGAGAGATCTCGGCCGAGATGCATACCGGTACGCGGAGCTCCCGGCGCACGTGTTCGGCGACGATCCGTTCGTTGGCAGGGTTGGCGTAGGAGTTGATGAGGCACACGCCGACCGCCTCCACCCCGGCCGCCCGCAGCTGCTCGGTGATGACGGTGAGGTCGGCTGCACTCGGTCCTTCGGTCGCGTGACCTGAGGGATTCGTACGTTCGCGTATCTCTACGATGCGGTCACGAGGAACGGGGGGTGCCGGGAACTCGATCTGCAGGTCGTACATGTCGTAGCGATGCTCGTTGCGGATCAGCAGCGTGTCGCCGAACCCCAACGTGGTCACGACACCCGCCCGGCCGATCTTTCCCTCGATGAGCGCATTCGTGATCAGCGTGGTGGCGTGCACGATCGGTGCGGTGATCTCACTCGGTACGACGCCTGCCTTGGCCAGCAACTGGCGTACGCCGGTCCGGACACCATCAAGCGGTGCCGAAGGCGTCGTCAAGGTCTTGTCCACAACGACCCGGCCCGACACGGCATCGAGAAGGACAACGTCGGTGAACGTTCCCCCGATGTCGACGGCAAGCCGCCAATCGGCTGCCATCAGTCCCCCTTGGCGTCGGTAGAGGCCGCCGGACGCGGCGAACGCGGCGGTGCGAACACGTCGAGGATCCACACCTCGTTGAGTTCGTCGTCGCCCACGAACACGCTCTCGCCGTGCCAGACCGATGGCGGGGCCAGATACACGTCTCCCGGGCCGAGCACCTTGCGGCTGTGGTCATCGGCCTCACCGATCCGGAAGTCGAGCCTGCCGCGCATGATGAT
>JANMYF010000036.1:0-9305 GCA_031381685.1 Acidimicrobiia bacterium
CTCCTCGCCGCCGGCGAGCGACTGCAGGCGGCCATGGTCTCGGGAATCGACCGCCTCCTCGTCGTCCGCCGCCCCGACGTGCAGGCCGAGCACCGGGTCACCGTCGCCGCTGTGATCGCTGACGTGATCAGGTCGATGCTGGTGATGGCCGATTCGGTGCCCCTGAGCCGTCGACGCGTGATCGTCCGCGAGACCGAGCGCATGATCATCGGGTACCTGACGGAAACGCTCGGGGAACCGCCGGCCGAGCAGACCGTCAAGCCGCGACGTCAGCCGAGCGCAGCCGCCAAGAGCTCGAAGACCTGATCACCGCAGAGGGCACGCAGCTCGGCTTCGAGCTCCTGCCAGGCAGGCCTGGTCCCGCGGTTGGCGGGGTCCTGGAGCGAAACGTCCGCGTCGCCGAAGCCTTCGGTGCACCACCAGTGGAGCGGTTCGCCGTCCGTGCCGAAGTCCAGGCGCTCCCAGCGTCGAACGGTCGTCGTGCGGCCATCATCGCGGAAGTCTTCTTCGATCCGCAGAGGCAGTTGCCAGCAGACGTTGGGCTTGCGATGGAGGGCATTGACGCCGTCGGCGATGGCCCGGGCATGTAGTGCGCACCCCGGACCGGCGGAAAACCCGGGCCGATTGAGGAAAATGCAGCCCCCCTCGACCACCCGGGTGAATATTTCCCCATTCGGTTTCCGTTTCCACCAGTTCTTCCGTTTGGCATGGCGAGCGAACTGCCACTCGGCTTCCGTGAGCGCCTGCGCGGCATTCGTCACAACACCGAAGTCTTCGGAATCGGTGATTCCGGCACCGTAGGTGCAGCAACCGTCGTAGCGACTCGGGTTCTGCGTCGGATGGATGCCGCGACAGCCCGACCCGTACGAACACCGCCAGTCGCTCCGCAGAAAGGCCGCATCGAAGCGCCAGAGCCGGTCATCGTCGGGGATCAAGACCCATTTCGCCTGCAGCGCGACCGGAACTGCGGTCATTCCCGGCGCTCGAGCAACTTGAGGCCGAGACACAGCACGCAGGCCCCCACAAAGGCGACGAAGGCCGATCCGAGGTTGAACCGCAGAATCGGTTTTGAACCCGCAAACGAGAACAATGCCCCTCCGATGAACGCGCCGATGATGCCAACCACCATCGAGAAAAGACATCCTCGCTTTTCGAATCCGGTGACGGTTTGGGCAAAAGATCCGGCAATGAGTCCAAGGATGACCCAACCCAATACGTTCATGAGTAGTCGTTTCCTCTTGCTGGTAGGATTGGTGTTATGTCCGACACTACGCAATCCGCTGATCTCGCAGAGCAGGCCGTACGTCGGTACCTGGAGTTCCTAGCCGATCCCTCGACGGCCGTTGACGGCAACCGTGTCGCCGACTTGGAAACGGCTCTCGCGTCGGCGCGCGATGTCATCGCCAAGCTGAAGCTCCACGGTGAGCTTGAACGCGCCCGCCAGGGTGACGTCACCGAACTCCGGTCGGCGTTCGCCCGCCACGCCCGTGCCTGGGCACAACGCAACGATGTCAGCGTCGAGGCCTTCCGGGCACTCGGCGTCAGCGATATCGCCCTCGCCGAGTCGGGCTTCGATCTGGGCCGAAGCAGCACCAGGCGGGCCAAGAGCGCCCCGGTGGCGCGGGTGGCGCGTTCACCACGGTCGAGCAACGTGTCGGCCAAGACGATCCGCGAGGCGATCCTGTCCCACGCCGGGACGTTCACCCTGGCCCGCGTCATGGCCGACGCCGGCGGGTCCCCCGGCACGATCCGCAAGGTCGTCGACGAGCTGGAGGCCGAAGGACGCGTCCGCAACGAGGGTGCCGATCCGCACCATTCCGGTCGCGGTCGGTCCCCGCACCTCTTCCGCGTGCTCTAGCGCCCCAGGGTCGCCGCCATCGTGCTTGCTCAGCGACGTCGTCGCGCGGAGCAGTGGTCGAGCCGTGAGCCGTTCCTCGGCACGGTCGCCTCGCTGCGCTGCGCCGCCCGATCTCGCCGACGCCAGGTCGCCGCAGAGGTGGCGTTCTTCGACGAGCTGGGGCGACTCGAGCGTCAGTTCACCCTCTTCGACGAGCAATCGGAACTCTCGCGTTGGCGACGCGGCGAGATCGACACGCCCTCGGAGCACCTTCTGTCGCTGTTGCGACACGGTGAGATCTGGTTGGCCCGAAGTGGGGGAGTGCTCAACCCCGCGGTTGGTCTCATCGCCGCCCGCTGGGCCGAGGCAGAAGCGATCCAGAGAGTTCCCGATCGGTCGGAACTGACCGAGCTCGCAGCAGCGATTGCGCAGTCGCGCTATCACGTCGGCGCCGACGGATCCGTGCTGCGACGAGGCAGTTGCGCTCAGCTGACGTTTCACTCCTTCGCCAAGGGGTTCCTCGTCGACCTTGCCGCCGATGCCGCGGCGCGCGCCGGCGCCACCTCGGTGGTCGCGAACGTTGGAGGTGATCTGGTGCACCGGGGTGATCGCGATGTCGTCGTCCTGGTCGAAGATCCTCTGCGCGCATACGATAACGCCGATCCCGCCGCCGCGGTCCGTCTCGCCAACCAGGCGATGGCCACGAGTGGTGGCTCGCGACGTGGCGTCATGATCGCCGGCCGCTGGTTCAGCCACGTGCTCGACCCACGTACGGGATGGCCGGCGGAGGCTGTCGCTTCGGCCAGTGTCGTCGCTGACAGTTGCGTGCGGGCCGACGCCATCGCGACCGTGCTGAGCGTGCTTGCGCCCGATGAGGGACTCACATTCGCCGCACGCGAAGGTGTCGCCGCGCTCATCATCGATTCGTCCGGTGACCAGTTCGCCAATCGGGAGTGGACCGAGATCGCGGTCGACCACCACTCCGCACGCGCTGGAAGGCGGACGGTCGCCGCTACTGGATGGCCATCAGAAGAATCACCAGCATCACAGCCCCTCCGAGACCAGCGGTGACGAAGGCGCTCCGGCGGCGTCGTCGAAGGAAGAACTGCAGCGTCAGCCCGGTGAACGAGACGAAGGCGAGGAACGCCCCCGAGGCGTCGATGAGCCACTTCCACGACGACCGCGCGTCGCGCCCCTTGTGCAGGTCGTTCATCAATCCGACGAATCCCTGCGACTCCGTGGCGAGTGTGTACGACCGGTCGGCGAGCCGGAAAGTGGCGTCTGCTTCGTAGGCCGGGCCCTTGAAGACGATGCTGCCCTCGAGATCATCGGCGCGCTTATCGCTCACGCTCCCGCGAACGTCCTCCGTCGATCGGAGGTACTCGGCCACGGTGAACCAGTCGACTACACCGTTGCGAACCGCCGTCGACGGCAGCGTTCCGACCTTCGTCGTACGCGTCGGTGACGTGCCGAACGTCCACTCCGGATGGTTCAGCGTGATGCCGGTGAGGGCGAAGAACAGCACGACGGCAAACGCGATCATCGAGAGGTAGACGTGCAGCAGGCGGCTCCACCGCTGTGCCTTCGCCGAAGACGCCGAGCGCGTCCTCCGACGACGACCGACCGCAATGGTGGGCCGTACCAGGGGTTCGTCCAGTTCGTCGGTGTCGTCGAAGTTGTCGGCTTCGTCGTACTCGCCCGCTCGTTGCGTTCCGAGTTCGGTGATCCCGCTCATACGCGCACCTAGTTCTTCGACTTCACAGAGGCGGAGAGGCCGGTGAGCTCGCTGTTGTCCGGCAGCTTCACTGCGGCCATGTCTGCGGTGATGTTCATCTTCCCCTTCACGAGGGAGTAGGGCCCGTGTTCACGCGCCGCTTCGACGCAGAGTACGTACTCACCTGCCGCCAGCGGTGTTCCATCGTCGCCCAAGCCGTCCCAGGCAACGGTGTACGCCCCGGGAAGGCGCGTCGCCGACGAGACCGTTGCCAGCAAGTCCACGCCACCGGTGATCTGGCGGACCTGGTCGGCCTGATACCAACGCCGGAGCTCGGGCAGCCATCGAAGCCCCTTGCCCGGCAAGAACGAGAGGTACAGGGTGCGCAGCGAAGCGCCCTGGAGATCTTCGATCCACACGGCAATGAACGGATTGAGCGCGCGGCCGCCGTCCTGAGGGGCGAAGGTGAACGCCACGACGAGGTCCTTCCCGTTTGGGATCGCTGCCGTGCCGGAGGCCACCTTGGTCGGCGTGGGTGCGGTCGTGACCGGCGAAGTCGTCGTCGCCTTCTTCTTCTTCTTCGTGGTCTTCTTGGCGGTCTTGGTGGCAGCTGCGTGCGCAGTGAGGGGCGACGAGCCGACCAGCGCAAGTGCCCCGGCGGTCGAAAGGGCTGACCGGAGGAACCAACGGCGGTTCCTCGACGGAACCTCGGCCGGCACGAGCGCGGGTTCGGGTGCAGTGACGGGATGTGACATCGGGGACTCTCTGGGTTTGGCGGCCCGACGAGTCTCTCGGGGGGAGGTGAGCGTTCCGTAAGACCGCCGCCGGCTCGCCGCCCGGCCGGCCCCGATCATCGTTCTCCGGGCGGACACCCCTCCTCCCGGGGAACGACGACAGCCGGACGGGGGGCCCGTACGCTGGGGCGATGCGAAAGTGGATGCGACGACACGAGACTCTCGTCGACGCCGCGATCGCCGGGATGCTCATCGTCATCGCGCTCGTCGTCGTTCGCAGCGTGCCCGTTTCGGCCGGCACCCGCCCTCCGAACGGCTGGAACGACGCTCTTCTCGTGGCCGTCCTCGGGCCGATCGCGGTGCGCCGTCGCTACCCGATCGGCGCCTACATCGTCACGGCCATCGCCGCCGTTGCGCTGTGGTCGATGAACAGCGTCGATGGAGGGAGCGCCGTCGGCGGCGTCTTCGTGACCTATGGCCTCGGCTTCTACGCCGACCGCAAGCGGGCCCTTCGGGTCTTCATCGTCCTGGCCACTGGTCTCTCGGGCGCCGCGGTGCTCCTGGCGTTCATCTACGACACCGAAGGACGGTGGTTCCAGTGTGCGTCACGCATCGCTGTCGTGCTCGGACCGTACTTCTTCGGGGACAGCAAGCGCACCCGCAATGAGCTTGTGGAGTCACTGCGAGAACGGGCCCGCCGCGCCGAGGAAGATCAGGCTCGCGAGGCACGCCAGGCAGTTGCCGACGAGCGTGCTCGCATCGCCCACGAACTGCACGATGTGGTCGCCCATTCGCTGAGCGTGATGGTGGTGCAGGCGACTGCCGGGCAGCGCCTCCTCACTCGTGATCCGGCCCGCGCCGCGGAATCGATCGGAAGTGTTGCCGATACCGGGCGAGAGGCCCTCGCCGAGATGCGACGGATCCTTGGCGTGCTCGACAATCGGCCCGAAAGTGAACAGGGCACGCACGAACTCGTTCCACAACCAGGACTGAGCGACATCGATGGGTTGATCGAACGTTGTCGCGGCGCCGGCATGCACATCGAGGTGAACCGCCGCGGAAACGATGTGTCGCTCGGCGCCGGGGTGGAGCTGGCCATCTACCGGGTGATCCAGGAAGCGCTCACGAACGTGCTCAAGCACGCGGGAACCGCCCGCGTCACGCTGCAGCTACAGATCGAGGACCCCGTGGTGATCGAAGTGGCCGATGACGGCCTCGGCCTTGCGGCCCCGAAGACGCCCGACGGGCGAGGGCGCGGCGTGATCGGCATGCGTGCCCGCGTCGAGTCGGTGGGGGGCGAGTTCCACGCCGGTCCCCGTCCGGGCGGCGGGTTCGTCGTGCAGGCCGTGATCCCTCGGAACACCGACGCCGTGCCCGGCCCCTCGGCGTCGAGTGGATCGGCGCACGGATGACGGCGGTCATCCGCGTCGTGGTGGTCGACGATCAACGACTGGTCCGCACGGGGTTCGCCGCGATCCTGTCGACCGAGGACGGCATCGAAGTCGTCGGCGAGGCGTCGAATGGCGAGGAAGCACTTGCATTGGTCGATCGGACGCGGCCCGATGTGGTCCTCATGGACATTCGCATGCCGGTCATGGACGGAGTGGAGGCAACGACGCGTCTTGCCGGTCCCACGGTGACGCGCCCGACCAAGGTGCTCATCCTGACCACCTTCGACATCGATGAGCTCGTCCACAAAGCCCTGCAGGCGGGCGCATCCGGCTTCCTGCTCAAGGACGCCCCACCGGAGGAGTTGGTTCGCGCCATACGAGTGATCGCCGCAGGCGACGCCCTGCTCGCGCCTTCGGTGACCCGTCGGCTCCTCGATACGTTCGCCGGGCAGCGGCGGGAGAACGAAACGTCACCTGCGGCGCGCGAAGCCGTCGCCCGCCTCACCGATCGCGAACGCGAAGTCCTTCTGCACATGGCCCGCGGCCTTTCCAACAGTGAAGTGGCCACGGCGATGTTCCTCGGCGAGACGACGGTGAAGACCTACGTCGGCCGCATCCTCTCGAAGCTTGCCGCTCGGGACCGGGTGCAGGCGGTCGTCACGGCGTTCGACGCCGGGCTCGTGGTACCGGGGAAGGACTGAGACTGCTCGCAGGTCCGCCCACGAGACGACGGGGAATCCGACTCGGGCCAGATGACCGGCGGGACCGTGTTCCGCACGATGGAGTCACCACACGGCACAACCGCCGTCCATCGTCTCGGAGGTCTCACCATGTCACTTGCCACACTCCCAACCCCGTCGCTCGCCCTGCCGACCAACCCAACAGAAGTCGCGGTGCAGGCGGTCCGGGCAACCAAGATCTACGGGCGGGGTGATACCGAGGTCCGTGCGCTCGACGGTGTGAGCGTGGCCTTCCAGCGCGGTGAGCTCACATCGATCATGGGGCCGTCCGGTTCGGGCAAGTCGACCCTGATGCACTGCCTGGCCGGACTCGACACCCTGAGCGATGGCGAAGTGTTCCTGGGCGATGCCGCCGTCGGATCGTTGTCGGAGAAGGCGCTCACGGCGTTGCGCCGCGACCGCATCGGCTTCGTGTTCCAGGCGTTCAATCTGATTCCGACGTTGAGCGCGATCGAGAACATCACGTTGCCGCTCGACCTCGCCGGCCGGACTGCCGACAAGGCGTGGCTGCAGCGGGTGATCGCCACGGTCGGTCTCGAGGACCGGCTGACCCATCGGCCGAGCGAGCTCTCCGGTGGGCAGCAGCAGCGGGTCGCCGTCGCCCGTGCCTTGGCGGCCCGCCCCGATGTGGTGTTCGCCGATGAACCGACCGGCAACCTCGACAGCCGTGCCGGAAGCGAAGTGCTGAGCTTTCTCCGCTGGGCGGTACGCGAGCACGGGCAGACGATCATCATGGTCACGCATGACCCGGTTGCGGCGTCGTATGCCGACCGCGTCGTGTTCCTCGCCGACGGCCACGTCGTGGACGAGCTCCGCGACCCGTCCGCCGAAGTCGTGCTGAGCCGCATGGCTCGCCTCGGGAAGTGAGCGCCGCCATGACTGCCGTCTCCACCACCATCGCTCCCGCATCGCCGCGCCGCGCCGGTCGATCCGTCCTCCGGCTCGTGCGCAAGAACCTTGCCGCAACGAAATTGCGGCTCATGCTCACCGCCTTGTCCATCGTGCTCGGCGTCAGCTTCGTCACCTCATCGTTCGTGCTCGCCGACGGACTTCGGGCGAGCTTCCGGACCCTCAGTGGGTCGATCAACGAAGGTACCGACCTCTCGCTTCGTTCGATCGACGGGCTCGGTGAACCCCAGCCGATCAGCGATGAACTGATCGCCAAGGTCACGGCCGTTCCGGGCGTTGCCGCAGTCGCCGGTCAGGTCCAGACCGACGGGGTGCAGCCGGTGAAGGCGAACGGGGACCCGGTGATCGCTCAGGGCCCACCGCAGTTCGGCTTTGCCTGGGTTCCGGACAGACAGCTCAATGCGTTCACCGTCGTCGAAGGGCGTGAGCCGCGGTCGGGTGCCGAGTTCACCCTCGACCGCGACAGCGCCGCCAAAAACGACTTTGCCGTCGGCGAGTCCTACGACATCCTAACGCCGACCGGTCGTCACCGGGCCGAACTCGTCGGACTCGTGAGGTTCGGACCGGAGAACGCAACCCTCGGCGCCACGCTCACCCAGTTCCCGCTGGCGACGGCCCAGAAATGGCTCGGGCTTCCGGGGCAGGTTCGCGTGGTCGACGTGCGCGTCGACGGCCGCGAAAACGTCGCCCGGGTGCAACAAGCGATCGAGTCGTTCGCCCCGGCCGGCACCGAGGTGGTGAACCAGCGGACGCTGACGAAGGAGACCGAGGACGAATACATCACCAACGTGAACCTGATCGGGAACGTTCTGCTCGGCTTCGCCATCGTTTCGCTGTTCGTGTCGAGCTTCATCATCGCCAACACGTTCGCCATCGTGGTTGGACAGCGGACGCGCGAACTCGCGTTGCTACGCGCACTTGGTGGTTCTCGAACGCAGGTGCGACGAATGGTGCTGGGCGAGGCCGCGGTTGTCGGACTCGGTGCGTCACTCGCCGGCATCGGCGTCGGCGTGATCGTCACGATCGCCCTGCGCGCAGCGTTCAGCGGCCTCGGCATCACCCTGCCCGATGCCGACCTCGTCGTGTCGCCACGCACGTGGGCGATCGGGTTGGTGCTCGGACTCGGCGTCACGATGCTTGCCGCCATCCGTCCGGCCATGCGCGCCGCGAAGGTCGCGCCGGTCACGGCGATGTCGGCGAACGTTGCCGGTGCCGAAGCTGCGGTGTCAGTCCGTTCGGCCGGTTTCGGTCTCGGCGTGGTTGTCGGTGGAGCATCCCTGATTGCGTTCGGCCAGCAGCAGTCCGGAAGCGCTGAATTGTTCAGCGTCGGTGTTGGTGTGGTCGCGCTCGTCGGGGGAGTGCTCCTTGCTCCGCTGCTCGTCCGACCGGTGTTGCGCGTGATCGGCACACCGGTTCGCCGGTTGCTCGGTCACAGCGGCAAGCTCGCCCAGGTCAACTCGATGCGCAACCCGCGCCGAACGGCGAACACGGGAGCGGCGCTCATGATCGGCCTCTCGGTGGTTGCCGGCTCGCTGGTCATCGGCGAGTCGATCAAGAACCATCTTTCGAAGGCTGTGGCGAGCACTGTTGCCGCGGATGTGCTCATCACGTCGAAGACGGATACCGGAGTCCCGGTAGTGCTCGGTGAGGCGATGCGGGCGACGGGCGCGTTCTCTGCGATCGGCGAGATCCGCTCCGGCGAGGTCCGCCTCAACGGCAACACGACCGCGGTCCAGGGGGTGGCGTTCTCGACGTCGTCCGAGTTGTTCAACCTCGACATCGCTGAGGGCAGCCTGACCGGTGATCGGAACACCATCGCCCTCTCGGTCGACAAGGCCGAGCGCCTCGGCGTCGGCATCGGTGACTCGGTCGACACCGAGTTCCCGATCGGCGCAGCACGCCCGTTGAAGGTGACGGCGATCTATCGTGCCGACACCCTCCTCGGTGACGCCGTCTTGGACGTGGCGAGTTGGGATCAGG
>JANMYF010000041.1:0-1643 GCA_031381685.1 Acidimicrobiia bacterium
GCTCTTTGGCGAGCAGGGACAGACGAATCTTTGCGGGCACGGGTTCCTGATGTTTCGCAGTGAAGGACGGACGAGCAGCGGTACCAGGTGATCCGCCCAAGAACACTGGGCGCGCCACGCGGGAAAGCCGCAAGACCGGGACGACATGCTATCGGGTGAGCGACGAAGCCCAGACCTGTTCAGTTTCTTCTGGCTGCACCGACCCGAAACGCACGGGCGAACGCCTTGCGTCGAAGCGCTTCGCCCAGACACGTTGGCGACGGCAGCAGCGTCCCATCGTCTCGACACAACCAAGCTCCGCGGCCGGGCAGCGACCGACCTATCAGATAGCCGGGCGGCCCGTCCGAAGCGACGACCCGCACCAGCGTGTCGGGTGCGCCCCGACGGCGACAGCCGATACACGTGCGGACGGGGCCCGACGCACCGGCGTCGGGCACCCCCGCTGCGGGGTCACGCCGAAGGCGTCGGCTCCGCACCATCGCCACTCTCGACCGCAGCCGCCTGCGCAGCGGTGGCCTCGGCGCTCCACTCCTCGGCCGTGAGCGCCACGCCACCGTCGGCGGGGACCCAGACCTGGTCGCCCGTCTCCGGGTCGATGACCCACTCGCCCTCGGCATAGTCCTCGTCGACGGGGCCGCCGCCGGCCTCTTCCTCCGCGAACTGGGTCTCTCCCTTGATGTCGACGCGCCACCCGGTGAGCCGCGCCGCGAGCCGGGCGTTCTGGCCTTCCTTGCCGATCGCCAGCGAGAGTTGGTTGTCGGGAACGATGACCGTGGCAACGCCCAACTCCTCGTTGATCCGGACCTCCTTCACCTTGGCCGGACCGAGGGCCTCACGGACGAACTCCTGCGGATCGGCCGAATACGGCACGATGTCGATCTTCTCGCCGTGCAACTCGTTGACGACCATACGAACGCGGGCGCCACGCGACCCGATGCATGCACCGGCAGCGTCGATGTTGTTGTCGTTCGACCAGACCGCAACCTTCGTACGGTGCCCGGGCTCACGGGCCATGGCCTTGATCTCGACCACGCCGTCGGCGATCTCCGGGACTTCGAGCTCGAAGAGCCCTTTGACGAGGCCGGGATGGGTGCGCGAAACAACGATCTGGGGTCCTTTGGAGCTCTTTCGGACTTCGACGATGTACGCCTTCAGACGCGAACCCTGGGCATAGCGCTCGTGCTGGACCTGCTCGGCCTGCGGGAGCAGTGCCTCCACCCGGCCGAGGTCGAGGAGGGTGTAGCGGCTCTCGCCCTGCTGCACGATGCCGGTGACGAGCCCGCCCTCACGGCCCGAGTACTCCTCGAACTTCTGGTCCCGTTCGACCTCGCGGATGCGCTGCTGGATGACCTGCTTGGCGGTGACGGCAGCGATGCGGCTGAAGTCCTTCGGAGTGTCGTCCCATTCGCGGACAACGTGTCCCTCCTCGTCGAGGTCCTGGGCGAACACGAGAATCTCCCCGGTGTCAGGGTCGATCGACACGACCGCCTCTTCGGCGGCATGGGGCTGACGCTTGTAGGCGGTGACCAGCGCGTTGGCCAGAGCCTCGAGGATGAGCTCCTTGGGGACGCCCTTCTCGGCCTCGAGAAACTCGAGCGCCTCCATGAATTCGGCGTTCATCTTCATACGTCGTCTCCTTCGTG
>JANMYF010000060.1:0-13693 GCA_031381685.1 Acidimicrobiia bacterium
ACCGCCGCATCCTCTGGTCGATGTTCGATTCGGGGTTCCGTCCGGATCGGGCGCACGTGAAGTGCGCCAAGGTCGTCGGCGACGTCATCGGCAACTACCACCCGCACGGCGACACGGCGGCCTATGACGCGTTGGTGCGCATGGCGCAGTCGTTCTCGCTCCGTCATCCCCTCATCGACGGACACGGCAACTTCGGCTCACCGGATGCCTCGGCGGCGGCCTATCGCTACACCGAGTCACGTCTCGCCCCGCTGGCGATGCAGATGCTCGCCGACATCGACGAGGGCACGGTCGATTTCACGACCAACTTCTCCGGTGATCGGGAGGAGCCGTCGGTCCTGCCTTCGCGCTTTCCGAACCTGCTCGTCAACGGCTCGACCGGTATCGCCGTCGGTATGGCCACGAACATCCCGCCGCACAACCTGGGTGAGGTGATCGACGCCACCACGTTCCTCATCGACCACCCCGATGCGACCGTCGAGCAGCTCATGGGCTTCGTCAAGGGTCCCGATTTTCCGACCGGTGCGCTGATCCTCGGTCGCTCCGGGATCATGGATGCCTACCGCACCGGCAAAGGCGCGATTCGGATGCGTGCCGTTGCCGAAATCGAGGAGCTCAAGGGCGGGCGCGAGCAGATCGTCGTCACGGAACTCCCCTATCAGGCAAGCCCCACCGGCATCCTGGAGCGCATCGCCGAATTGGTCGACTCCGGCGAGCTCGTCGGCATCTCCAACGCCAACGACGAATCGGCCAAGGGCAAGACCCGTCTGGTCATCGAGCTCAAGCGCGACGCCAATTCCAACGTCGTGCTCAACAACTTGTTCAAGTACACGGCGTTGCAGTCCACCTTCAGCATGAACACCGTTGCGCTCGTCGACGGTGTGCCCCGTTCGCTCAACCTGCTGCAGGTGCTCACGCACTACGTCGCCCACCAGGTCGACGTCATCACCCGCCGCTCCGAGCACCGCCTGAAGAAGGCACGCGACCGCGCCCATATCGTCGAAGGCCTGCTAAAGGCCCTCGACATGATCGACCTGATCATCCAGGCGATCCGCACCGCCGAAGACCGGTCCGGCGCTCGCCAGGCACTCATGGCCACGCCGTTCGACTTCTCGGAGATCCAGGCCAACTACATCCTCGACATGCAGCTCGGTCGGCTCACCCGGTTGGGTCGTTCCGAGCTCGAGACCGAGATGCTGGAGTTGCGCGAGCGGATCACCGGGCTCGAAGCGATCCTCGGTGACGACGCGGTGCTGCGCACGGTCATCAAGTCGGAGATGGGCGCCGTACGCGAACAGTTCGCCACGCCGCGCAAGTCGATCATCACCTTCGATCCGGGCGACCTCAGCCTCGAGGACCTCATCGAAGACCTCGAGATCGTCATCACGTTTTCCAAGGTCGGCTACATCAAGGCCATGCCAGCCGACACGTTCCGCACGCAGGGCCGTGGCGGGCGGGGCATTCAGGGCGCGAAGGTGCGTGATGAGGACTACGTCACCGACATCATCTCCACCAGCGCGCACGCGTATCTCCTCTTCTTCTCCACCCGTGGTCGTGTCTACCGTCTCAAGGCGCACGAGATCCCGATGAAGGACCGTGCGGCCCGTGGCACGGCGATCGTGAACCTTCTTCCGCTCGCACCGAACGAGAAGATCCAAGCGATCATCGATACGCGCACGTATGAAGATCATCGCTACCTGTTCTTCTGCACGAAACTCGGTCAGGTCAAGAAGACGTTGATGAGCGAGTACGACTCGTCGCTTCGCGCCGGCATCATCGCGGTGAACCTCCGCGAGGACGATGAGCTCGTCCGGGTCATTCAAACGAGCGGCAGCGACCACATCCTGATGGTGTCCAAGCTCGGTATGGGTATCCGGTTCTCGGAGGAAGATGTCCGTCCAATGGGCCGGGCAGCCGCCGGAGTGCGCGGAATGAAGCTCAAGCCCAGCGACATCGTGGTGAGCTGTGACTCGGTGTCCGACGCAACCGACATCCTGCTCATCACCAACCAAGGTTTCGGGAAGCGCACGAAGGTGGAGCGCTTCTCGGTGCAGGGTCGCGGTGGACAGGGTGTCATCTCCTACAAACTCCCGGTCAAGAAGGGCCACCTCGCCGCGGCGTTCGTGGTCGAGATCGAAGACGAGATAATCCTGATCTCCGACGGTGGCGTCACCAATCGCCAGGCCGTCCGGGAGATCAGCTCGCAGAGCCGCGAGGGCACCGGGGTGCGGGTCATGGCGCTCGACGCCGGCCAGCAGGTCGCCGCTGTCGCCAAGGTGCTGCAGGCCGACACGGAGTGACACCGGCCGGACATGCGGCCGGTCCGCCGCATGTGCTTCGCCAGTGGCGTCCCGTTCGTCGACTTCTCGGCTGATCTCGATGGCATCGGTCATCGCGTCCGGGCTCACGCTCGGCTATGGACCCGTTGTCCTCGTCGAGGGGGTCGACCTCGTCGTTGCCCCGGGGCGGGTCATCGGCCTGGTGGGCGCCAACGGTGCCGGGAAGACCACGTTGCTTCGCGTGCTCGCCGGACTCGATCCGCCGCTGGCCGGCACGGTGGCCCGGGCGCCGTCGACCACCGCGGTCGGGTACCTGGCGCAGCAGCTCGACGTCGCGTCGGCCGAGGAGACGATCCGAGCGTGGCTGGCGCGCCGCACCGGTGTCGGTGCGGCCGCAGCGGCCATGGAGGCGGCCGCCGACGCCTTGGGCAGGGGAGAGGCCCTGGGCGAGGGCTACGGCGATGCTCTCGATTGCTGGCTGGCCCTCGGCGGGGCGGACTTCGATGACCGGGTGCCGGCGGCGCTCGCCGGTGTGGGTCTTGAGACGTCGAAAGGTCCCGATGATCTCGTCGCGGTCCTGAGCGGCGGGCAGAAGGCGCGGGTCGGCCTCGCTGCGCTCGCCCTGGCCCGCTTCGATGTCTTCTGCCTTGATGAACCGACCAACGACCTCGACCTCGGCGGCCTGGCCCTGCTCGAGCAGTTCGTCGCCGACGCGGTGAAGCGCCCGGCTGCTGTCGTCGTGGTAAGCCACGACCGCGCGTTCCTGGAGAACGTCACCACCGACATCGTGGAGCTCGATGCCGTCGAGCGGCGGGCGATGACGTTCGGCGGCGGGTTCGGTGCGTTCCTTCGCGAACGCGAACTGCAGCGCGTCCACGCCCAGGAGGCGTACGACGACTACTCCTCCCGGCATCGTGACCTTCTGGATCGGGCCCGGACGACAAAGGAGTGGGCGGACAAGGGTGTGCGCAAGAGTCGGGCCGAGCTGAAGAAGAAGGGCGCCGATCCGGACAAGATCGGCCGCAAGGCGAAGGCCGAGACCAGCGAGAAGCAGGCCGGAAAGGCCTCGCGGCTGGAGAAGGCGGCGGAACGGCTGGAGGAGGTGGCCGAGCCACGCAAGGTCTGGGAGCTGCGCTACTCCATCGCTGATGCACCGCGATCGGGCTCGGTGGTCGTCATGATGCGCGGCGCTGTCGTCCGAAGGGGCGAGTTCGTGCTCGGCCCGATCGACGTGGACGTCGCTTTCGGCGACCGGGTCGCGCTGACGGGACCCAACGGTGCGGGAAAGACGACGCTGCTCGCGATGCTCCTCGGCCGTCTGACCCCCGATGCCGGGACGGTGCAGCTCGGACGGGGTGTGGTGATCGGTGAGCTCGACCAGGACCGGGTGCCGACCGTCGGCGACGTCACGCTGGTCGACGCGTTCTTGGGGTGGTACCCGGATTCGACCATCGCCGACGTCCGGACGTTGCTGGCCAAGTTCGGGCTTGCCGGTGACGATGTGGCCCGGCCGGCCCGCTTGCTGTCACCGGGGGAGAGGACCCGGGCCACGCTTGCCCGATTCCAGCATGACGGGGTCAATTTGCTGGTGCTCGACGAGCCGACGAACCACCTCGATCTGGCGGCCATCGAGCAACTGGAGGCGGCCCTCGACACCTATCCCGGCACCCTGCTCCTGGTCAGCCACGACCGCCGCCTCCTCGACGCCGTCCGCGTCACCCGCCGCTGGCACCTCCACTCGGGTCAACTCACCGAGTCGCTGACCTGACGTTGGGAGAGAGGTTGCCCCCATATGTTGGGGCAGAACACCTCCGATCGTCGCTGAGAGGTGTTCTGCCGCACCCGCACCCCTCCTGACGACTCACGAGAACGGTGACGTTTCGGAACGTTCGGCCCGCGCCGTGGCGACGGCGTCGTGGAAGCCGACGCGGACCTGGACCCGGTCCCCGTCGTCGACGAAGGAAAGCAGCGTCGCCCCGTTGCGCCGGGCAAGTTCGTCTGCGGCCTCTTCGCCGTCGACGACACCACCGAGGGCCGCGGCGTCAGCGGCAGTCTGGGCGCGTGCGCGGTCGGCTGCGGCGACGCTGAGCTTGGTCTCCTGCACCACGAGGTAGGCGACGATGACGATCGCCGCCGCCAGCAGCACGGTGATGGCGCCGTGTTCGTCGCGCGTGCCTCGGTCGTCTCGACGGGAGCGGATCGAATGGGTACCTACGTTCATGTGGGCGAGCGTGATCGATGACGGTCGGCGCTGCCTAGTGCGCACGCTGAACCGAGCGTGATCCGGTGAAGCGACGCGACACCGACCCGAACCGGAGCTATCCGAATTCAGAGAAGGCCATGTCGTCGCTTCCACGATTAGCAAGTGCACGAACCACTACGCTCGCTCTCGTGGCCAGGAGGAGACGACGCGTCCGCCGCGGCATCCGTGTCCGTCGGGTTGTCCGTCGGGTCGAGCTGGGTTCGCTGTTCCGACTCGCCATCGCATTCCACCTGCTCTGCTACGCGGTGTCGATGGCGGTGTTGGCCATTCTTCTCAACGTCGTGGATCGCCTCGGGCTGCTGGGGCGAATCGAGACGTTCTTGCAGGAGTCGGGATTCGGGAACGGCTTCAAAGTGGACCTTGCCGTGGTGCTACGGGGAGCCGCCGGCATCGGGCTCGGACTGGTCATCGTGTTCGTTGTGGTCACGATGCTGTTGGGGTTCTTCTTCAACGGTCTCGCCGGTTTCCTCGGCGGGCTCGTGATCACCGTGCTCGAGGAGCGCCCGCAGGTGCCGGTTCCGATGACGGGTCCCGCGCCTGAAGCGACCGGAGTGAGCGCGAATGACGGGACCGGACAACCCGAGCAAGGCGTCAACGGCTGGGAGGACGCCACGATGTGGGATGTGCCGAGCCCCTCGGGCGCGCCGCGAGGGTCAGCCGTCTGACCGCTGCGTCCGCAACGGCGGTCGGCGTGGCGAGCCGGGTGTGTAAGATCGGCATCCGCTTTTTCCCGCAGGTCGATGGACCCTTGTTGTCACATCGGCAGCGGGCAAGGGTGTTGGTTTTGGGGCTATAGCTCAGTTGGTTAGAGCGTCACACTGATAATGTGAAGGTCGCTGGTTCGATTCCAGCTAGCCCCACGTGCAAGCGATGCGTCGGCTCTTGGTGTCTCTCGGCCTCGCCGGTTTGATCTCCGCGTTCGTGCGACTCCGCGGCAGCGGTGGCATCCCGCCGCAACAGGGCGGATGGCGCGAGCTGTCCGGCCCCGATCTGCGCTGACGGCTGTGGCCGGTACGGTTCTCGTCGTCGGCTGCGGCGTGGTCGGCACGCGCGTCGCCCGCCATCTCGCGGATTCGGCGTGGGTCTCGACGGTGGTCATCGACGATCCGACATCGCTGTACCGAAAAGGCCTTGTTGCGTCGAAGCCCCGGGTTTCGCCGCTCGGAATGAGGTCATGGGAGTCGGTCGCGCCGGACGTCGTGGTACTCGCGCTACCGGCCGGTCACGTCGAACCGGCGGCACGCGCGCTTCGACTCGGCGCCAACGTGGTGTCGGTGGGCGATGCCGTGGCCGACGGCCGCGGGTTGTTCGCGCTGGGGCCGATGGCCGCGTCCCTCGAGCGCCGCGTCGTCATCGGCGCAGGGTATGCGCCCGGTCTCACGTGCCTGCTTGCGCGACACGGATCCGCTGAGTTCGACGAGGTCGACGAGATCCATGTCGCCAAGACCGGAACCGCAGGTCCAGCCTGCGCCCGGCAACATCATGCGGCGCTGAGCAGCGAGTCGCTCGACTGGCGTGACGGCCGATGGGAACGCTTCGTCGGCGGATCCGGGCGCGAACTCTGCTGGTTTCCCGACCCGATCGGCGGTGTCGACTGCTACCGGGCGGCCCTCGTCGATCCGATGCTGCTCCAACCGGTGTTTCCCGAAGCCCGACGCATCACGGCGCGCGTTGGTGCAACGCGACGGGACCGGGCGACGGCCCGTCTACCGATGCTCCGACGTCCCCACCCTGAGGCCGGCGACGGCGCAGTGCGCGTCGAGGTCCGGGGGCGACGCGACTGGCGCGTCGATTCGATCGTGCTCGGGTCGGCGGCGCGGGCCTCGATCGGTACGGCCGCCGTGGCGGCGGTTGCCGTCGAAGAGCTACTTGCCGGCCGGTTCGTCGGGCCTTCTGCGGGTGGGCTCGCCGCGCAGGTGGCTGATCCGGTCACCATGCTGCGGGCGGTTGCCGCTCTCGGGGTGGTGTGCTTGAAGTTCGAGGGTGCCACGGTTGGCTCGGTTGAACCTCGGAGACGAGCGTCGGAGGCCGTGTAGTCTGGGTGCGCCCTTTCGGGGACGTAGCTCAATTGGTAGAGCGCCTGCTTTGCAAGCAGGAGGTCGACGGTTCGATCCCGTTCGTCTCCACGAGCAGCCACAGTGCACGTCGTGCACGCCCGCATGACGCGGTGGCCCAAGGTCGGACCTGTCATCATCCACGTATGAAGCGACGGCGCCGGTGACCGGCCGGGTGAAACTGCGGCGTTCCGCTCGACGATCGATCATCCGGCCGCTGCGTGACTTCCTCGCCACGGAGGCGGCCGGTGGTGTTGCGGTCGTGCTGGCCGCGCTCGTGGCGTTGGTGTGGGCGAACTCGCCCTGGTCGGGGTCGTATCGATCGCTGTGGACGACAGACTTCGGCGTTCAGCTCGGTCGGTACGGGTTCTCGCTGGATCTCCGGCACTGGGTGAACGACGGTTTGATGACGGCGTTCTTTCTCGTCGTCGGGCTCGAGATCAAACGTGAGCTTGTGGAAGGCGAGTTGCGTGAGCGCCGCAAGGCGCTCGTGCCGGTAGCCGCTGCGGTCGGGGGCATGGCCGTCCCGGCGCTGATCTTCGTGGCCTGGAACCTGGGGACAGCACAGGTAGGCGGCTGGGGGATCCCGATGGCCACCGACATCGCGCTGGCGGTCGGCATTCTGGCTCTCGCCGGGCCACGCTTTCCGGCCGGCGCAAAGCTGTTCCTGTTGGCGCTCGCCATTGTCGACGACATCGGCGCGATCGTCGTGATCGCCATCTTCTACGGCAGTGGCGGTCGCCGCGGACTGCTCCTCCTCGCTGCGTTGACGGTCGTTGCCGTGGTGGCGGTCCGACGCGCCGGTGTCACCGCGATCGGCGTCTACGTGTGCCTTGGTGTCGTGCTGTGGTGGGCTCTTCACGAGGCCGGGGTCCATCCGACGCTTGCCGGCGTGGTCTTGGGGCTGTTGGCCCCGACGCAGCCGTTCACACCCGTTGAGCTGATTGATCAGGACGAGCTCGTGGATGTGTCCGATGTCGGACACGCCGTCGAGACCGTCCGACTGGCGAAGTCTTCGGTGTCGATTGTGGAGTGGCTGGAGCACAGGCTTCACCCGTGGACGAGTTTCGCGGTCGTGCCGATCTTTGCGATCGCGAACGCCGGCATCGAGATTTCCGGGAAGTCGTTGGGCAGCGCGGCAGGTTCTCGGGTGGTGTGGGGTGTGGGGTTGGGACTCCTCGTCGGGAAACCACTCGGCATCCTCTCCGCGACTTATCTCGTCGTACGCCTCGGTGCGGGGGCGCTACCGGACGGAACCACGTGGCGGGACCTCTCTGCGGCCGCGCTGGTGGCCGGCGTCGGCTTCACGGTGTCGCTGTTCGTCGCCGAGCTGGCCTTCGTCGGCCCGCAAGCGGACCATGCGAAAATCGCCATTCTGGTGACATCGGTAGCTGCGGGGACCATTGGGCTGCTGGTGGCGCGCCGCTCGTCCCGAAACGACCCGGCGTTGGTTGAGGACAGCGGGTTCCCTCGCTCCTGACCCCGAAGCGGATGATCCGTCGACGGCGCCAACGGACGGTTGATCGTCCGGAGAGTCCTTCGCCGCCACGCCGGCTCGGAGGGGGTGAGTCGATCGAATCAGGACGCTGAGGCATCCGCTCCAACGCCGCGTCGATTCCGGGTTCCGATGGCACCGTTTGACCATGTTGCGTGAGATTTCTCGTGAAAAGACCACATGGAGCGCACAACCTCCTCACGTTTCTGGCCGATAGCCAAAGCACCGGTTTCCGAAGCCGACCATCCATAATCCCCAGGAGTTCCGAATATGTCCACGAAGTTCACCCGATTCGCAGCAACCGTGATCGTGTCCGCCGCCGCCGTGGCCACGTTCTCGACCGCCGCTCATGCCACCCAGAAGTCTGCCGGCCCCAACCGCGCCGCTCTCGAGAAGGTGAAGGCCGAGAACAAGGCTCGGCGCGAGGCGACCGCTGCGGCCAACAAGGCTCGCCGCGAGGCCACCCACACCTCGAACGAGGCTGCTCGCACGGCGACCAAGACCTCGAACGAGGTGTTGCGCGACACCACCCGGACAGGCTGTGAGACAGCGCGGGAAGCGGCGACGACGCAGGAAGCCAAAGCAGCAGCCCGGGCCGCCTGTGAGGCCGCCCGGGACACCACGAAGTCCGCAACGGAGGCGGCGCGTGAGGCCAATCGCACCTCGAACGAGGACGCCCGCGAAGCCACCCGAGCAACCAACGAGGCCGCTCGCAAGGCGACGGAGGAGGCCAACAAGGCCGCCCGCGATGCCGTCCGCGCCACCCTGGTGCCACGCGCCAGCGTGCCCGCCGGCAACAGCGCCTCGTAGCACGACCGCTCAGCGGGGCCGTCGAGACCACGGCTCGACGGCCCCGCCGTGGTTGAGATTGCCGGTGCGCGCCAGCGCCGCTCGATGTTGGCGTCGTTACCGGATGGCCGACACGATTCGCCGGCCGCGCCGTGACGTCGCGCCAGGGGTGATGCGCGCATTGCGTGAGATCGCTCAGCTGCGGAGAAGTTCGACGGCGAGACGGAATTGCGTCCGTGCCCGGTCGAGGTTCTGCCCCGGACGATCGATGCGAAAGTACGCGTCGCCGTTGAGATGATCGGCCAGGAACCTCATGCCGTTCTCCACGGCCAGTACCGGACCGGCATACCGGATCAGCGGCATCTCGGCCGTGCTGAACTCGTATCGGTCACGGAAGCCGTCGATGAGTGCTTCGATCACCGGCCACCGCACCTCGATGGCTTCGAGGTCGTCTGCATCCTCGGCCCGGTCGGACGCCCCGGACCGGATGAGCTCGCCCAGATCGACCAGTGCCGAACCCGGCATCGTCGTGTCGAGATCGACGACGGCGCGCGCAGCACCCGTCGCCCGGTCACAGAGCAGGTTCGTCACCTTGGCGTCGTTGTGCACTGCATGTGTCGCGTTGGCAGCGATCGCCTCCGCCGGCTCCAGAAGCTCGTCAGCAAGCGCCGCCGCGTCCGACAGATCTCGCGAGATGCCGGACGCTCGTCCGGTTCGGTCGGCGAGCCGCGCCTCGCGCAGCTGATCGATCCGCCATTCGAAGTCGTGGAACCTTGGAATGGTCCCGCGTAATGGGCCTCCGGGGAGGGATCGGAGCGCAGTGGCAAACGTGCCGAAGGCGCGTGCGACTACCGACGCATCGTCGGTAGTGCGAACCGCTTGCGGAGCGCTGCTGCGTTCGACACGACAGGTCCCTCGCCAAACGGAGCCGTCCGGGAGCGATGCGTGGAGGCCGGCCGTCTCCGTCCGGAGATGCCGGGGGATGGTGATGTCGCGACGCTGATCGCCGAGGTGGAAGAGATCGTCGATCCGGCGAAGGTTCTCCTCACACGCCGACAGGTCCCGGAACACCTGGGCGTTGAGTTCCTGGACGACGTAACCCCGGCCGTCAGCGGTCGTCACCGACCAGGTGCGGTGGATGTGCCCACCACTCAGCGGCGCAGCCGCGGTGATGTCAGATTCGATCTGATATGCGCGCAGAACAGCGCCAAGACGCTCCGATGGCGTCGACCCGATATTCGTCGTCGCTACCACCCGTCGGCGATCAGTTCGGCGCGGACCTTCTCCACGTCGTCGGCGAACGTGACGCCGTGCCACGTGGAGTCCGTGACCGTCACGCTGATGCGGAGTTGGCCGGAGGAGACGAGCTGACCGATGGCGTCGGGCAGGCCGAGTTCAGCTTTGGCGTCATCACGATGCTGTTCCCGGAACCCACGCCCGAGCGCGCGTAGTGCATCGACGGCGGCTGGCCGGAACGCCCAGAGGTTCATCGAGACCGCGGCGTCTTCCTCCATCACGTGGCCGGTGCCGTCGGCGATCACGCCATCGACGAGTTCGACCCCGCGCCGTTCGGTCAGCGCACGGAGCAGCCCGTCCTCGTCGACGACCGGTTCGGCGCGCGACACCCCACCGACCCCGGAGAGGGTTCGTCCCACCGGAAACATCACGGCGGCGCCGTCGATGTCGCTTCGCTGTGTCGCGGCGAACGCGTCGGCCAGGGCGGCAACGCCATAGAGGTCGTCACCGTTCGCGACAACCAACGGTCCACGGAGGCCAGTGCTCGCGAGTGCGTCGACCGTGCCCCACGGCTTGCCGGGACCGCCAGCGCGGCCGACCTGATCGGCGAACGAGACGGGTATCGGCATAGTGGTAAGTGCACTTACGATCGCGTCACGCGTGAGCGGTCCGACGACGATGACGGCTTCGGTGAATCCGGCTCGTTTGGCCTGGTCGAGGGAAAGGACGAGGAGCGCCTCGTGGTCGGGCCCGACCGGCGCGAGCGGCTTCACCCCTCCGAAGCGCGAGCCGAGCCCTGCGGCCAGCAGGACGATGGGAACGGGCGTGGTAGTCATGGCTATGGCCAAGTCTGCCCGGAAGCCCACTACCGTTTCGACCGGGTCCGGCGATCTTCGAATCGCCATGGTCGGACTCGGGCTGCGTGCCAACCTGCTCGACGTTGCCCACCGGCCGGGCCGCGGCGCCATGGTCGTCGGTCTCTGCGATCTCGACGAGAGCCTGTTGCGTTACCGGGCCGACCAGCTCGGTGGCGCTCCGTGGATCACGACCAGCTTTGCTGACGTGCTCGATGCCGATGATGTCGATGCCGTCATCATCGCCACGCCCGACGACACGCACGAGGAGATGGTCATCGCCGCGTTGCGTGCCGGCAAGTCGACGTTCGCCGAGAAGCCGCTCGCCATCACCACTGCGGGGTGCGACCGCATACTCGCCGCCGCTGCTGATGTCGCGGCCGACGGGGTTCGGCTCTACGTCGGCCACAACCTCCGTCACTACAACGCGATCCGCACGATGAAGGAGCTCATCGACGACGGTGCCATCGGTGAGGTGCAAGCGGTGTGGTGCCGCCATTTCGTCGGACACGGCGGTGACTTCTACTTCAAGGACTGGCACGCGCAGCGACGCCATGTCACGTCGTTGCTCCTGCAGAAGGGTGCCCACGATATCGACGCGATCCATTGGCTGGCCGGCGGTGTCTCGAGACGGGTGCAGGCATTCGGCAGGCTCGGCGTGTACGGACGAGTGACCGACCGCCACGATGGCGCGAAACGAGACGACTGGTTCGATCAGCACAAGCACTGGCCGCCGTTGGCCAACACCGGGCTGCACCCGGAGATCGATGTCGAGGACCTGTCGATGATGCAGATGCAGTTGTCGAACGGGGTCTTGGCCTCCTATCAGGAGTGTCACTTCACGCCGGACTACTGGCGGAACTACACCGTCATCGGCACCGACGGGAGACTTGAGAACTTCGGTGATGTGGAGGGCGTCGTGCGCGTCTGGAATCGCCGTGGCGGCTACTCCGAGCGGGGCGACATCGAGGTCCCGTTCACGCCTGGGAGCGGTGGGCACGGCGGGGCGGATGACGCGCTGATGGCCGAGTTCATCGAGTTCGCTCGTCACGGCGGAGCGACCCAGACGTCACCGATCGGGGCTCGGGAGGCGGTGGCGGCGGGATGCGCCGGAGCGGAGTCGTTGCGCTCCGGAGGGATTCCGGTCACGGTTGGAGAACCTGACCCCGACGTCGTGCGGCGGCTGACGGGCGGCTGACCGGCGGGGCCGTTCGGGCTGGCGCGTCGTGGCCGGGCGACGCCAACCTCGCGTGCCCGGTCCAGTCCCGCCACTGCGGCAGAACGCCTCCCAGCGGCGTTGGGAGGCGTTCTGCCCCCAGATATGGGGGCAACCTCTCTCCCAACCACGAGTGACGTACGTCACGTTGGACTTTGTGTCCGGATCTCCTTGGTGGTGACTCACCACTGGCATCAACCAACGCACCACTCGGGTGCGTGCCAACCACAAGGAGTCATCATGAACCGCACCGCCCGCCGCATCCGTACCATCTCGGCCGCCACCCTCGCCCTCACTGCCGCCGGTCTCACCGTCGGCTCCCTGTCCGCCTCCGCCATCCCGCTCCCCACGATCCCGGTCTTCCCGACCATCCCGTCGCTCACCATTCCGCCGGTCGTCACCCTGCCCCCCGGCGTCACCATTCCGCCGTTCGTCACCGTGCCGCCGTTCGTCACGATCCCGCCGGCGATCTTCACGATGCCCGTGACCCTCTCCGCCCCGGCCGGTCCGGTGGAGCGGGGAGCCAACTACGCCTACTCGATGACCATCTCGATGAGTTCGGGCATCACCGGCCCGGTCAACCTGCTCCACAGCATCCCCGCCGCCCTCACCGGCACCGTCTGGAGCTGCTCCGCCTCCGGCGGTGCCTCGTGCGGCGGTTCGGCCGCCGGCTCGGGAAACATCTCCCGGGTGCTCAGCATGCCCGGCGGGTCGTCGGTCACCTTCCTGGTCAACGGGACGATCGCCGCTGAGGCGACGAACTTCCAGCTGAGCATGAGTGCCGTCCGGGCCGGAACCCCGACCAACCGCAGCGTTGACGTTGCCGTCAACGTGCCGATTCCGCCCACCGTCCCCTTGCCGTCGCCCACGACGACGCCTGCACCTGTGGTTCCCCCGGTCGTGCCGTCCGCTCCGACGACGGCCCCCACGACCGCCCCGACGACGGCCCCGACCCCGACCACGACCACGTCGGCTCAGCAGCCCATCGTGATCGTGATTCAGCAGCCGACCACCCCGCCGGCGGCCAAGAAGGCCGTCGTCAAGAAGGCGAAGAAGGTCAGCAAGAAGAAGGTTGCCCGCAAGACCGCCCGCCGGGTCGTCTCCGGCAAGAAGACCGTTCGCTGATCGCCTCCTGGGTGGTGGGGGTGGGTTAGGCGGGCGCGCCCGACCACCCTGAGGCACGTCGTATTTCGTTGAACTTCCGTAGGCTCTCGTCATGTCCCGGTCCCTCCGCACTGCCAGTGACGCCGATGTGGCGACACGTGCAGCGCAGGGGGACCGTGACGCATTTGGGGAGCTCTATGACCGGTTCGGCTCGCAGCTGTACGACTTCTGCGCCCGCCTCACCGGTTCGCCCGACGATGCTGCCGATGTCACCCACGAGGTGTTCATCCGGGCCTCGTCCCGGCTGTCCCAGCTCCGTGAACCCGAACGGGTCCGGGCATGGCTCTTCTCGGTTGCCCGACACGAGTGCTACGCCCACACCCGCAAACGGTCCCGAACCCTT
>JANMYF010000075.1:0-16335 GCA_031381685.1 Acidimicrobiia bacterium
CTCATGACCGCGTACAAAGTCGTGGTCGACGGCTCGAATGTGGCGACCGAAGGTCGCACCCGCCCGAGCCTCGCCCAACTCGACGAAGCCGTTCGCTCGTTCATCGAAGAGCATCCCAGCGCCGACGTGCTGGTGATCGTCGACTCGTCGTTCCCCAATCGCATCGATCCGGGCGATGTCGCCGTGTTCGAAGAGGCGTTCCTCGCCGGCGAGATCATCACCCCGCCCGCTGGCACGGTCGGCCGCGGCGACGCCTTCATCCTCAAGGTCGCCGACAAACTCGGCGCAACCGTGTTCTCCAATGACTCGTTTCAGGAGTTCCACGGAACCTATGACTGGCTCTTCGAGAAGGGCCGGCTCATCGGCGGCAAGCCGATTCCCGGTCTCGGATGGGTCTTCACGCCCAGGGTCCCCGTGCGCGGTCAGAAGAGCCGGGAAGCCGTCCGCGAGGCGAAACGCCAGACCGTGCGGGTCGGATCGCCTGAAGCGATGCGGCCGATGCCCGTGCCGAAGGCGCCACCCCCCTTCCTCACCAAGAGCGGCGACGATGCTACCGGCCGCGATTCGGGAGGCGAGAACGGCGACCGCCGACGCCGGAAGAAGCGTCGTGGTGGCCGCGACGACGGACGTTCGTCCTCGGGCGAGGTCATGTTCGACGAGTCATCGGTCGACCGGGTCACTCTTGCGGCGGACGCCGCCGGCCGTGCCGAGTCCGCCGATGCCGGGAGTCGCACCCGCAAGCGCCGAGGACGAGGACGCGTCGAAGTCCCGCAGGCCGAGCTTGTGGCCTCTGTGGTGAACGAGCCCGGTGTCTTCCTCACCTTCATCGCGTCCAATCTGCCCGGTTCGGCTGTCGACGGTGTCGTTGACGACTACTCGTCGCATGGCTTTTACGTCACGGCGGGAGGGGCCCGTTGCTACGTGCCGCTGTCCGGCCTCGCCGACCCGACCCCTCGCAGCGCCAAAGAAGTGGTTCGTCGTGGCGAAACCCGGAATTTCATCGTCAAAGCGTTTGACGCAGCGCGTCGGGGCATAGAACTGGCGCTGGTCGGATCACCGTCAGCGGGAGGCGTGGGCGGAGCCGCGGCGTCGGCCACATCGGGCGCCGCCGCGGAGACGTCGAGTGCGAAACCGTCCAAGGTCCGTGCGAAGAGCGCGGTGAAGTCTCCCGGTCGGGGCACCCGCAGTGCTCCGGAGGCCGCCGCCGACGCTGCTGTTCCCGACGCTCCTCCGACGAAACGCGGGGCCAGGAAGTCTGCTGCTCCGGTCCTCGTCGCCGAGGCGGCCGGCAAGCCCGTGACCAAGAAGAGTGCGGCGAAACCGAAAGCAGCGACCAAGGCACCGGCACAGCCCGTGTCGGTGGCCGATACCCCGGTCGTCGCACCGTCGGGCAAACCAGGCGCGAAACGGGTGTCCGTCAGGAAGGTCACGGGGGTGAAAGCTCCGGCCGCGAAGACATCCGGTCGCAAGGTCGCCGGCGCGTCGGCTTCGGCCCCGCGCGCCGTCGCTCCGACCGCAAGCGAGTCCGCTCCGAAGAGGGCCGCCGCCAAGAAGGCGTCACCGGCGACGGCCGCCTCGGTGTCGTCCCGTCCGAAGCCGGCCAAGAAGGCGGTTTCCGCACCGTCGGCAACCAAGGTGACCGCGGCGTCCCCCGCGAAGAAGACGGCACCCCGCAAAGCTCCGGCCAAGAAAGCCGCAGCGAAGTAGGCACGGGGCCCGACCGGGCCCTCGTGGGCGCAGTCGTAGGCTGCTCCGCCGTGCGAATCGCCACCTGGAACGTGAACTCCCTGAAGGCCCGACTCCCGCGCGTGGAGGAGTGGCTCGGCTACGCCGACGCTGACGTGTTGGTCCTGCAGGAGACGAAGTTCGGCGACACCGCCTTCCCCTCCATGGTGTTCCACGGCCTCGGCTACGAGAGCGTCCATTTCGGACAGGGACAGTGGAACGGAGTCGCCATCCTCAGTCGCGTCGGCCTCGACGACGTTCAGCGCGGCTTTGCCACTCCCGCCGGTGATGTCGACGAGTACACCGCGGCCATCCTCGGCGAGGCCCGAGTCCTCAGCGCGACCTGCGCCGGACTGCGCGTCACCAGTGTCTACGCGCCCAACGGCCGCAGCCTCGAGGACCCGCACTACCAAGCGAAGCTCGTGTGGCTCGATCGTCTGAGGGCGGAGCATTCCGCGGACGCCGAGCGTCCCGCGGTGATCATGGGCGACTTCAACATCGCGCCCGACGATCGCGACGTGTGGAAGCCGTCAGCGTTCACGAACTCGACGCACGTCACCGAAGCGGAGCGCTCTCGCCTTCGCGACTTCGAAGCTGCCGGTTTCCGTGACGCGTTCCGACACCTCTATGACGGCGACCGGCTCTATACCTACTGGGACTACCGCGCCGGAGACTTCCACCAGCACCGAGGGATGCGCATCGACCTCGTGTTGGCGACGTCTCCGGTGATCGACCGCGTGCGCTGGGCGATCGTCGACCGCAACGCCCGCAAGGGCAAGCTGCCTTCGGACCACGCCCCGGTGGTCGTCGACCTCGAAGGTTCGTTCGCCTGACTCCATTTGCGAGCGGGCCGGTTGTCGGGGCGCACGAGTAACCTTGTCGGCATGTCAGGGTTCCACCATGTTGCCTACGCCTGTCGTGACATCGAGCAGACCACGGCGTTCTATGAGGCTCTGGGTTTCCCGCTGGTGCACACCGAGGTGTCGGGCTCGCCGGAAGGATTCCTCCGCCACGTGTTCTTCGACACCGGCGACGGCAGTTGCCTGGCGTTCTTCGACGTGCACGGTGTGGGGGAGAAGCCCGACTGGAAGTCCGACATCTCGACCGGAAACGGCCTCCCGGTCTGGGTGAACCATGTGGCGTTCCGCTCCACCGCCGAGCATCAGCAGGAGCTCCGCGCTCGCATGGACGCGGCCGGGCACTCGCCACTGATGGAGCTCGACCACGACTGGTGCCAGTCGCTGTACTACGTCGATCCGAACGGCATCATGATCGAGTTCTGCCGCGACACGCCCGGGTTCGTTCCCGATCCTGCCGCTGCGCACCGTTTGCTTTCTGCCGTGCCTTCGGCCCCGTCCAAATCGTAAGTACACGTTGATTCCGGTGGCCTTGGCAGTTCTCATCGAAGCGCGTACCGGTACCGGGGGTAGCTGATCATGGCCGGTGCCGTACTCGTCGACGCACGCGGCGTCGGGGTCGCCCGACCTGATCGGGCACTCTTCGCCGGCCTGTCAGTGACCGTCCATGCCGGCGACCGATGGGGCGTCGTCGGCATCAACGGCGGCGGGAAGTCCACATTGCTTCGCGTGCTCGCCGGCTCCGTCACGCCTGACACTGGGTCGGTCACGTGGGGACGCAACGTCCGCATCTCGGTCCTCGACCAGGACGGCACACTGCCCGACGGCACGGTGCTCTCGGTCGTTTCGTCGGTCGAAGGGGCCGAAGTGTGGGAGGCCGAGGCGGTGCTCGACCGTCTCGGCATGGAAGCGTTCGTCGATGCCGATGTCCGCACGCTCTCCGGCGGCCAGGCCAAGCGCGTCGCTCTTGCTCGCGCCATCGTCGTCGACTGCGACCTTCTCATCCTCGACGAGCCGACCAACCACCTCGACCTCGATGCCATCGCCTGGTTGGAGGAACGACTCGCCGGGTTCCGTGGTGGCCTCATCCTCGTTACCCACGATCGACATGTGCTTGACCGGGTTTGTACGCGCACGTTGGAGTTGGACCGTGGTAAGTCCTACGTCCACGACGGCGGGTACCAGGTCTACCTCGACGGCCGGTCCGAACGGGAGGAGCGATCCGCCGCCGAGGAGTCGACGCGTCGAAACCTCGCTCGCACCGAGCTCGCCTGGCTGCGTCGCGGGGCGCCCGCCCGCACGGCAAAGTCGAAAGCGCGCATAGATTCGGCTACCGCGCTGATCGAGCGCAAGATCGACGGTCCGGCGAGGGTCGGCTCGCTCGACCTCTCCGCGGCGACGGAACGCAGCGGAGAGGGAGCACGCAAGCAGTCGACCGGTTCGTTCCGTCAACAGCTCGACGAGCGTGCCGCACCGCGTCTTGGGAACAAGGTCATCGAGCTGGAGGGTGTCGGGCACCGATTTGGCGACGATGCGCCGTGGTTGTTCAAGAACGTGGAATGGAAGCTCGGTCCGGGGGAACGTTGGGGGATCGTCGGGCCGAACGGCGCCGGAAAGACCACCTTGCTGGAGATCCTCGCGGGTCGTATCAAACCGGGGGCCGGAAGGGTTGATGTCGGGCCGACCGTTCGTGTCCGTCTGTCCGATCAGCTGGGGCAGAAGCTCGATCCCAATCAGCGCGTTCGCGACGCCGTTGCCGGTCCGACGCGTCCCCCGGGTACCCCGGAGGACAAGAAGCTGATGGAGCAGTTCTGGTTCGACGACGACGTGCAGTTCGCGCAGATCCATACGCTTTCGGGCGGCGAGCGCCGACGTCTCCAGCTCCTGCTCGTTCTCGCCGACCGTCCCAACGTGCTGCTGCTCGACGAACCCACCAACGATCTCGACCTCGACACGCTGCGAGTGCTTGAGGACTTCGCCGAGGACTGGCCCGGCACGCTCGTGGTCGTCAGCCACGATCGTGTCTTCCTCGATCGCGTCGTCGAAGACGTGCTCATGCTCGACAACGGTCGGGCCAAGCCCGTGCTCGGGGGCTACGCCGGGTGGATCGCCCAGCGAGCCCAAACCGGTGTGCGGAGCGGAGCCAGTGCGCCCGGCTCCGGCGTCGGGTCTTCCGGTGGTTCGAAGATGACCGCCCTGGTCGGGTCGTCGTCATCGACGCAGGGCGACTCGGTCACGGTACCGACAGCGCCCACGGCAACGGCCACCACCACATCGACGAAGCCGCGCCGATCGGCGAGCACCCTGCGCCACCTGATCAAGGAAGCGGACCGCGAACTCGGGCGTGCCGGTAAACGCCGCGATGCGCTGACGGCGGAACTCGGGTCCGTCGCCCCGACGGACTACACCGCACTCGCCCGGATCGGCGAGCAGATTGCCGAAGCCCAGGCGGAGATCCATCGCTGGGAAGAGATCTGGCTCGAACTCGCCGAAGAATCCCACGGCGAGTAGCTGCCCAACCGCGTCGCTGGTGTCGCGGCAGTGAAGCGAAGCAGCGCAGCGCCGACTGCTCAACCGATGAGCGGCACCACCTCTGGCATCAGCCCATCAGCTTGGCGAAGTCCATGGTGTTCCACGTCTCCGGCGTGAGTCGGGCGACGACGGACTCGGCGGTGCTCGGGTTGTTCTCGGCGTACCACTTGCCCAGTTCCGGCCCGAGGTAGCGCGAGGCCATCTCGAAGTCATCGCGCGGGATCGGCTCGACCGACACCGGTCCTTCGACCGCGACGTACTTGTAGGGAGCGGTTTCCGTCTGCACGGTCACACTCGCCCGGCCCGCAGCGCGCAGCAGCTCAGCTTTCAACGACGTGCCGCTCATACCGATCTCGATGACGCCGTCGCGGTACAGGTACCAGATCGGCAGCGCAAGGGGCCCCCGACCGGGGCGCTCGACGGCGAGCACGGCCACGTGCACATCGCCGAGGAAAGCTTCGCGTTCGCTGATGGTCATCGATCCGTTTGCCATGGGTCGACTCTTTCAGAAATCGCAAACCACTTCGTAGCGTGCCGGAAGTCACGTTGCATCGTGACAGATCACGATATATCGTGAACGGATCGCAAACGGCATCCAGATCGGATGTCGAGAAACGGAGTCGTTCCCATGCGTGGATTCAATCCAACACACAACAACCAACCAGAAGGCCTCTCTCCGGAGTTCGGGCCACGTGGCCTAAGGCCACGACGCGGCGGACCCCACGGCCGCGGCGAACCGTTCCGTGACGAGCGCTTCGAGGGTCGCCGGGGTCCCGGCGGTCGCGGCGGCCCGGGTGGGCACCGCCCGCGCCGTCATGATCACGATGACGAAGGCCGCGGTCCGCGCGGTCGGACCCGTCGGGGCGAGATTCGAACCGTTCTCCTGGCCATCCTCTTCGAGGGGCCCGGTCACGGCTACGAGCTCATCCAGCGGATCGAGGAGAAGACGCAGGGAGCGTGGAAGCCGAGCCCCGGCTCGGTGTACCCGACCCTCCAGCTCCTCGAGGACGAGGGCCTTGTCGCCGCCGTCACGAGTGAGGGTAAGCGCACCTACGAACTGACGGAGTCAGGTCGGGCCGAGGCGCAGCGTCGCATCGAGAGTCCCGAAGAGAACCCATGGACCCGAGAGGGCCGAGGCCGATCTCAGGCCGGCGCACTCTTCGAATCGATGAAGGGACTGGTCATCGCCCTCAAGCAGGTGGCAAGCGCCGGAAACCCCGAACAGATCGAAGCCGCCGCCGAGATCGTGAAGGACGCGCGGAAGAAGCTGTATCTCCTCCTCGCGGCCGACTGAGCACGACGGTCCTGCTGTCCGAGGGCAACAACCGGACGGTGAGAGACTGTTCCGCCCCTTCGGGGGCGAGAGCCCCTGGAATCCCCTGATGAGAAGCGTGAAGACCGTCCGATGAGCACTGAGAAGTCCGTGCACGACATCGTCGGTGAGGCCAGCCGTCGGCGCACGTTCGCCATCATCAGCCATCCCGATGCCGGCAAGACGACGCTCACCGAGAAGTTCCTTCTCTACGCGGGCGCCGTTCAGGAAGCCGGAGCGGTCAAGGCGCGCTCGGACCGGCGCCGGGCGACGTCCGACTGGATGGACATGGAGCAGCAGCGCGGCATCTCCATCACCTCGACCGTCCTGCAGTTCGCGTACCGCGACCACGTGATCAACCTGCTCGACACCCCAGGTCACCGCGACTTCTCCGAGGACACCTTTCGGGTGCTGGCGGCGGCCGATGCCGTGATCATGGTCCTCGACGCGGCGAAGGGCATCGAGCCGCAGACCCTGAAGCTGTTCGAGGTGTGCCGGTCGCGGCAGCTCCCGATCATCACGTTCATCAACAAATTCGACCGCCCCGGCCTCGACGCGCTCGACCTGATCGACGAGATCGAGAGCAAGATCAAGCTCCGCTGCACGCCGGCCACGTGGCCGGTGGGTATCGCGGGCGACTTCCGTGGGGTGATCGACCGGAGCACCGGACGCTTCATCCGCTTCTCCCGCACGGCGCGCGGGGCGAAGATGGCCGAGGAGCAGATCGTCGATCCTGCCGTCGCCGAGGTCGAAGAAGGGCCCGTGTGGACAGCCGCGCTCGAAGGCGCGGGGCTGATGACGGAGATCGGAGCCGACGTCGACCAGAAGTCGTTTCTCGCCGGTGAGACCACGCCGACGTTCTTCGGCTCGGCCATCACGAACTTCGGCATCCGTCAGCTGCTCGACGCCGTTGTCGATCTCGCTCCGTCGCCCACACCTCGTGATGATGTGAACGGAACGTTCCGTCCTCTCGACGCGCCGTTCTCGGCGTTTGCGTTCAAGGTCCAGGCGAACATGAACCCGAACCATCGCGATCGGGTCGCGTTCGTCCGGGTGCAGTCGGGGTGCTTCGAGCGCGGCATGACCGTGACCCTCGGCCGCACCGGAAAGCCGTTCACCACGAAGTACGCGGCCACCGTGTTCGGGCAGGATCGCGACACGGTTGAACTCGCCTATCCGGGCGACATCGTCGCCCTCGTGAACGCCACCGACGTGAACATCGGCGACTCGCTGTACGTCGACCAGTCCGTTGTGTACCCGCCGATCCCGACCTTCGCTCCGGAGCTCTTCGCCAGCGTGCGTCCGCGCGATGTGTCGAAGCAGAAGCAGTTCAAGAAGGGCCTCGAACAGCTCGGCGAAGAAGGCGTGGTCCAGGTGATGCACCGCGAGGGCGATCCCACACCGGTGCTCGGCGCTGTCGGTCAGATGCAGTTCGAGGTGTTCTCGCACCGGCTGGCGAACGAGTTCAACTCACCGGTCGAGTTCGGGGCGACGCGCGAGCGCATAGCCCGTCTCACGGATCGTGAGACGGCCGACAAGATGCGGGGCACGCCGGGACTCGAGGTACTTATCGGATCGAAGGGCAAGATGCTGGCGCTGTTCGAAAGCCCACGCTGGCTCGATCGCCTCGTCGAGCAGCATCCGGACTGGGTGCTCGACAGCATCCGCACCGGCCTTATGGACTAAACGCCAACGGTCGGGCTCGTCGCCCGCAAACCCTGTTTCGGCAATGAATACGCCGACAAACTGGCGTAGCTGGCGATGAAGACAGCGGTAGCGGGCGACCGCCGCCATCGACTACCGAGGGATGATCGTTCCCATGTTCATGATGCTGTTGGGGTCGAAGGCCCGCTTCAGCGTTTCGAGCATGGGGTACGACGAGCCGTACTCCTCCTTGACCCACCGAGCACGGGCCTTGCCGATGCCGTGGTGGTGGACGATCGAGCCGCCGAAGCGAAGCGTCTCCTCGCAGATGATCTTGATGATCGGGAAGTAGTACTTGTCGTTCTCCTCCTCCGGCTCACAGTCGATGAGGTCGTAGAAGTAGTTGAAGTACATGTTCGTGCCGTTGATGTAGCTGTGCGACGAGTGACCGCCGAGCAGGGTGATGCCCCGCGTTTCGGCCCGGATACGGGCCAGAGCGGCCTCGTAGATGTCGTTGATCGAACTCCAGTCGGCCGAGATCTCCGTGGTGCGGTTCACGTTGCGAGTCGTGCGGATGCGGTTGTCCTCCCGCGTGACCTTGTCCGGTCCCCACACGAGATCGTCGAACCACTCCGAGATCAACGCGCTGTCGACGGGCTTGCACTCCGGATGCTTGGCGACGATCTCGGCGATGCCTTCGGCAGTGGCCTTGGCGATGCCGGGGTTCCCCTCGGCCATGAACAGCACGATGCAATCGTCGGGCGCGGCAAAGTGCGAGAAGTGGAGTTGGCCGTCTTCGGGGTCATAGAGACGGGCGACCGAAGGCTTGTACCCAGCCACCATCACTTCGCGAAGCACCTCGAAGCCGAGCTTCATGTCCTTCAGTGTCCAGCCGAGGAACGTGTTGTTCTCCGGCAGGTACGGGAAGAGCTTCACGGTGACCTCGGAGATGAAGCACAGGGCTCCTTCGTTGCCGATCACGATGTGGCGGATGTCGGGACCCGCGGCGCGACGGGGGATGTTCTTGATGCGAGAAACGTGTCCTCCCGGGAACACCACTTCACAGCCGACGACCATGTCTTCGATGCCGCCGTAGAGGGTGGAGAACTGGCCGATGCTGCGCGTGGCGACAAGGCCGCCCATGCTGGCGATCGGCTTCGATTGCGGCGAGTGGCCGGTTGTGAGACCGACGGCGCGTGCCTGATCCTCGAGCAACTGCAACGGCACGCCACACTGCGCCGTCGCCTGCATGTTGTAGGCGTCGATCTTGACGATGGTGTTCATCAGTGATCCGTCGAGCACGATCGAGTTCTCGACCGGCGTCTCCAAACCGCCCTCCGTCGCCGTGCCACCGGTCCGGGCGACGACGTTGACCCCGTGCTCGTCGGCGAAGGCGAGGACTGCCGACGCCTCCGCCGTGCTGGCCACCATCGCCACCGCGGCCGGTACCTCCATCGTGAAGACCTGGAAGATGCTCTGCAGCTTGCGGAAGTTGTCGATGCTGCGCTCCTTCAGGACCTGCGGGTCGGTGATGACCCGCTCGGCCGGAAGGATCTTGCGGAGGTGTTCGACGACGGCTTCTCGCGACAGCGACATGGTGGCGTTCCTAGACGTTGGTGGGGTGTTCGATGGGATGGAAGATCGGGTACGCACGCTCGAAGAGTGCATCGGTGGCGGAGCGGACGTCTCGATAGACAGTCTCGTTCATGCGGCTGTAGAGCTCGAAGTTGGCCATGTCCGGGGTGAAGGCGGCACGGCCGCTCGCCATGGCCGCCGCAGCTGCGTCGATGTCAGGGTGGATGCCCGTTGCCGCCGCAGCGCAGATGGCGGCTCCGAGGCTGGCTCCGCCGGACCCGGTGCTGCGCAATGCCGGCACGCCGAACACGTCGGCGAAGATCTGCATGAACAGAGGACTGTGGGAGCCGCCGCCCGACACGACGATTTCGTCGGGGACGATCCCGAGCTCGGTACACATGGCGTCGACGTTGGTCTTCATCGTGAGCGCGATCGCCTCGAGGATCGACCGGTACATATGGCCCCGCGTGTGTCGCGCGTCGAACCCGAGCATCGAACCCTTGCGGAACGCGAAGTCCGTCGGCGCCAGCCAGTCGAGCACCGTTAGGAGGCCGTCGCTCCCGGCGGGAACGTCTCGCGCCTCCCGCTCGAGGTACTCCTCCCGCGACAGTCCGAGGGATGCGGCGCGCTCCGCGACCTCCGGTCCGAGGAGATCCAGGAACCAGCTGAGCGTCCACATGCCGCGCCGCACGCCGTTGCTTTCGTAGATGTAGCGGTTCGGGACCGACGCGAAGTTCGTCCAGAAATGCTGCGGGTTCTGATGATTGACGGTTCCCGGGACCATGGCGGCGATGTAGGTACCGAGGGAGACGAGCACGGTGCGCGGTCCGAGCGGGCCGGCCCCGAGCATCTCGACCGCCTTGTCGTTGGCTGTGGCCACCACGGGGATTCCGACCGGTATCCCGGTGGCGGTGGCGGCCTCGGCGGTGACCGGACCGATCACATCGCCGGGCATCTGGAGGGTCACCAGCATCTCCCGCATCACCCCGAACCGTTCGAAGACCGACGGGTCGTCACTCCACTGCCACGTGTCGGTATCGATCGGCCACTGCACGTCGATGTTGTTCGCGGCCGTGTCCTTGAACTCACCGGTGAAGCGGTGCGAGACGTAGCCCGACGAGGTTGTGGCGTAGGCGGTGGACGGGTCGCTCGGCACGTAGGGCTGATAGGCGCGGTCATCCATCCAGCTGATGACCGGTTCGACCAATGAGCCGTCCGCCTTGAGGAACGCTTTGTTGCAGCGAATGGGGCAGATGCCGACGCCGACGATCCGCTCGCGGTCGCCGGTGAAGTTCGCCAACGCGGCACGACTTGCGACCGAGATCGCGTCCCACAGATCGTCTTCGGGGTGCACGACGACGCCGTGACGTGGGCGCAGCATCGGGCGCAGCGGCTGATCGCCACGGGCGACGGCGTTGCCGGCGGCGTCGAAGATCACGACCTTGGCGCTCTGCGTTCCGCAGTCCACGCCGATGAGAAAGGGGCCGTCCATGGTGGTCCCGCGTCGGGTGCACCTGTCCTAGCGGACGAGGTAGCCACCGTCGACACAGAGCACGTGGCCGTTCACGTAGTCCGATGCCCGGCTGGCGAGGAACACCACGGTGCCCATGAGGTCCATCGGCTCACCCCATCGGCCCGCCGGGATGTGATCGAGCACCCGCTGATTGGTGACCGGGTTGCTCCGCGTGTTCGTGGTGATGGCGGTCGCGTAGTAGCCGGGGGCGATGCCGTTGACCTGGATGTTGTGCTCGGCGAGCTCGTCGCAGTAGGCCTTGGTGAGCCCGGCGATCCCATGCTTGGTCGCCGAGTAGGCCGGCGAAAGGCGGCCACCGAGGAAGCTGAACATCGAGCAGATGTTGATGATCTTCCCGCTTCGTTGGGGGACCATCCGCTGCGCCGCCTCGAAGCTCATCTCGAACGCCGCGGTCAGATTCACCTGCACGGTGGCGTCCCATTGCGGACGGCCGAAGTCGAGCACCTCGGCCATGGGGCAGACGCCGGCGCTGTTGATCAGGATGTCGATCGATCCGAACCGGTCCACGCAGGCGTCGACGATCTGCTTGGGCGTGCCGGGCACCGTGATGTCAGCCGACAGGAACTCGTAGCCGACGTCGGCACCTTCGATCAGTGCACGGGTGCTGCCGTCATCGTCGATGATGCTCGGCACGAACACGTTCGCCCCGCCCTTGGCGAGTGCCAGCGCGAACGCCTGCCCGAGACCGCTGTTGCCACCCGTGACAATGGCGTTCTTGCCGCGCAGGCTGAAGAACTCCATAGCGAAATCGTTGATCGTCATCAGTTCACGGACCCGTCAGCAGACACGGGTGACGACTCTACCGTTGGCGTGCCCACCGCCGCGGGCGGCCCCGCGCTAGGGAGCGACGAATTCAGCCGCCATGTGCGAACGGTCGCAGAACGGCTTGGTGTTGCTCGCCCCGCACCGGCAGAAGGCCACGCGGCCGCCGCGGTCGATCTCGCTGCCGTCGGTTCCGATGACGGTCACGTCACCCTGCACGAGCATGGGGCCGTTGGGGCGCAGGGTGATGGTGACGCCGGTGGACGGCGTCGCGGGGGTCTCGGGAGCGGTCATAGCTGCACCGTAGACGCCCTGTCGCATCGTCCGGTCACGAACATCGGGCGACCGATAGCTTGTCGGCGATGCGGTTTCGGATCGAGCAGCGGTTTCGGGCGGGCGTCGCCGATGTTGGGCGTGCGCTCAGCAGCGTCGACTACCTGACCACGGCGATGGCAGAACTCCCCGACATCGGGCGCCCCGAGGTTCGCAGCCATCTCGTCGTCGGAGACACCACGCACCTCGAACTCGAGTACCAATTCGGTGGATCCCTGCCCAGCGTCGCCCGTCGGGTGATCGACCCGGCGAAGCTGAGCTGGATCGAGGAGACCAGCATCGACGCATCACAGTGGACGGCGGCCTTCACCATGACGCCGACGCACTACGCGTCGTTCTTCCGGTGCCAGGGACGTTGGCAACTAGTAGCAAGGGCAGGTGAGACCACCCGGGTGATCGAGGGCGATCTCAAGGTCAACTCGCCGATCCCGTTCGTCGGGGGACAGGTGGAAAAGGCCATCGTGAGTGGGCTCCGCGAGCGGCTCGCCGAGGAGCCACCGCTGCTCGAACGCTGGATCGCTGACACGGCCTGACCGACTGGGCGGTCGGAGGCGTATTCCTGGGTCGGCTCCCGTCGTTGGGTCGGGATTTGTGCATTTTTGTGCCATGAGCCGACCCAGCGACGCCAGCTGACCCAGAGACGTGAGCTGACCCAGAGACGTGAGCTGACCCAGCGGGCAGGGCCGCCGTCAGCTGGCGGCGGCCTGGATGACGGCGATGATGTCGTCGCCGTAGCGCTCGATCTTCACCGGACCCATCCCGGGAACGAGCAGGAGATCGCGTCGCTCGCGGGGAGTGGCCTCGGCCATGGCCGCGAGCGTGGTGTCGTGGCAGATCACGAACGCCGGGACGCCCGTGGCCCGGGCCTTGCCCGCCCGCCACTTCTTCAGCGCTTCGAGCACCTTCGGGTCGGCGTTCGATCCGAGCTCGACGAGCGCGTTCTTCGTGCCGCGGATGCCCGGCACGCCCGCCGCTTTCGCCGCGGCGAGTCGCTCGCGCTGGGCGCGGAGCAGGGTCTTCCAGTCGCCGCGGCCCGGATCTTCGATCGACGTGATCGCCGCCGCGACGTTGGCCAGGTAGGGCGACTCGGTCCGATTCGTCGTGCGACTACCGAAGGTGCGTGACTTCGCCCAGGTGAAGTGCAGCTCGCGCTCGGCCCGGGTGACGGCGACGTAGAGCAAGCGGCGTTCTTCGTCCCAGGCGTCTTGGTTGTCGGCCTGGCCGATCGGGACGTAGCCACGCTCGAGTCCGGCGAGCACCACGATCGGCCATTCGAGGCCCTTGGAGCGATGGAACGTGGTGAGCTCCACGACGTCGGCGTGACGGTCGGGCTCATCGGCTCGCGAGGTGATCGTGGCAGCGATCCACGACAGGAATCCCTCGGTGGTGCCGGTTGGATCGAGCGCGACGTATTCCACGCCGAGACGGACGAGGCCCTCGAGGTTGGCCGCGCGTTCGTTGACGCCTTCGGGACCGACGACTCCGGTCTCGGCCGCCTCGCGCGCCATTTCCTCAAGATCGGCCAGGCGGGAGCTGAACGCCACCGTGGCGGGGGCACGGCGAAGCTGGGCGAGCGCGCCCTTGACATCGGACTGGTTGAGGAACGCGCCGCGGTCTTTGACCCGATGCGGAATCCCGACGGTACGGAGCGCCTCTTCGAACAGCACGCTCTGGGCGTTGGTGCGGGTGAGGATGGCCATGTGGGACCACGGGGTCTGCGACGAGTGGCGGTCGCGGAGCGTCCGGGCGACGCCTTTGGCCTCGTCGACATCGCTGGCGAAGGCGGTGACGACCGGAACGAGCCCCGACGCCCGGTTGGCGCGCAGGGCACGGGTGTCTCGCGGGGCCAGCCCGAGGACGGCATCGGCAACCGTGAGGATCTCCGGCGACGACCGGTAGTTGTCTTCCAGGCGGACGACCTCGGCCCGGGCGAACCGCTCGCGAAAGCCGGTGAGAAAGGCCGGATCGGCGCCGTTCCATGCGTAGATCGCCTGGTTCGGGTCGCCGACCACGCAAAGGTCGAGGGCATCGGAGGCAAGCGTGTCGCCCGAGGCGCCCAGACCGAGCCAGGCGTCGAGCAGGCGGGATTGTGCCGGGTTGACGTCTTGGAACTCGTCGACGAACAGGTGCCGGAACCGCCACCGCTGCCGCACGGCGAACTCCCGATCGGACTCCATCGACCGCACACACATGACGAGGAGGTCGTCGAAGTCGACGATGCCCTTGCGCTTCTTGTCGTCCTCGTAGCGGGCGTAGAGCTGCGCCATGGCCTCGGCCCCGAGCGGCGGCGTGCGTCCGATGCGGGCGATTTCGGTGGCATAGGCCTCCGGGTCGAGCATGCGGGCTTTGGCCCATTCGATCTCGGAGGCGACGTCGAACGGGGCCACGGCCTTGCGGCGCGCCCCCAGCAACGGCGCGACCAGACGGATCTTCGATTCGGTGAGCTCGGGGGCACGCTGATCGGTGTCGGTCCACCACTGGCGGAGCTGGGCGTAGGCAATCGCGTGGAAGGTTCCGGTGGCGACGCGCTCACGCACGCCGAGTTGCCCCAGGCGGTTGGAGAGCTCCCGCGCCGCCTTGCGGGTGAAGGTCAGCGCCAGCACTCGTGACGCGTCGGCCGTGCCGGTGTGGACGCGGTGGGCGATCCGCCGGGTGAGGACGCGCGTCTTGCCGGAGCCGGCTCCGGCAAGGATGCACAGCGGCATGGCAGTGCTCACCACGGCGGCCCGCTGCGCCGGGTTGAGCCCGGCCAGCAACGAGTCGGGTGCCGAAGCCGGCGCACCGGAAACGACAAGGGTGTGATTTGCCATGGGGACAGCGTAGGGGAGGGGTGTGACAGAAGTACACGGATGTGATTCACCGGTCTCGGGGCGGCGCCGGTCGTCGCGCCGGAAGTACCGAGCCAGAAGTGCACGGAGGCGATCCGCCGGGCTCCCTCGGGCACCCGGAGGGGATTCGGTCAGGCTGACGACCGGTCCAGTACCCTTGCCAGCTATGGCGTTCCCTCGGAAATATCTGCACGACAGCGAAGAGATCATCCTCGACCGCAAGCCCCACTTGTGGTTCCTGGTCCAGCCCGTGCTCGCGGTGATCGGCGCGCTTGTGGTCGCCATCGCCGCCGGCAACTTCATCAACCCCGATGGCAACGCGAACAAGTGGATCAACTACGCCGGCATCGTTCTGGTGGTGCTCGCACTGCTCTGGCTCCTCGAGGAGGTCCTCCGCTGGCGCACGGTGAATTTCGTGGTCACGACCGACCGGCTCATCTACCGATCGGGCCTCTTCGCCAAGCAGGGCAAGGAGATCCCGCTCGAGCGGATCAACGACATCTCGTTCAAGCAGTCGATCTGGGAGCGCATCATCGGCGCCGGCGACCTGCTGATCGAGTCGGGCGGCGAGCAGGGCCAGCAGCGGTTCTACAACGTGAAGAAGCCCTTCCACGTGCAGAACGAGATCTACCGTCAGATCGAGCGCACCCACGGCCGCGACATGGACCGGATGGCGGGTCGGCGTGAGCTCTCCGTCCCCGAGCAGATCGAGAAGCTCGCCGAACTGCGCGACAAGGGTCTGCTCACCCCGGCCGAGTTCGACGCCAAGAAGACGCAGCTCCTCGACAAGATCTGACGCCGTTTCTCGCCAATCACGGGCGAGAAACGTCGAACCGCGGCGGTCACGGGCGCGATTGACGCCAGGAAGGAAGGCCCAGTATGCGCGTCGTCTCACTCGTCCCCAGCGCGTCGGAAACCCTCCTTGGGTGGGGGATCGAACCCGTGGCGGTGACGCGATTCTGCGAGCTCGGTGATCGCTATCCGACGGTCGGGGGAACCAAGGACCCCGACATCGCGTCGATCGTGGCCCTCGGCCCGGACGTCGTGGTCATGTGCGACCAGGAGAATCGCCTTCCCGACGCGCAAGCGCTCATGGCGGCCAGGGTCGCCGTGCACTCGGTGAGCATCACCAGCGTCGACCACGTGGAGAGCATTCGCACGAAGCTGCTCACGCTGCCCGGACACACCGTTGTGCACACCGGCCACGGCGACTCCACGACGATCGGCGCCGAA
>JANMYF010000101.1:0-17912 GCA_031381685.1 Acidimicrobiia bacterium
GGCGCGAAGAGCGGCGTCGAGGAACGCGATGTCGAAGCGGACGTTGTGGCCGACGAGCACGGCCCCACCGATGAACTCGAGCAGTGCCGGGAGCACCGCTTCGATGCGCGGCGCGGGACCGATCATCGACTCGGTGATGCCCGTGAGGTACGTGATGAACGGGGGAATCTCCACGCCGGGATTGACGAGCGTGGAGAACGTTCCCGTGCACACGCCGCCTTCGTAACGCGCCGCCGCCACCTCGGTGATGGCACAGTCGCGTGGTGACGCTCCAGTGGTTTCGAGATCGATCACCACGAACGTGACGTGGGACAAGGGCGTCCCGAGATCGTCGAGCGACTGCTGCCCGAGGGTGACCTGCCGTCTACCCGGTGTTGCGGTTCGAACCCCCACCGAGCGGAGCTTAGACGAACAAATGTTCCGCCCGCCGAATACCCGTTCGCCTGGCCGTCAGACGAGAAGGCCGCGACCTCGCAGGAGCGGCTCGATGCCGGCATCGCGTCCACGGAATGATCGATACGCCTCGCCCGGTTCGATGGTGTTACCGGACGAATAGATGAATTGACGCAGACGCGCCGCTGTGGCCGCGTCGAACGGATCGCCGGCCTCGACGAACGCATCGTGGGCGTCGGCGTCGAGCACCTCCGCCCACAGGTACACGTAATACGCGGACGCGTATGACGAGCTCGAGAACAGGTGGAGGAAGTGGGGGAGCCGGTGGCGCATGACCATTGCCGGAGGCATGCCGAGCTCGGCCAGCTGCGATCGCTCGAACTCGGAGATGTCGATCGAGGCCGGGTCGCTCTCCTGGTGCAGCGCGAGGTCGAGGAGCGCGCTCGACGTGTACTCGACGGTCGCAAAGCCCTGGTTGAACTGGGCGGCGCGCCGGACACGATCGACGAGTTCGTCGGGAATGGTCTCACCGGTGTCCACATGGCGTGCGTGACGTCGGAGTACCTCGGGCTCGAGTAGCCAGTGCTCGTAGAGCTGCGATGGCAGCTCGACGAAGTCGCGCAGGACGTTGGTGCCGGCGAGGCGATGGAATGGGGATGCCGACAGCAGCCCGTGGAGTCCGTGGCCGAACTCGTGGAACAGCGTTCGGCCGTCCTCGATGCTGAGCAGCGTCGGTCCGCTCTCAGCTTTCGCGAAGTTGTTGTGGTTGGCGATCACCGGGAGGGCGAGGTCGCCGTGGCGATAGTCAGCGCGCATGCGGTATGACGACATCCAGGCGCCGCTGCGCTTTGTCGGGCGGGCGAAGTTGTCCGAGAGGAATACGCCGATCACCTGATCGTCGCCGCCTCGGACCTCGAAGGTGCGGACATCGGGGTGATATGTCGCCACGTCAGGCCGCTCGGTGAAGCGGATCCCGAAGAGGCGTCCGGCGCAATCGAACGCTGCCTCGAGGACGCGGTCAAGTGCGAAGTAGGGCTTCACCTCATCGTCGTCCAGGTCGAACGTGGTGCTCCGCATCGATTCGGCGTAGTAGCGCCAATCCCATGCCTGGAAATCGGTGGACCCGTCGCGGCGCGCCAGCTCACCCAGCTGCTCCTGCTCGGCGAGCGCGGCTGCTCGGGCCGGGACCCAGACGGCACGGAGAAGCTCGGCGACGGTGCCGGGCGACTTGGCCATCATGTCGTCGGTCTGGAATTCGGCGAAGTTTGCGTAGCCGTGGAGCGATGCGAGCTCACGGCGGCGGGTGAGGATGTCCGTGATCAACGGACGGTTGTCGAACTGGCCTCCGTTCTCGCCCCGCCGCGTCCATGCCGCGAAGGCGATCTCGCGCAGATCGCGTCGTGACGACATCTCCAGGAACGGGACGATCAGTGACCTCGAGAGCGTGATGATGTGGACGCCATCGGCCAAGCCGGCGTCGCGCGCCGCACCCCGCGCCGCGGCGAGCAGCCACTCGGGCAGTCCGGCGCGGTCCGCTTCGGTCGCGAGTTCGAGATGCCAGCCGGTCTCGTCGGCCAGCACGTTCTGAGCGAACTGGGTCTGGAGTGTGGCCAATTCCTCGGCGAGCGCAGCGACCCGGACGCGCGCCTCACCGGTGAGCATGGCCCCACCGCGGACGAAGTCGAGGTGCTGGCGCCGCAGCAGGCGTTCCTCGACCGGAGTGAGACCGAGCGAGCCGATGCGCCGAAGCAGCGCATCGATCCGGGCGAACACCCCGGCATGCAGCGAGATGCTCGCGTAGTGGGCGGCGAGACGAGGCGCCATCGCCCGCTCGACGGCCTGCAGTTCGGGGCTCGTCTCCGCGGCGCAGAGATTGCCGAACACGCTCCCGACGGCACCCAGGACCACACCGCAGCGGTCGAAAGCCAGGCAGGTGTTGGCGAATGTCGGCTCGTCGGTGTTCTCGGCGATCGCATCCACCTCGGCCAGGTGCAGCGCCATGGCGGTGGCGAGCGCCGGTTCGAAGTGTTCGGGCACGATCTCCCCGAACGGCGGCAGCGCCAGCGGACCGGTCCAGTCCCGGAGCAGGGGGTTGTCGGCTGCGGTCGAGTGCATGATGGTCCTTCGGGCCGGTCGTCCCCGCCAGCGTAGGGCCGACGCCCCTCCCGCCGACGCGGGCAGGCGTCAAGGACACGCGGCGCGCCGTCACCTTGTCTGTCCCGCACCCAGCCCGACGCGCGGAATCCCGGCGCCGCCCGGCGGTGCGCCTCTCTAGTGCGCCGCGGCGGCCGTTGCGTAGCGCCGGAGGATGCGGCGTCCGAGCGAGGTCTTGTGGACCTCATCGGCGCCGTCGTAGATCCGGGCGGCGCGTTCGTGGCGGTACCAGTACGCCAGGATCGTGTCGTCGGTGACGCCCAGCGCACCGTGTACCTGGATTGCCCGGTCCACTGCCTTGAGCATGGTGTTGGCGACCTCGAACTTGATTGCCGAGATCTCGTCTCGCGCCGCGCTGGCCCCGAACCTGTCGATCATCCAGGCGCAGTGGAGCGTCTGCAGTCGTGCGCCGCGGATCTCGGCGTCCATCTCGGCCACCCAGTGCTGGATGACCTGCTTGCTCGCCAGCGTGCCGCCGTCGGTGTCGATGATCCGCTCGTTGGCCCGGGTGCACATCATGTCGAACGATCGCGCGGCGATGCCGAGCCAGCGCATGCAGTGATGGATGCGCCCCGGTCCGAGGCGGTCCTGGGCGATGAGGAAGCCCGAACCCTCCGGTCCGAGCACGTTGGTGCGCGGCACGCGGCACGACTGGTAGATGACCTCGCCGTGGCTTGCGTGCCCGGAGCCGGCGTGGCCCATCACGCTCACGTTGCGCACCAGGTTGAACCCGGGGGTGTCGGTGGGCACGATGATCATGCTGGCCCGCTGATGGGGCGGAGCGTCAGGATCGGTGACGGCCATCACGATGGCGAATGCCGCGCCGTCCGCCGAGGATGTGAACCACTTCTGCCCGCTGATCACGAAGTCGTCGCCGTCGATGACGGCCCTGGTCTCGAGGAGCACGGGGTTCGAGCCGGCCGTCTCGGGTTCGGTCATCGAGAAGCAGCTGCGGATCTCGCCGGCAACGAGCGGGCGCAGGAACCGTTCACGCTGTTCCTCGGTTCCGTACTTGTGGAGGATCTCCACGTTCCCGGCATCGGGTGCCTGGGTGCCGAACACGGTCATGCCGAGGGGGCTGCGCCCGACCGCCTCGGCGAACAGGCCGTGGTCGACCATCGACAGCCCGAGTCCACCGAGGTCGACCGGGTGGTTCGGCGCCCAGAGGCCCATCTGCTTCACCTTGGCCTGGGCGGCGCGAACCCCTGCCTCGAGCGTTGCCGGATCGCCGTGGAGCATCTCGCCTTCGAGCGGGATCACCTCCCGCTCCATGAACTCGCCGATCATGGCGAGCCTGACCGTCATCTCCTCGGACACGTCGAAATCCATGGTCACTCTCCTCGGAGGTCACCGTAGGGACGCGCGGGACCGCAGAACAGGGCCGTTGGTCCCGAGGTCGGCCGTGGTCGAAGGTCGGGCGGGTTCTCGTGGCGCCCGAAAAAATGTCATACCCCCCTCGCCACACTGCAACCCATGGCTACTTCACTCACCTTCCCTGTTCCCGTGAACCTGTCGAGCCGTCGACACCGGGTCACCTCCGATGCCACGAAAGCGGCCCGTGACGATGCCCGCCGCCGTCACCCGTCCGCGATGCGACCGGAACCCCGGGCCGATGTCGTCATCTCGTGCGCCGACTGCAGCCAGCAGAACTCATCCGCCTGTGCCGACTGCATCGTCACCTTCGTCTGCGGCACGTCGGTGGCCTTTGGTGCCGCCGAGGCCGACGCTCTGGCGATGTTCCAGGAGGTCGGGCTGCTGCCCCGATCGCAGCACCACGAAGCCCGTGCCACCGCCGTCGGCTGACCGAGCGCGTTGGCTGACGACGATCCTTCGTAGGCTTCGGCGGTGGTCCCTGCTCCGTCGACGCCTTCGCCCCTCGGCCCGCGCCCGTTCGATGGTCCTCGGGCCGGAGGTCGCCGGCAGGCTCCGCACGCGGTTGCTCTGCGCGACCGCCTCTTCGCACTGGGGCGCGCCGGTGGGCTCGACGCAATCGGCGCCACCACGGCCGACGTCTTCACCGACGCACGCGACGCCCTCCACCAACGCAAGGCCGAAGGACTCCACGGAGGCATGGCGTTCACCTACAAGAACCCGGACCGTTCGACCGATCCGGGAGCGGCCCTGCCCGGGGCCTCCACCCTGATCGTCGGTGCACGGTTCTACCGTCGGGCCGACGAGGACCCCGGTCCGGAGCCGTCCGGCCGCATCGCGCGGTATTCGTGGACGGATCACTACGCGCCGTTGCGGGCAGCCCTCTCGCAGATCGCCGACGTGCTGCGGGCGGAGGGCTACCGGACGCGCATCCTTGCCGACGACAACACGCTGGTCGACCGCGCCGCCGCCCACCGAGCCGGCATCGGGTGGTACGGCAAGAACGCCAATCTGCTCATGCCGGGGCGGGGATCGTGGTTCGTGCTCGGGTCGGTCCTCACCGACGCCGCGATGCCGGTTGCCGAGGACGTCGTTGCCGACGGGTGTGGGTCCTGCACGCGCTGCCTCGACGGGTGCCCGACCGGGGCGATCGTCGCTCCTGGCGTGGTCGATGCCCGGCGCTGCCTGGCGTGGTTGGCGCAACGGCCGGGTCGGTTCCCCGAGGAGTTCCTCGCTGCGCTCGGCGATCGCATCTACGGATGCGATGACTGCCAGGAGGTGTGCCCGCCGAACCGCTCCATCGATCGGCGGGAACCGCCTCCGGATGCCGAACCGGGTTCCCAACCGTGGACGGACCTCGTGGCCCTGGTGCTCGACGACGACGCCACGATCCTTGCCCGGCACGGTCGGTTCTACCTGCCGGAGCGCGACGTGAACGTACTGCGGCGAAACGCGCTCATCGCGCTCGGCAATACGGTGCGCGTCGATGGTCCGGGGCGGGTGTCCGACGGCGTTCGGTCGGCTCTCGACGCCGGGGTGGCCTCGTCTGACGATGCCGTGCGCCACGCCGCCGCCTACGCCCAGCGGCAGATCTTCGGCTCTGCCGCCCGTCGGTGACGTTGGTTCCCGCGAAGAACTCCGCTGCCGCCGACTGGCCTGCGGCCCGCCAGTAGGGTCGCGTCCCGCCATGGCGCATCTTCTCGTCACGAACGACTTCCCGCCGAAGATCGGCGGCATCCAGTCGTACCTGTGGGAGCTGTGGCGTCGACTCCCCGTCGGCGCCGCACGTGTGTTCACCACCCCCTATGCGGGCACTGCCGAGTTCGACGCCGCAGCGCCGCTCCCGATCGTGCGGAGCCGCCAGAAGGTGCTGCTGCCGACCCCGGCGGTGACCCGACAGGTCTTGTCGCTGGCGGAGTCGACGCGTTCGTCGTTCGTCGTGCTCGATCCGGCGGTGCCGTTGGGCTGGATCGGCCCGTCGTTGGCGAAGGCGGGCCTGCCCTATGCCGTTGTGCTCCACGGCGCCGAGGTCACGGTCCCCGGCCGCCTTCCGCTCAGTCGGCAGGTGTTGGCCCGAGTTCTCGACGGGGCCGTCCACGTGATCGCCGCGGGTGGTTACCCCCTCGCCGAAGCCGAGCGGTGCGTCGGTCGGTCTCTCGACGCCACGATCATTCCACCCGGTGTCGACGTCGACAGCTTTCGTCCCGTCGCCGATGACGCCGAACGGGACGAGGCGCGTCGGAGCCTGGGTCTTCCCACCACGGCTGAGGGCGACGTGATCGTGTGTGCAAGTCGACTCGTCCCCCGGAAGGGGTTCGACACCGTGCTTCGAGCGGCGGCTGCGGTCGCGCAGCGTCGAAGCGCTGGAGGGAATCCGAAGGAGAACGTACGTCAACTTACGGTTGTCATCGCGGGCGGCGGCCGCGATCGCGAGCGGCTCGAACGCGTCGCGAAACACATCGGCAACGACACCATGCTCAATCTCGACGTGCGCTTCCTCGGCCGGGTCTCCGACGAAGACCTCCGCACCTTGCATCGCTGTGGTGATCTTTTCGCCATGCTCTGTCGAAATCGATGGGGCGGTCTGGAGCAGGAGGGCTTCGGCATCGTGTTCGTGGAGGCCGCAGCGTCCGGAACGCCCCAGATCGCCGGGCGCAGTGGCGGTTCGCATGAGGCGGTCGTGCACGACCAGACCGGACTCGTGGTGTCGCCCCGTTCGGTCGACGAGGCGGCCACGGCGATCGCCGGTCTCCTGGCCGATCCGCACAGGCGCCGGTCCTTCTCCATTGCCGGTCGCGCCCGGTGCGTCGCCGAGTTCTCCTACGACGTCTTGGCCGAGCGCCTGGGGACGACCCTGCGAACCCTGGAGACGGGTCGAGCGCCGTTCGTCCGGCGTTAGTGGAGTCGCGGGGCCAGAGGCGATCTCGCGGGTCGTGTCGGACCCGCTCGCGTTTGCGACCTCGGTGGCACGAACGGGAAAGCTACGCTCGGCCCCGTATGTCGCGCCCGCCGATCCGCGGACGCCCCCGATGCCGAGTGCGGAGAACACGCCATGTCTGAACAGACCACGGAACACCTCAACATCGCCGCCTCGATCGACCGGTGCATCGAGACCATCCTCGACTTCGAGCGCTATCCGGAGTGGGCGCCCGACATCAAGGCGGCGATCGTGATCGAGCGCGACGAGCAGGGTCGGGGGACACGGGTGGCATTTCGGGCCGCCGCCATGGGACGCAGCGCCGGGTACCTCCTCGGCTACACGTACAGCGAGAGCTCCGATGTGATCTCGTGGACTCTTGTGGAAGGCGACATCATGCGTGCTCTCGAAGGCAGCTACACGTTCGTCGAGTTGGCCGATGGTTCCACTGACGTGATCTACCACCTCACCGTCGACCTCGTCGTGCCGATTCCGGGCTTCGTGAAGCGTCGGGCGGAGGGCAAGATCATCACGACAGCGCTCCGCGAGCTGAAGCATCGCGTCGAGGCCGCAGTCACGGCCTGAGCGGCGGACAGGGGGCCCTAGGGGCGGAGAGCGATCGATTCGCTCGTGGTCCCGAGAAGTCCTGAGAGCAGGAAGGCGTTGGCGGCGGACGCCACCGCGTCGGGATCTTGACGACGCGTCTGTACGAAGCGCCGCGCGAGTTCGTTCGTCACGCCGATGATTGCGTGGGTGAGCAGTTCCGGATCGCCGTCGGGAATGCGGCCAGAGAGCATCGCCGCCTTCACATGCTTGCTGATGTCGGCCGCCGCCAGATCGGCACCCTGGCGGAGCACGGGAGCAAAGGCGACCTCGGTTGCGGCGAACTGGAACAGGTTGAACATGTAGCGGTTCTCGTCGAGCCAGCGCATCGTGGCGAGCATGCCGAGAGAGATCTTGTCGAGCGGATCGTCGTTGGCGCCGATGGTCTGCTGCTGGCGTCGACGCATCGACAGCTGTGCGTCGCGAAGGATTTCGCAGAAGAGCTCTTCCTTGGAATCGAAGTACCAGTAGAAGACGCCTTTCCCAACGGCGAGTTCATCGACGATTTCGGACACGGCAGTCTGGTGGTACCCCTGCTCGGCGAATCGCTGGGCGGCGGCGCGCATGAGCGTCGCCCGACGCTCTCGGCCTCGTTGGGTCAGTCGCCGCTCCATTCGCCACACGGTAGAGATGAGCAGCGGAGTTCTCCAAACCCGAGCAAAGTGAGCGGGACCGATTCGTGGAACCGTTTGCAGGCTCTCGGTCTCGGGAAAACGGCGTGCACGGGAGTGTGTCGGATCGATGAACTGCTCGTGACTTCTGCCATCGAACCGGTGATGGTGACGATCGAACGACGTAGAATCATCCGCTATGGCATACCGGATCATGAAAGCGATACTCGGGCCCGTCCTGCGTTTGCTCTTCAAGGTCCGCGTCGAAGGCATCGAACATGTGCCGACCGGCGGTCCAGTGATTCTCGCCAGCAATCATCTGTCGTTCTCCGACTCCATCTTCTTGCCCCTCGTGCTGAAGCGCCGCGTCACGTTCGTGGCCAAAGCCGAGTACTTCGAGCAGCGCAAGACCGCGTGGTTCTTCAAGATGATGGGTCAGATCCCGGTCAAGAGGGGCGGCGGCGCGGCGTCACAGCGCGCGCTCGATGCGGCCAAGGAAGTGCTCCTCGCTGACGGCGTCTTCGGCATCTATCCCGAAGGCACCCGCTCGCCCGACGGCCGGCTCTACAAGGGCCGCACCGGGGTTGCCCGCCTCGCATTGGACTGCCACGCTCCGGTCATCGCCGTCGCCATGATCGGCACCCGTGAGGCGCAGCCCATTGGTCAGGTGAAGCCGAACTTCGGTTCCCCGATCACGATCAAGTTCTCGCGCCCGCTCGAGTTCACCCGTTTCGAAACCCGACGCGACGATCCGCTCGCTCTCCGTCAGATCACCGACGAGATCATGTTCGAGCTCCGTGAGCTCTCCGGTCAGGAGTACGTCAACGCCTACGCCCCGAAGAAGGCTTCGGACGAGTCGGTGGGCGAGCCTGCACCGGCTGTCGTGCGCACGTCCGTCCCGACGCCGTCCAACCCGCACGCCTCGTCGGTTCTCGTCGGCGCGATTTCGGCAAGCGCCTGAGTTGGCCGGCGGCACGCCAGGTATTCGGGATCGCGGGGCGCGGCCGCGCGTGCGGCTGATCGGCCGACAATGATCTTCGTTGTCCGTATCTGGCTTCCCGACCGCCCCGGAGCGCTCGGTCAGGTGGCGAGTCGAATCGGTGCTGTCGGCGGTGACCTCGTGGGCATCGACATCCTCGAACGAGGTGCCGGCAAAGCAATCGACGAGCTCCTCGTCGACCTGCCCGACGGGTCGGTGCTCGACCTGCTGACCCGAGAGTTGCGAGAAGTCGACGGTGTCGACGTCGAAGACATCCGCCCGGTCGGTCCGGAGGTTCGTGACCCGCGTCAGGATGCACTCGACACGGCGATCTCGCTCGTTGAGGCGCGCACGGTCGACACACTGCTCCATGCGCTCGCCGGACGCGCCAGCAAAGGCTTCGAGTCCGAGTGGGCAGCAGTGATCTCCTTCGACAGCCCAGAGGCCCTCGTCGTGGTCGGTCGGGCCCCCGAGGTTCCGTGGATCTCCGCGTTCGTCTCGGGTAGTCGGGCGTCGCTTCGGGTCGCAGCCGGCGAGTCGGGCCCGGCCGACATCGCCTGGTCGACGCTCGACGGGGCCGATCTCACCCTCGTGCTCGGCCGCGGCGGGCGCCCGTTTCGCGCCCGCGAACGCCACCAGCTCACGGCGCTGGTCCGCATCGCCGACGCGCGGTGGCGCGAGCTGGTCCAGCCGCGCTGAATCCGCCTTGGAGGGTTTGCCGGAGCGGTTCTACGCTGTCGCCTTCTACCTCGGAGGTTCACGTGGCCACCCGCCCACTCGAGACCGGCACGAACTACCTCCTCGGCTACGTCGAGGACCGCACGGCCGTGCTCAGCTTCAATCGTCCAGAGCGCCGCAATGCGCTCCATGACGAGATCTACGACGGGTTCTCCCGCGCCCTTCCCGTCATCGCGTCGGATCCGACGATCGGCTGCCTTGTCGTCACCGGAGAAGGCGGAGCGTTCTGCGCCGGGGGCGATGTGAAGGGCTTCACTGCGGCCCATCGTGAGCAGGCGGCGGGGACTGCGGCCCGACCGTCCCCCGAGCGCCGGACCGACGAGCTGCGCGTCCTCCAGCAGAAGGTGTCGCTCGCCCTCCACCGGCTGCCGAAGATCACGATCGCCGCGCTTCCCGGCGCCGCCGCCGGCGCCGGTCTGTCGATCGCGCTCGCCTGCGACCTCCGGGTGGCGACGGAGAGCGCGGTGCTCGCGACCGCGTTCGCCAAGATCGGTGCGTCGGGCGACTTCGGCGGCAGCTACTTCCTGACCCAGCTCGTCGGCCCGGCAAAGGCGAAAGAGCTGTACCTGTTGAGCGACCGGCTCAGTGCCCAGGACGCGCTTGCGCTCGGCATCGTCAACCGGGTGTTCCCCGACGCCTACTTCGACGAGGGCTGGCGCGCGTTGGCGGCACGCATCGCCGGTGGCGCGCCGCTTGCCAACCGGGCGATCAAGGAGAACATCAACCGGGCACTGGTCAGCGACCTCGCCGCGTGCCTCGACGGGGAAGCGGCCAACATGGTGGCGACCATGTCGACCGAGGACCACCGGGAGGCCTCGGCGGCGTTCGTCGAGAAGCGCACGGCGGTCTTCGTCGGTCGTTGAACGACCGACTTTCGGAGGTCGTTACGAGCTCGCCCAGTTCCGGCTTCGCTCGACCGCTCGAGTCCAGGTGTGGTGCGCGGCGTCCGCGGTGATGCGTCCGACCGCCGGGGAGAACCGAGCTGACTCGGCCCAACTGGCGGCAACCTCGTCCACGCTGCCCCACACTCCTTCGGCCAGGCCGGCGGCGAAGGCGGCGCCGAGTGCCGTGCATTCGGCGTTCGCTGGGCGGCAGACGTCGACACCCAGCTGATCGGCTTGGAGCTGCAGCAGAAAGTCCATGACGGATGCGCCGCCGTCGACGCGCAGTTCCATCAGCGACTTCCCCGACACGCGTGCCATGGCCTCGACCACGTCGCGCACCTGGAACGTGATCGCCTCCACGACGGCACGGGCGATGTGGGCGCGCCCGATACCGCGGGTCAGCCCGACGATTGTTCCGCGCGCATAGGGATCCCAATACGGGCTCCCGAGTCCGGTGAACGCGGGAACGAAGTAGACACCGTCGGTCGACTCGACCGACGCGGCGAGCGGCCCGATGTCCGCAGCCGTGTCGATGATCTGCAGGCCGTCGCGCAGCCACTGGATCGCTGCGCCGGTGACGAAGATCGATCCCTCGAGCGCGTAGGTGAGGGGTCCGTTGTCGCCGAGGTCCCACGCCACGGTGGTGAGGAGCTCCGCCGAGGGCGGCGGGAGATCCGGTCCGACGTTGAGCAGCAGGAAGCTCCCCGTGCCGTACGTGTTCTTGGCCATCCCGGGCTTCACGCAGGCCTGTCCGAACAGTGCCGCCTGCTGGTCGCCGAGGATGCCGCTGATCGGGATGCCGGCGAGGGCGCCCCCGAGCGCTTCGGCGTGCACGGTGCCGAGACGACCCGAGCTCGGCCGGATCTCGGCGAGGGCGGCCATGGGCACGCTGAAGGTGTCGCACAACTCAGGTGACCAGGCCTTGGTGCGGAGGTCGTAGAGCATCGTGCGCGATGCGTTGGACGGGTCGGTCACATGCGCACCGCCGGCTGCGCCGCCGGTCAGGTTCCAGACGAGCCAGTCGTCGATCGTCCCCACGGCGAGGTCGGGGTGAACCGGGACGCCGCCTTCGCTCAGGAGCCACTCGATCTTCGTGCCGGAGAAGTACGGATCGAGGACCAGACCGGTTGCCGCCCGAACGGTCGGCAGGAACCCGTCGGCGGCCAGGTCGTCGCAGCGGTTCGCGGTGCGGCGGTCCTGCCAGACGATCGCCCTCGCGTGAGGTACACCCGTGGCACGGTCCCAGGCAACGACGGTTTCGCGTTGGTTGGTGATGCCGATGGCCGCGATCGTCGTGCCCGACGGGAGGTGGTTGACGAGATCGCGGGTGACGGTGACGACGGCGGACCAGATTTCGCTCGCGTCGTGTTCGACCCAACCGGGCTGGGGAAAGTACTGAGTGAACTCCCGATAGGACGAGCCGACGGGCCGTCCTTCCTCGTTCATGGCGATTGCCCGGACCCCCGTCGTCCCTGCATCGATCGCAACAACTACGGTGCCCACGTACCCCTCCGGCTTCCCCCGGCATCCCGGATTCGCACACGGTAGCCGTGTGCGAAAGCGGTGTCACCCGGAGTGGGCGCGCCGTATCCGATGGCCGCGTGTGGTTTGCCGGCCACGGACGGTCGCGCCGGTTGCCGGCACTACCCTTTGGGCCGCTTGTCCTTTGCTGCCGACGGTCGTCGTGTCCGGTCGTCGGCCCTACCCATGGGGGCTCCTTGCGAATCGCTCTGTTGACTGCCGGCGGACTCGCGCCATGTCTCTCGTCGGCCGTGGGCGGGCTGATCGATGCCTATTCGGCGGCAGCTCCCGACGCCGAGATCCTGGCCTACCGGAACGGTTACGCCGGTCTTCTCACCGGCGATTCGTTCGTCGTGTCGGCGGCCGGTCGCGAGCAGGCCCACTTCCTCCACGGGCTCGGTGGCAGCCCGATCGGTAATAGCCGGGTGAAGCTCACCAACGTGGCCGACTGCGTGAAGCGCGGCCTCGTCGCCGAAGGGCAGAACCCGCTGTCGGTGGCCGCCGAGCGGCTCTCGGCCGATGGCGTCGATGTGCTCCACACCATCGGCGGCGACGACACCAACACCACTGCCGCCGATCTCGCCGCCTATCTGCACGAGCACAACTACGACCTCACGGTCGTCGGTCTGCCGAAGACGATCGACAATGACGTCGCCCCGATCGTGCAGACGCTCGGCGCGCAGACGGCCGCCGAGAACGGTGCCCGGTTCTTCGAGCATTTCGTGTTCGAGGGCACGGCCAACCCGCGCTCGCTTCTGGTGCATGAAGTGATGGGGCGCAACTGCGGTTGGCTCACGGCGGCAACCGCAAGGGTCTACCGGGAGCGTCTGCTCGCCCGGGCCGGTTCGCTGGCCCCGGCCTTCGGGATGGATGTGTCCTACCTCGACGTCGACGCGGTGTACGTGCCCGAGTCGCCCGTCGACATCGCCTCCGAGGCGGCGCGCCTTCGGGCGGTGATCGATCGCAAGGGCACGGCGAACGTGTTCGTGAGCGAAGGTGCCGGTGTCGCCGACATCGTGAACGAGATCCTGGAGGCCGGGGGAGAGGTCGACCGCGACGCCTTCGGGCACGTGCGCCTCGACAAGGTGAACGTCGGCGGCTGGTTCTCGAAGAAGTTCGCCGACCTCGTCGGAGCCGAGAAGGCGCAGGTGCAGAAGTCGGGGTACTTCGCCCGTTCCGGCCCGGCGAACGCGCAGGACCTGGCGCTGATCGCCTCGATGGTCGACGTCGCCGTCCACTCGGCGCTCGGCCGCGTCAGCGGGGTCGTCGGCCACGACGAGGAACGCGGTGGCGAACTCCGTGCCATCGAGTTCCCCCGCATCAAGGGCGGCAAGCATTTCGACCCCGCCACCCCCTGGTTCCAAGCGCTCCTGACGGACATCGGCCAGGTTGCCCGGTAGCCCGTTGGGAGAGAGGTTGCCCCGATATCTGGGGGCAGAACACCTCCGAGCAGTTCTGGGAGGTGTTCTGCTGCAAACCGTCGGGTGGACCCACCAGGTCCGAAGCGGTGGACCGACAACGGCCGACATTGCGCCGAAGCGCCCGTAGCCTGGGTCGATGACCAAGCGCCGTTCCGTTTCCCGTTCCCGGATTGTGTCCGCCCCGCCCTCGGCGATCTTCGACCTGCTCGCTGAACCGTCGAAGCACCCGTTGATCGACGGTTCCGGAACGGTGAAGGGGTCGCGGACGGACGCTCCCGTCCGGCTTTCCCTCGGTGCGACGTTCGGGATGAACATGAAACTGGGTGTTCCGTATCCCATCGAGAACACGGTCGTCGAGTTCGAGGGAGATCGCCTGATCGCCTGGCGCCACCTCGGCGGACATCGGTGGCGCTACGAACTCGAACCCGTCGACGGCGGCACGAAGGTGACCGAGACCTTCGACTGGTCCACCTCGAAGTCACCGGCGGCGCTGGAACTCCTTCGTGTGCCCCAGCGCAACACCGCCTCGATCGAGAAGACGCTCGACCGCCTCGCCGCCCGCTTCGCCTGACGCCGATGGCGCACTTCCGCCGGATCTCGGCGGCTGCTTCGGAACGTGATCAGCGCCGTAGCGCGGCCGCCCTCCGCTCGCTCGGCGTGGGGACGGGCGACCGCGTTGCCGTCATCGCCCGCAACGCTCCGGACGTGATCGCCGTGGCGCTCGGCGCGCTCCGGTCCGGGGTCGTACCCGTGATGATCAACGCCGACCTTCTCCCGGTCGAGCGCGAAGTGATCCTCGCCGACTGCGACCCTTCCCTCGTCCTCGACGATCGCGGCGTCGCCGAGTTGGTCGCCGGAACGGCGGAGGTCGAGATCGCGACCGCACCGCTCGCCCGCCCGATGCACTACACGTCGGGCACCACGGGACGCCCCAAGGGCGTCTGGTCCGGTCTTCTCGATGACGACGGGGCTGCTGCGCTTCTCGGTGAGGAACGCGAGATGTGGGGGTTCACCGAGGACGACGTGAACCTCGTGTGTTCCCCGCTCTACCACTCGGCCCCGCTCCGATTCGCCGCCGGAACCCTCCTGGCCGGTGGTGATGTCGTCGTGCTCGACAAGTTCCGGCCCGACACCGCCCGGGAAGCGATGGCTGCGCACGGGATCTCGTCCGCGTTCATGGCTCCGGCGCACCTCCAGCGGTTGTTCGACGACGGCCTCGGTGCCCCGGAGGTGTCGTCATTCCGACTGCTTGCGCATGCCGGGGCACCGTGCCCGGAGGTCGTCAAACGGCACGCGGTCGACACGTTCCCGGATGGTTCGGTCTGGGAGTTCTACGGCTCGACGGAGGGTCAGTTCACCGCATGCTCGACCGACGACTGGCAGCGGCGTCCGGGCTCGGTCGGGCGCCCGCGACCCGGTCGGTCGCTGTCGATCGATGCGGACTCCGGCACGATCTGGTGCGAAGTTCCTTCTTATGCGCGCTTCACGTATTGGCAAGATCCGGAGAAGACCGCCGCCGCCTGGCGGGGGAACGCATTCAGCGTGTTCGATCTCGGCCGTATCGATGACGGCTATCTGTACCTCGACGGGCGCCGGGACGACCTCCTGATAACCGGTGGGGTCAACGTGTATCCGCTCGAGGTCGAGATCGCGTTGGGACGTTGCCCTGGCGTTGTCGAAGTGGTGGTCTTCGGCGTGGATGATGACCATTGGGGCCAACGGGTCTGCGCGGCTGTCGTCGGAAACATAAGTGAACAGACAATGTCCGAGTTCGCCGCCGGAGTGCTTGCGCCATACAAACGTCCGAAGACCTTCGTGTTCGTGGACGAGATCCCGAAGACGGCGACCGGGAAGGTTCGCCGGTCGCGTCTCGCGACGGATGTCGGTCTCGTTTGAGAGGTCGCCGCGGTCCGCCGGCGTGGCGCCGTGTGTCGTTCAGTCGATGAGTTCGGCCAGCCGGGCGCGCAGGAGCGGGTGCAGGGCAGGCCCTGCCGCCACGACGAGGTGACGCGTCGGCTCGTCCTGGCGCAATCCGGTCGAGATGCCGCCCGACTCTCGGACGATGACGGACCCACCGCTGAGGTCCCAGGCATTGCAGCCCCGTTCGTAGTACGCATCGAGGCGTCCGCAGGCGACGAAGCACAGGTCGAGCGCGGCCGACCCACCCCGGCGGATGTCGCGGATCTCGGGCAGGAGGGTTTGCACGATCCCGCCCTGCCAGGATCGGAGAACGGCGTCGTACCCGAAGCCGGTGCCGACGAGTGAGTGCGACAGGGCGTCGCACGACGACGCGGTGATGCGTTGCCCGTTCCGGAAGGCGCCCTGGCCGATGGATGCGCTGTAGGTCTCGCGGAGCATGGGTGCATCGACGACGCCGACAGAGCCGATCCCGTCGATCTCGATTCCGATCGACACACTCCATTGGGGATGGCCGTAGAGGTAATTCGTCGTACCGTCGAGGGGGTCGATGATCCACCGCACGCCGGACGTGCCGGGCGTGTCGGTGCCTTCCTCGCCGAGGATGCCGTCGCTGGGCCTTGCGCCCAGGATACCGTCGACGAGCATCCGCTCCGCTGCCCTGTCCATCTCGCTCACCATGTCGGTGCCGGTTGACTTGGTTTCGATCGACGTCCGTTCGCGCTGCAGCCCGTCGAGAAGGAAGGCGCCCGTGGTGGTGGCGAGGTGTCGGGCCAGGTCGAGGAGCTCGGTGGTCACGGTGTCCACGGTACGCGGTTGACGTCAGGGCTCCAGCGACAGCTCTATTGACGATCGGCCGTCCTGTTGCTCGAGTCGCTCGGCGCCGCGAGACTCGAAGCAGCTCTTTGAAGCGAACACGGCACGAACTGGGTGATCATGTCCGACCCGGAAGGGAGTGAGTTCTGCGTTTGCGAGTTCTGCGTTTGCGACGGTGGAACGGGGTCTGACGGAGCGCTCTTCGCCCGCGGCGGAAATCCGTCATCTGACGGATGCGACACGAAGCCGACCCCGGCACATTGGAACGGTGAGCAAGCTGCCCCGACCCGGTCCGATCGAAAATCTGCGCCTGACCCGCGGGCTCTTCACCGATCCCGCTCCGGTGCTCGACACGATCGAGAAACGCTACGGCGGCATGTGCTCACTCGGAGCGGGCCCGTTGCGCGTGGCCATCGTCGGCGATCCTGCATCGATTCGAGAGGTGTTCGCTCACGGAGCCGACACCTATCGGTGGGGTCACCGATTCCAAGCGATCGGGCCCGGTGTGTTGGTCGGCAAGACATCGATGCTCGGCTCCGACGGCCCTGACCATGCCCGACGACGGGGTGCCGTCCAGATGGCGTTCACTCGCCAGCGGATCAACGCCTGGGCACCGATGATCGTGGAACGAACCGATCGAGCGATCGACGACATCCTTGCGTTGGCGACGCCCGGGAAGCCGCTCGACCTCTACCCGTTCGGTCGCCGTCTCATCCTCGGCATCACCCTGCGGGCGCTGTTCGGTGAGAGGTGGAGCGCACGAACCGACGAGGTGCTGAACCTCATGCTTCGCGCCCAGTCGTTCATCGAGGCACCAGCCCTCCGACAGCTGCCCCACCCTTTCCCGGTGGGCCAACGAGCGCGCGTTCGGCGCGACCGCAAGGTCCTCGATCTCATGATCGACGAGGACCTCGCGGATGTTCGCGCCCGCCCGATCGGCGACTGCGACGGTCTCGTCGCAACGATGGCTTTCAACCGCGACCTTTCTGACACCGAGATCCGTGATCAGGCGGTCACGCTCATCGGAGCTGGGTTCGACACGACCGCCTCGGCCCTCGCGTGGGCGGTCGTGCGTGTCGGCCGATCGCCCGCCGTGCAGCAGAAGCTGCGCGAGGAAGCGAACACCGTGGACGAGCCGTGGGAACTGAGCAAGCTCGACTACGCCGGTCGTGTCGTGCGGGAGTGCCTTCGTCTTCACCCTGCGGGACTTCTGGGGGTCCGAATGGCGAACACCGACCTGTCGCTGAGTGGCTACCGCGTCCGAAAGGGCACGCTCGTCGGCTGGTCGCCGTACCTGAGCGGCCGCGCCCAAGACGTGTGGAGCGAGCCGCTCGATTTCGATCCCGATCGGTTCCTTCGTCTCGACGACGAGCAGCGCCGCCAAACCGACCTTGCCTGGGTACCGTTCGGTCGCGGCCCCCACATGTGCATCGGGTTCGCGCTCGCGCAACTCGAACTCACGCTCATCGTCGCCCGGATTTCGCAGCGCCTCGACATCGTCTACCCGGGCGACGAGATACCCCGTCCACGCGGCTTGGTCGTGAACCGTCCGGTCGGCGGCGCTCCCGCGGTCGTGACCCCCGCTGG
>JANMYF010000130.1:0-33717 GCA_031381685.1 Acidimicrobiia bacterium
CCGCTGGGGGACGCCCCCGCTCGCGGAAATGCAGTCGCCCTCCGTCAGCGTCAGACGGGTGTCGTCCACCTCGAATTCGTACGACCCGCTGAGGACCAGGCAGACCGAATCGTTGCGGTGCAGATACGGCGTTGGCGCGAACTCCGTTGGTCCGCTGTCGAATTCGACCACGCGGAGCTGCCCCGATCGACGGGTCAGGGCCTGGCCCATGCCTTCTTCGCGTTCGTACGCTGCCATCATTCGCCGTTCGCTGCGCCGAACGACATCGATCATGGCGGGCGCGTCGGACCCGGCTAACAAACCAACCGCACTGCTCCCCAGCGCCTTGGCCACACGATCGAGCGCTCCCATGCTGAGGCGTCCGACGCCGCGCTCCACCTTGCTCAGAAAAGGCTGTGAGAGATCGGCTGCAGCCGCCAGCGCCGCCATCGTGAGGCCCTGCTCGATGCGACGGGCCCGGATCGTCCGGCCCAGGCTCTCGGTGAGTTCGTCGGCTTCGGGCATCAGGCGACACTCTGCTCCATATTCCTGTGTGGAATACTCTGCGGAATGGTGAGACCCATTCACGCGACCCTACCCAGCCCTCGGAAGGTGGACCGGCAATGAGTCGTTTGATTCTTCGTGGCGGGTCACTGGCGGACGGATCGCCGGCCGACGTCGCCATCGACACCACGACCGGACTCATCACCGACGTCGGCACGGTGTCGCCCGCACCGCCCGACGCAGCACCTGACATCGTCGAGGACTGCACCGGGAAGGTGATCCTGCCGGCAGGGGTGGAGACCCACGCCCACCTCGACAAAGCCTTCCTCTCCGCCGGAGTGCCGGTCCCGGCCGACCTCGATGCCGGGGTCGCCGAGTGGTTCGCCCGGGTCGGCGACCTGACGCACGAGAGCTTCGTGGAACGGGCGACGGCCGCAGTGGAGGCTCTCGTCGCCCGGGGCACGACCACCATCAGGACCCACGTCGACATCGCCACCATCCACGAACTTCGCGGCGTGCACGCCCTGATCGAGGTCCGCGATCGCATGCACGCACGGGGGCTCGCCGACATCGAGTTGGTCGGTCTTGCCGCACCGCTCGGCGGGCTCGGCGGCGCGCCCGTGCGACGCCTTCTCGACGAGGCGATCGAGGCCGGGATCGACATCGTCGGAGCGAGTCCCGATATCTCCCACGACCCCGTAGGCGCCACGACCGATGTCGTCGACGCCGCCCGACGCTCGGGACTCCGCTTGGACGTGCACACGGACCAGACCATCGATCCGAACCTCTTCTTCCTCCCGGAACTTATCCGACAGGTGTCGGCCCACGGGCTCACCGGTGCCGTCGCCAGCCACTGCGTCAGCCTCGCCTCGCAGGACATCGACACCCAGCGCCTGGTCGCCGACCAACTCGCCGCGGCCGGCATCGCCGTGTTCACGATGCCGCTCACGAGTCTGTTCCTCTTCGGATGGGAGGAGCTCGTGAGCCCGCCGCGTGGCGTCACGGCGATCAACACGCTCCGCGCCGCAGGTGTCGTGGTGGCTGCCGGGTCCGACAACGTGCAGGACCCGTTCTTTCCCTACGGACGGTGCGACCCGTTCGAAACTGCTGGCGTCCTCGCCCTCGTCGCCCATCTCACCGCCGACGAGGCGTGGGACATGGTGAGCGGCGCCGCCCGGACGGCGATGGGGCGGCCAGCAGTGACTGTCACGCCCGGTTCGCGCGCCGACCTCGTCGCCATCGACGGAACCAATCTCACGGCGGCGCTTTCGATGGCGAGCGAAGACCGGATCGTGGTGCACCGCGGCCGCGTGGTGTCACGCACCACCACCCGCCGGACCCTCCTGGCGTAGCGCGCTCGCTTCCGCTCCGGCAGTACGGGAGTCGCGTTCGGGAAATGACAAACGCCGGGCCCGTGAGGACCCGGCGCTGCGATCAGAACCTCGACGAAGACGAAGAGGTCAGCGTGCCGCCATCCTCACGTACTCGCGCTCGCCGGCGCCCACGTAGAGCTGACGCGGACGGCTGATCTTCTGTTCCGGGTCGTCGAGCAGTTCCTGCCAGTGCGCCAACCAGCCGGGCATGCGACCGAGGGCGAAGAGCACGGTGAACATGTCGGTCGGGAAGCCCATGGCCTGGTAGATCAGGCCCGAGTAGAAGTCGACGTTCGGGTAGAGCCTGCGCTTGATGAAGTAGTCGTCGCTCAGGGCGGCCTCTTCGAGCTTGAGGGCGATGTCGAGGAGCGGGTTCATCCCGGTCACCTCGAACACGTCGTAGGCCGTCTTCTTCACGATCGTGGCCCGAGGGTCGTAGTTCTTGTAGACCCGGTGGCCGAATCCCATCAGGCGGGTCTCCGCCTTGCCGCTCTTCACGTCTTCGAGGAACGCCCCGACGTTGCTGATGTGGCCGATGTCGCGCAGCATCTTCACGACCGCCTCGTTGGCGCCGCCGTGCAGCGGACCGTAGAGCGCCGACGCGGCACCGGCCGCGGCCACATAGGGGTCGGCCTGTGATGAGGCGATCACGCGCATCGTGGTGGTGCCGCAGTTCTGCTCATGATCGGCGTGCAGGATCAGCAACTGGTCGAGCGCACGCGCGAGCTTCGGGTCGACCGTGTGGTCGTCACCGATGCGCCACATCATGTTCAGGAAGTTCGACGCGTAGTCGAGCTTGTTGTCCGGGTACACCGTCGGCTGGCCGACGCTGAAGCGGTGGCAGTATGCGGCGAGGGTGGGAGCCTTGGCGATCAGGCGCAGGATCTGCTTCTGTCGGATCGCCGGGTCATCGATGTCCTTCGCATCCGGGTAGTACGTGCTGAGCGCAGCGAGGCCCGAGACGAACATGCCCATCGGATGGGCGTCGTGGTTGAACCCTTCCATGAAGCGCTTCCGCACGTTCTCGTGGAGGAAGGTGTGGTGGGTGACGTCGAAGGTCCACGCTTGGAGCTCCTCGGCATTCGGGAGCTCACCGTTGAGCAGCAGGTACGCCACCTCGAGGAACGTGGAATGCTCGGCGAGCTGCTCGATGGGATAGCCGCGGTAGCGGAGGATGCCGGCGTCGCCGTCGATGTAGGTGATCGACGAACGGCACGAGGCCGTCTGCATGTACGCCGGGTCGTAGACCCACATCCCGGGGTCGAGCTCCCGGATGGCCTTCGACGAGATGCCACCGTCGACGATCGGCACCTCCACCTGCTTGCCGGTCCGGTTGTCGATGATGGTGAAGGTGTCGGGCATGGTCTTCGTTTCTTGAGTCGGGGCCGGCGGGGTGGTTCAGATGTTCTGGTACGAAGCAGCGAGCGCGTAGCGATACACATTGGTGTCGCGTTGCTCGAAACCGATGCGCCGATAGAGACGGTTGGCCGCCTCGCGAGATGGTCGAGACGTGAGATCGACCGTCTTTGCGCCGTGCTCGCCGGAAATCTCCAGGGCCCGACGGTTCAGCAGTTCGCCCACGCCCTTCCCACGGGCGGCGTCATCGACGACGACGTCCTCGATCCACGCCCGGACCGCGGTCGGGATGGGGAAGACGACAAGCGTGAGGCTCCCGAGGATGGCCCCGCCGTCCTCCCGGGCCACCAGCAGGAAGCAGGCCTCGTGGTCGGCGATGGCCTGCAGTTCGGCCTTCGTCGGGGCGGGAGAAGAACGCGAAAGCTGGGGAATCAGCCGAGCAAATGCCTCGACGATGTCGTCGCCGACCTCGCTGGCGACTTCGATCGTGACTGACATCGTGGGGTGCTCCTCAGCGTGCAGGCGGGTGAAACAGACGTCCGGGCGGACCGCTGAAGCCGAGGCGACACCGATCAACGGCTGAAGGTTACTTCCGGTCAGGCGAGTTCTGGAAGGCCGGACAGCGAGGAATTTCCTCTGCCAGCAATTTGTCGATCTCCGGCGCCCAATCCCGATCCTCCGTCGACGAACCGTCGGCCTGCCAGAGTCGGCGGCGCTCGGCCAGCGTTCGGGCGATGTCGCCGAGCGACGCCGGGAGCGCGCCGGCGATCCGATCGCGCAGGATACGGGCGAGCGTCGGGCTGGAGCCGCTCGTGGAAACCGCAACGATCACGTCGCCGGACCGGTGCACAGCGGGGAGGAGGGCCGTGCACCGATCGGGATCGTCGACCGCATTGCACCAGATGCCCCGCCGTTCACAGTCGTCAGCGACGACCTGCTGCACCACGGGGTCGCCCGTGGCAGCCACGACGTACCAGGCTCCATCGAGGTCGGCCGGGTCGTACGGCCGCTCGACGAGGGTCAACGTGCCGCCCAGCGCCGTTGCCCGGGCCCGAAGCCCGGCGACGATCGCCGGGGCGACCACTCGGACGGTGGCGCCGACATCGAGAAGTCCACCGACTTTCCGGTCGGCGACGCTCCCACCGCCGATGACGACGGCGAGACGACCGTCGAAGCGCAGCACGACAGGGAACATCGGCCAAGTCTCGCCGACGAACGCGGTGTTGACCACCGAATCCAACGTCGCCAACCCGACCGGCGCTGACAGACTCGGCCGGTGGGCAACTCGACGCGTCGTCTCCGAACCGACGACCACGCCGCGCTTCGAGCGCTCCGACTCCGAGCTCTCGCCGGCGAACCGAGCGCATTCGGGTCCACGCTGGATCGGGAGGAGGCGTTCCCCGAGGCCGCCTGGTACGACCGACTCCGGCCCGACGCCAACCCCCACTTCGGCGGGTTCGACGATGCTGGCCAACTCGTCGGTCTCGCCGTCGCCATACCCGACCTCGAGGACACGTCCGTTGCCCACCTGGTCGGCATGTGGGTCGACCCGGGGGCCAGAGGAAGCGGGCTCGCCGCAGAACTCGCAGGTCTGGTCATCGACTGGGCCGCAGGTCGCGGCGGCCGGGTCGTTCGGCTGCGCGTCACCGATGGCAACACCCGGGCCGAGGCGCTCTACGCCAGGCTCGGTTTCGTCCGCACCGGCGACGCCACGGTCCGGGATCGGGACGGCCTCGCCGAGATCGAGATGGAGCTGACCATCCGCCCCTCAGACGAACACTGATCAGATGAACGGCAGGTCGACGAGGCGACCGGGGACGCTTCCGCCGCCGAGCGCGACCTCGACCGGGTCGCCGGCGACCGCTTCGACGCTGAGCAGCGCGAAGCCGATGTTCGCCTTCAGCCGGTAGGACCAGGCCTTGTTGGTGAGATCGCCGACCTTGCGGCCGTCGCGGATGATGTCGGACCAGGTGAGCAAGGACGGGCTCGGCGAGTCACCGTCGAGGATCACGCCGAGTTGATGACGCTTCGGGCCGTCGGCGTTGACCCTTCGCAACGCGTCGATGCCGACGGTGTCGTCCGGAACATTCAGGTCGACGTATCGCTCCATCCGGACCTCGAACGGGTTCGTCTGGTCGTCGGTGTCGCCACCCCAGGAAAGCAGACCACTTTCGATTCGCTCGTGGAGATTCGGGTTGCCCGGACCGATGTCCCATGGTGCACCCGCCTCTTTGACGATGTTCCACAACGCCGTGCCCTTGGACCCATCCATCAGGTAGATCTCGAAGCCGCCCTGCTTGGACCAGCCCGAACGAGCGACGACAACCGGGATCCCCTCGACCGAGGTCTCCTTGAACCAGAAGTACTTGAGACCGTTCACCCAATCACCGAAGATCGACGCGGTGACCGCCGCCGCCTTCGGACCCTGGATGGCGAGAGGTGACACGTCGGGCTCGACGATCTCCACGTCGAGGCGCCGTTCCCCGGCGATGGCGCGGGCCCAGAACAAGATGTTCGAATCAGCGATCGACAGCCAGAAGCAGTCGTCGGAGACGCGAAGGAGGACCGGATCGTTGATGAGCGTTCCCGCGTGATTGCAGATCGCCACGTACTTGCCCTGCCCGACAACGCACTTCGTGAGATCACGCGGCGCCAGGATCTGGGCGAGTCGGGCGGCGTCGGGACCCTTGAGTTGCACCTGCCGTTCCACCGCGACGTCCCACATCGACACACCGCTGATGAGACGCCAGTACTCCTCTTCCGGGTGGCCGAATCCGGTCGGCATGAACATGTTGTTGTACGTGATGAAACTGGTGACTCCCTCGGCGATGGTCGACTCGAAGTACGGCGAGAAGCGCTGACGAGAAGACGGGACGATTTCGAACACGGGTCGGTTCCTTCGCTGGTGGAGAGGGACCGACAGTAGATCGATCGCGATTCGCGCACTGGCGAATCTGGTGGACTGGTCCGACCATGCCGGATTCCCTCACGGACCCGTCGAACCAGAACCGTCTCAGTCGACGTGAGGTGCTGGCATCGCTCGCAGCCACCGTTGCGATCCCGCGACGCGGTCAGGCGACCGCAGCCTCGGCTTCCGGCCAGACGCCGGTGGCGGCACCACCCCACGGACCGACGTGGAACAACGCCTACGGACTCGCCGTGACACCTCGGTCCAGTTGGGTTTCGGCAAACGCACCGATCGTCGAGAACCTCGACGTGGAACCATCCGTCGTCGTGCTCATCGTGCACCATTCCGAAACGTCCAACGCCTACGCGGTCGACGACGTCCCCAAGGTGTTGCGCTCGTTCCGCAGCTACCACATGAGCCGCAAGAAGGGCTGGCCAGACGTGGCGTACAACTTCTTTGTCGATCGCTTCGGCGGAGTCTGGGAAGGACGGACCGGGAGCATCGCAGCACCCGTTGCGGGCAGCGCGACCGGCGGGAACCAGGGCAGCAGCCAACTCGTCTGCCTCGTCGGCAACCACAACACCGTGCCACCGAGCGAAGCCGCTCTCGCGTCGTTGACCCGCGTTCTCGCAGCCCTCGCCGATCAGTACGCACTTCCGATGGCGCCGGACGCCGCCAGGGAGTTCGAGTCACGCGGATCGACGCGATGGCCCGCGGGAGAGACCATACGTACACGTAGTATCGAAGGCCATCGCGCGATGTCGATGACCCCGTGCCCGGGCGACGCCGCCTTTCGTCTCCTTCCGACGATCCGGCGCGAGGTACACCGCTTACGTCTGGCCGCCACCGCGGCCAGACGCTGAGTCGCCAGCCAGGAGACGGATCAGGTGACGTTGACCAGGCGGAGAGTGATCTCGACGGGATCGCCGTCTTCGATCTCCTCGGCCTTCCGCACGGCCTTCTTGACCGGGAGCACGAAGCACTGACTCTTCGAGTCGGGGAACACCGAGGTGAAGAACTCGGTCTCCCCGATTCGGGCAGCGATCTTCACCGATCCGAATCCACCGCGCATGCCGTCGGTTTCCTCACGGATCATCTCCGACACCTCGCGTGGCACCGTGGCGAAGAACCACGCACTGTCGCCCGACCACCGGCTGACCTCGGAAGCGAAACGGAACTCCACGACGGTCATCCTCGCATCCGGCTCTGGGTCTCGCGACCCATACTGAGCAGGTTTCGACGGCGAACGCTCAACCAGACCAGGGCTTCCGTCGACGTTGTCGCCGTGAAACTCGCGGACTCGTTCGCTGTTCCGGGACGGCCGCATCTCGAGAAGATGCTCCGAGCCAACGCCGTCGCCAGCGTCGTCCTAGCGTTCGCGTACTGCGCCACGATCGTGTTCGTCGGAAGACCGAACGGCGGATACGACACCCTCTGGGACGGGTGGCTCTACCACGTCGCCACGACCCTGCCGGGACTCCTGGCGGCGGTGAAGGCGATGGCGGATCGGCGCTCGCGGGCGGAATGGTGGCTGGTCAGCAGCGGCATCGCACTCAACACCGTGGGGAACCTGATCTACACATACCACGATCAGAACATCGATCCGATCCCGTTCCCGGCATGGTCCGACCTGATGTACCTCTCGTCGTATCTGTGCTTTGCCGTCGCTCTCGTGCTCATCACCCAGCGCCAGAGCGGCGATGTCTCGAAAGCGGTCCGCCTCGACGGACTCGTCATCGGCCTGAGCGCAGGGGCCGTCGCGGTTGCGTTGTGGTTCGAGTCGATCCTCGGGCAAACCGGCAGCACGTTCGCCGTGTTGACCGGGTTGGCCTACCCGCTCTTCGACGTGGTGTTCATCGTGATCGTGGTGTCGGGCCTGGCACCGGCGCGGTTCCGCCCGACCTGGTCCGCCGTCGCGTTCATGGTCGGCGCCGTCGCGCTGGCGATCGGCGACACCATTTACCTGAACCAGTTGGCGGCGGAGACGTACGTGCCGTCGACGATCCTCGAGTGCTCGTGGGTGATCGGACTCCTGCTGTTCGGGCTGGCCGCCTGGGCTCCCGCTGAACTGCGAACGACGGGCACCGCCGAGTTCTCCTCCGGGGCGGCCACCCTCCCGGCGGCCGCGGCAACCGCAGCCCTCGCCGTTGTCGCATCGGGTCTTTCGGGCGGGGTGCCCTTGCTCGCTTCGTGGTTGGCGATCGCCGCGATCGCGGGCGCTCTCGTGCGGGTCGTGCTGACCGTCCGCGAGCTTCGACGCGCGAACACCGCCTACAGTCAGGCGCGCACCGACGAGCTCACGGGGATCTTGAACCGACGGGGTTTCGGCGAAGAACTCGATCAACGTCTCGCCCGCGAAGGTTCCGAGTTGTCGGTCCTGGTCATCGACCTCGACGGCTTCAAGGAGGTGAACGATTCCCTCGGCCACCAGGCCGGCGACTACCTCCTGCAGGTCCTCGGCGAACGCTTTTCCGTCGCCGTGCCGGCGGGTTCCCTGGTCGCCCGCCTCGGCGGCGACGAGTTCGGGCTCGCCATCCCCGGCGGACGCGACGTCGCCGAGCGCACCGTGACCGCCCTTCACGCGACACTCGATCGCACGATCACCCTCGAGGACATCCCGGTGCGCGTCGGGGCCAGCATCGGTGTCGCCCAGGCACCCATGCACGGCACCACGAGATCGGACCTCCTGCGCGCCGCCGACGTGGCCATGTACGACGCCAAGACGAGCCAGCTCGGCACCTCGTGGTACTCGATCGAACAGGATCCGCACAGCCGGGACCGACTCGCCCTCATCGAAGAACTCCGCGTTGCCATCGAGCAACGCTCGTTCGAGATGCACTACCAGCCGACGATCGACGTGCGCAGCGGCGACGTCGTCGGTATGGAGGCGCTGATCCGGTGGAACCATCCGATCCGCGGGATGTTGCTCCCCGACGAGTTCATCCCGCTGGCCGAACGGGTGGGGCTGATCCCGGCGATCACCCGTGCGGTGCTCGAGGTCTCGATCGCCCATCTCGGCGACGTCCGGCGAAACGGTCAGGAGCTCCGACTCAGCGTGAACATCTCCGCCAAGGACCTGGTTGACGACGCCCTGCCCGGTTTCGTCCGATCGGTTCTCGATGCCAACGGCGTACCGGCCGGTCTTCTGACCCTCGAGATCACCGAGACTGCTCTTTCGACGGACGAGGTTCGGGCGGAACGCACACTGAAGGCGTTGCGGGCCGGGGGCATCCGTATCTCCATCGATGACTTCGGCGTCGGCTACTCCTCGATGTCGCAGCTGCTCAAGCTTCCGCTCGACGAACTCAAGATCGACCGCAGCTTCATCGCCAACCTTGACGGGGATCTGCGCGCCCAGGCCATCCTCAGTGCGACCGTCGAGCTCGGTCGAACCCTCGGCCTCGACATCGTGGCCGAAGGAATCGAGACCGTGGCCTCGCTCGACGAAGTCAGCCGCCGTGGGGTCGACACCGCACAAGGGTTTCTCTTCAGCAAGGCGCTTCCGTCCTCATCGTTCGGCCAATTCGTCACTGACCACGCCGATATGCAGTTGACCGCTCAGCTCGACGCCGAACGCTCGTCCATCGATACCGACGCCTAGCGGAGCGTCTTCCGGGAGCGCTCCATCCGGGCAGGGCCTTGAAATGCGCCAGTATTCTAGCGATCCGCTAGATTTCTGACCTATGCGAAACGGCGTTCGAGAAGCCCGGGTGCGCCGCGGGCTCAGCCAGGCCGAGCTCGCCCAGCTGGCCGGGGTCACCCGTCAGTCGCTCGGAACGATCGAAGCAGGGCGCCACTCACCCAGCGTCGATGCGGCATTGCGGATCGCCGGCGTCCTCGGCGTCCCCGTGGAGACCCTGTTCGCACCCGCCGACGATCGGCCCGACGCACCCGTCGCCGACCCGGTCACGCCCGGCACCCCGGTCGTCGTCGGGCGTGTCGGAGCGCAACGGGTGCATGCCCCGGTGCGCCATCTGATCAACAGCTCTGAATCGTGGGCAGTGGCCGATGGCTTCGTCGACGAGGAAGGGGTCGAGCTGCTCGACGAGATCGATGAATCCGGGCTGGTCGTGGCCGGCTGTGATCCTCTGCTCGGCATGGCCGCCGCCGTGATCGCGCGTCGCGGACCCCGCCTGGTTCCCGTCCACCTGTCGACCGGCGCGGCAATCTCGGCGCTTTCGCGCGGCGTCGTCCACGGCGTCGTCGTGCACGGACCCGCCGGTTCGCTCCCGCCACCTCCCGTCGGGGTGCGTCGGTGGCGGTTCGCGACCTGGCAGGTCGGCGTGGCGTCCTCGCCCACTCGAGGCGTCGCGTCGATCGAGCAACTCGCCCAGCGGCGGGTGCGAACGGCGCAGCGCGAAGCGGGGGCCGGCACTCAACGCGCCTTGGAGCGCGCGCTCTCGGCCGTCGGTGTCGCCTCGCTCCCCGGACCGCGGGTCGACAGTCACGTCGACGCCGCCCGCCACGTCGTCGCCGGACTACCCGCCGGCGTCACCATGGAGGCCGCGGCCCGCGCGTTCGGACTGACGTTCCTTCCCTTGGAGACCCATCACAGCGAACTGTGGATCGACTCGCGATACGTCGACCACCGTGGTGCCATCGCCCTCGTCGGAATGCTGTCCGACACCGCGCTCGTGGCTCGTGCGCGTCGCCTGCCCGGCTACGACGTCGCCCACATGGGGACAGAGGTCTTGGCGTCATGACACCCCGGATGACGAACCCCAGGCGGCGGGGACTGGCGCTGCTCATCGGCCTCCTCACGTTGGCGACCGTCTCCTCGGCCTCCGCAGCGACGACGCCAACCAAAGCGACGAAGAAGAACCCGGCCATTCAGACGCTTCTCGTCGCCGGCGCCTCCGACCTGCGACCGGCGTTCGAAGTACTCGGCCGACGATTCACGACGGCGACGGGGACGAGGGTGACGTTCTCGTTCGGTTCGAGCGGCCAACTGGCGCAGCAGATCATCAACGGCGCCCCGTTCGACGTGTTCGCCTCTGCCGATGTCGGTTTCGTCGACCGTGTGCTCGCCAAGGGGATCGGGGACCGTTCCACGAAGTCGACCTACGCCTTCGGGCGACTCGCTGTCTGGACACAACCGGGTTCCACGCCCGTGGCCGCAGTGAGCGCACTGGGCGACGCCTCCATCACGCGGATTGCCATCGCCAACCCCGACCATGCCCCCTACGGCGTCGCCGCCGTCGAGGCGCTCACCACCGCCGGGATCTACGACTCGGTCAAGGACCGGCTGGTCTACGGCGAGAACGTGAGCGACACCTATCGGTTGGCCACGTCAGGCAACGCCGACGCTGCACTCATCTCGCTGTCGCTGGTGATCGCCGACGCCAAGAGCGGCAAGTACCTCATCGTTCCGGCTGACGAGCATCGCCCGCTCGAGCAGGCGCTCGTCGTCACCGCATCGAAGAAGCGGGCCGCCTCGGCCAAGGCGTTCACCGCACTCGTGCAGAGCAAGGACGGCCGGGCCGTGATGCGGAAGTTCGGCTTCCTCCTCCCCGGCGACCCGGTGCCGTCGAGCACCGCATGATGCATTCGCCGGATAGTTGAGGCCCACGATGGACTGGTTTCCGCTGTGGCTGTCGCTGCGCGTTGCCGCTTCGGCGACGGTGATCGCCGCGATCGTCGGTATCGCCCTTGCGTACGTCCTCGCCAAGGGCCGCTTCCCCGGACGCGGGCTGCTCGAGGCCGTGGCCAGTGTGCCGATCGTCCTCCCCCCGACGGTGCTCGGCTACTACCTCCTGGTCACCCTTGGGGCGCGGTCGCCGATCGGCCGGGCTTGGGAGTCGGTCTTCGGCCACACCTTGGTGTTCACACCGACCGCGGCAGTGATCGCCGCATCGGTGTCGGCGATGCCGTTCGTCCTGCGCACCGCGCGTGCCGCGATCGAGGCGGTCGACCTCCGCTTCGAGCAGGCCGCGCGCACGATCGGCCTGCCCGAGTGGCGCGTCGCGGCACAGGTGACCCTCCCGCTTGCCGGACGCGGCCTGATCGCCGGCGTCGCCCTCGGCTTCGCCCGGGCGCTCGGTGACTTCGGGGTCACGGTCATGCTCGCCGGCAACATCCCGGGTCGTACCCAGACGATGCCGATCGCCGTGTACGACGCGGTCCAGGCGGGCAACGACCATCGGGCGTCGGTGCTCTCGGCCGTCCTCGCCGGCATCGCCGTCGTTGTCCTCGTCGCCGTCAACCGGCTGAGCCGTATCCCGAACGCAGAACACCGATGACGAGAGCGACTCCGACACACCCGGACCGTCCGGTCGATCATGCGGTTCCCGCGTTGGAGGGCGAGTTCTCGCTCCGCGCCGGAGAGTTCGCCTTGCGCGTCGCGATCCGCACCGAGCCAGGCATCACCGTCCTGTTCGGGCCTTCCGGGGCGGGGAAGTCGCTCACACTCGCCACCATCGCGGGTCTTCGTCGACCTGACGCGGGGTCCGTCACGATCAGCGGGCGACCCGTTGCCGAAGCCTCGTCGGGCATGCACGTACGGACGCAGGATCGCAACGTCGGCGTCGTCTTCCAGGATTCACTCCTGCTTCCCCACCGCAACGTCCGCGACAACGTCGCGCTCGCGGTGCGGGCGGGCACCAGAGCCGAGCGACGGCGCGAAGCCGATCGGCTGCTTGACGCAGTCGGGGCAACGGGTCTGGCCGACGCCGCCCCCACCCGACTCTCCGGCGGTGAACGCCAGCGCATCGCACTCGCCCGCGCGCTCGCCGGCCGACCCCACCTGCTCCTCCTCGATGAACCGTTCAGCGCCCTCGACCACACGACCCGCCGGGCGCTGCGTGCCCTCCTGCGCGACCTCGTCGCCACGACCGGTGTGGCCACGCTCATCGTCACCCATGATCTCGACGAGGCGGCGGAACTCGCCGACCACACCATCGTCTACCGCGACGGCACGACCGGGCCGCTCCAGCCCGGCTTCCCTTCTCCGCAGCGTCTTCCGGCGTAACCGAGCACTCCCCAGTTGACGCCGACACCGCACCGGCGCATACTTCGGTCCAAGCCGAAATACGGCTGACAGAGCGAAAGGCACTCGCATGGGCAAGTTCGTGTTGGCGTACCAGGGTGGCGGGATGCCGGAGACCCCGGAAGAGGGCGAGAAGGTCATGGCGGCGTGGATGAACTGGTTCGGATCCCTCGGCGCGTCGGTCGTCGACGGCGGCAATCCGTTCGGGTCGTCGAAAGTGATCTCCGCCGACGGGTCGGTGGCCGACGGTGGGCCGGGAGGGCTGACCGGTTATTCGATCATCAGCGCGGACAGCCTCGACGCCGCCGCCGACCTCGCAAGAGGATGTCCGCTGCTGACGAGCGGCGGCACCGTTGCCGTCTACGAAGCCCACGACATGGGCTGACCGATGGCCGACCTCACGCCGATGGTGCAGGCCGAGCGCGCCTCCCTCGCCGCGTACCTCGAAACTCTCGCACCAGCGAAGTGGACGCTGCCCACGTGGTGCGCGAAGTGGAACGTCCAGCAAGTCGTGGGCCATCTCATCGCCGCCGCCAACATCACGGCCCCCCACTTCTTCGCCGGCTTCATCAAGTCCGGCTTCAACTTCGACACGGTCGTCGAGAAGGATCTGGTCCAGTACGCCACCGGCACTCCGGCCGAAGTGCTGAAGCGGTTCCAGGGCATCATCGGCAGCACCCGCAAACCGCCCGGGCCGGGCTACGTCGCCCTCGGCGAGATACTGGTGCACGGTGAGGACATCAGGCGAGCACTCGGGTCGAAAGGCGACCACCCACGTGAACATCTGGTTGCCGTCGCCGATGCGTATCGCAAGACCGGCAAGCCACTCAATGGGAAGAAACGCAGCACCGGGCTCCGGTTCGTGGCCGACGACATCGACTGGTCGGCCGGAGAGGGACCGGAGGTACGCGGCCCAGCGATGTCGCTCATCCTCGCCATGGTCGGCCGAACGAGGGCGCTCGACGACTGCACCGGTCCCGGGGTCGAGATCCTTCGGGGTCGCTGACCGGCAACACCCGTCGCCTGCGCCGACGGAAAGCGGGTCATGAACGATTCATCGACGCAGCGCGTCATCGACGCGCTCAGTTCACCCGTGCGACGCGAGATCCTCTGGCTCCTCTGGGATCGCGAACTCCCCGCCGGCCAAATCGCCGCGTCGTTCGACCTCGGCGCGGCCACCATCTCCGAACATCTCCAGGCGCTGCGCCACGCCGGCCTGGTGACCGTGCGCGTCGACGGAACGTTCCGCCGCTACCGCGCCGACCGCAGCGCCGTCGCCGGCCTGCGACCCCTGTTGCGCGAGGACGACCGGAAGTGGTTCCCCGGGACCACACGCCAGCCCATCGCCGCGGGACGGACGTCGGCGGTAGTGGTCGTCGAGACCGATGCCGCGTGCGAGGCGACCGAGGCGTTCCGGGCCTTCACCGATCCCGCGATCTATAGCCGCTGGGCGGGCGTCCCTGTCACGTTGGTCGATGGTCACTTTGCCGCCGACATGGAGTGGGGACTGCGCGTCCGCGGCACCTACGACCATGTGATCGAGCCGTCACTCATCGTCATGACGTGGGACTTCGAGGCCGAACAGGTCCCCGTGCCCGGTGCCGGCCAGCGCGCGTATCTCGAGATCACCTCGCGTTCTGGCGGGTGCCACCTCGAACTGCATCAGCTCGTCCGCTCGGACGCTGAGGCGCGGTACATGGAACGTGCGTGGGGCGTGATGCTCGCCCGCTTCAGCGACGGGGTCCGCGCCGCCCTCGACCCCGAGGTCGTGGTGCCACCGCGACCGCGGCGGCCGCCTAGCTCGCCGAAGTAGAGGTCGGCGCGCTGATTGCGGGTCAGCCGTCTTCCGCCGAGCCGCCGACGATGTCGTCCGAGTAGCGGGAGATGCGGTCGATGATCATGTCGACGGCAGCCGACGAGAGGTTCTTGTCGCTCATCGTTTCCAGCAGGTGCTGGGTGAACAGGGTCAGCTGCGCGGTGCCGATGTGGTGGCGGGCGTGGGCATCACGCAACGAGGTGCCGGAGTACTCGATCGGGCCACCGAGTGCGGCGCTGAAGAATTCGAACTGCATGCGCTCGAGCCGGTCCCGGTGAGCGTCGTCGAAGAACGGCCTGAGCTCCGGGTCGGCGAACACCCGTTGATAGAAGTCACCGACAAGCTCCCGAACGACCGTCTCGCCTCCGACCTCGTCGTACATGGTTGGCTTCACGCGACACCACCTTTTCTCGCTGTCGCCTTCAGCGTACGAACAGGTAGCCATGCAGAACAGGGCCGAAAGCCCTTCCCGCCGCGGTACGAGGCTGGGACTTGTAGCGCTGGGTCGCTCCCAGAGCGATCCAGCGCAACATCTCTCCGCGAAGCGGAGGCGGGGCCCGCCGCCGAAGAACGTGGTGGGCGAGGGGGGACTTGAACCCCCATGAGGTTTCCCTCGCTAGCACCTGAAGCTAGTGCGTCTGCCATTTCGCCACTCGCCCGAGTGAACAGCCGGTAGATCGTAGCCGAGCACCGGAGGCCTCCGGCCAGTGAATCAGTGGCGGACCGGCCAGGCGACAGGTCGTCGCTAACCTCGGTGGGCACGATGGGACTCCAGGGGATCGAACGGCGTCTGGAGCAGCTGGTCGAAGGAAGCTTCGCCCGGGTGTTCCGCACCCATGTGCGACCAGTTGAGCTCGGACGCCGGATGGTTCGGGAGATGGATCTCGGCACCACGGTCGGTGTCAAGGGTGAACGGGTGGCCCCCAACGCCTTCGCCTGCAGTGTGTCCTCCGACGACTATGCCCGGCTGATCCCCTTCGGCGAAACCCTCGTCACCGAGCTGGCCGAGATGGTGGAGACCTACGCCCGCGACGAGCGCCTGACGCTCAAGGGTCCGGCGATGGTCGAAATCGTCACCGACGAGTCCCTGCGCTCAGGACGATTCCAGGTCACCGCGGAGATCCGCCCGGGGCACCGGGAGGAGGCTCCGATCGGTTGGCTGCAGCTGTCCAACGGAACAGTCGTCGCCCTCCGCAACGCCGATCCGATCGTGATCGGCCGCTCGAACGAGTGCGACATCGTCCTGTCCGACCCAAACGTTTCGCGCGAGCACACCGAGGTGCGCATCTTCAAGGGCCGGGCCACCGTGCTCGACCTCGGATCACTCAACGGCACCAAGCTCAACGGCCGAGGGGTGCCGGCCGATGCCCTCGGCCTCCCACTCGCCGACGGTGACCGCATCCAGATCAGCACGACGACGATCACGTACTCCATGACGGAGCCGAGCCGACGATGAGCGACTCGGTCCTCACCGTCTTGAAGCTGGCCTTCCTCGCCGGGCTGTACCTGTTCCTCGCGCGTGTCGTGCGGGCGGTCTGGGTGGAGATCCACGCCGAGCGCGGCTCGCTGGCCGAACGCGTACGCAGCGGATCAGACGGCGGCGGGCAGGCCGCCACCGAGGCCGTGTCGAGTGCCCACGAGCGCCCACTCGCCCCGAAGACGGGCCGGCGCGCGGTCCGCTCGTTCGAGCTCAAGATCGTCGAGCCGCCGGAACGCCGTGGACGCACGTTCCCGATGTCGGACGAGATGACCATCGGTCGTGCCGCCGGATGCGCCGTGTCGATCGAAGATCCTTTGATCTCCCAGCTGCACGCCCGGATCTTCCGCCGTGACGGTCAGTACTTCGTGGAGGACCTCGGCTCCACGAACGGCACCTACCTGAACCGCAAGCGCGTCGGCGGACCGATCCCGATCGCTCCGAACGATCGCCTCGCGATGGGCGACACCGTGCTGGAAATCAAGAAGTAAGTGCACCCATGACAGCGACGGACGGAAGCGGCGACTCGGTGCAGTTTCCCGACCATCGCGTACGCCTTCGCGCCGGTGCGTCCACGAACGCCGGGCGGGTCCGTACGAACAATCAGGATCGCTTCCTCATCGTCGACGATCGACTGTTCATCGTGGCCGACGGCATGGGCGGTCACGTCGGCGGCGAGGTCGCGGCACAGCTCACCGTCGAGACACTGGCCCGACTCGGTCCCAGTGAGGGCACGCTGCGCGCTGACGAGGTAGTCGCGCAGGTCGAGACTGCGAATCTCGGCATTCTCACGAGGGCGAGGAACGACCCGGACCTCCGCGGCATGGGCACGACGCTTACCGGAATCGCAGTCGTCGAAGGCGACGCGACCGCGCCAGCTCTGCTGCTCGTGATCAACGTCGGGGACTCCCGCACGTACTGGCTGCGCGGCGGCGACCTCGAACAACTGTCGGAGGACCATTCGGTCGTGGGAGAGCTCCAACGGGAAGGGAAGCTCTCGGCCGTCGACGCCCGCACCCACAAGAGCAGGTCGGTCCTCACCCGTGCACTCGGTGTCGAGCCCGACGTCGAGTGTGACGTGCTCGAGATCGTCCCCATCGTCGGTGACCGATTCCTGATCTGTTCTGACGGCCTTCCGACCGAGCTCTCCGACCAGACCATCGCGGCGACCCTCCGCCAGCTACGCGACCCGCAGGAAGCAGCGGCGGCTCTCGTTCGCGAGGCCGTCGATCACGGTGGGCGCGACAACGTCACCGTCATCGTCGTGGATGTCGTCAGCGGCCTCGACGGAAGCGGCTTGACGACGAGCGAAGCGAGAACACCGAAGGGCGCTGACGCCATCCGCTCCCCGGGTGAACAGGCAGCACGAGCGGCAGGTTCTGCCGGAACCAGCTCGCCTCCCAAGCCGAAGGCGCCCCGACGCCCGTGGATGGTGAACCTGCGCGTCGTGCTGTTCCTGGCCTGTCTCGCCGCCATCGCCGGCGTCGTGGTCTGGACGATTCAGAACGATCCGACCTCCGACACCGAGCCGACGACGGGCACCGTCACGGAAACGACGCTGCTGTCGCTCACGCTCGAAACGACGACGTCGCCCGGCGACACCACCGCCGACACGTCGGTCTCCTCGACCGCGACGGAAATCGCAGCCGACACGGCCGCCGTGACCGAAAGCGACACCGTCAGCGATCCAGTACCGGCCGCGGTCGTCGACCCATTCGCCACGACGACCACCACAGCAGCCACGACGACCACAACCAAGAAGCCGCGGTAGTCGGTGGCGCGCCTCACCCGACTGGCCGTACCCCGTCGACGGACCGAGCTCGGACTCATGGTCCTCGCCGTGGCCCTCACCGCGAGCGCCTACACGCTGGTCTCGCTCGGCAAGACGGCGACCGTGCCGACGAACATCCGCCCATTCGTCGGCGTCGTCGCCGCGCTACTGATCAGCGCGCATATTGCGACGCGCCGCTACGCCAAGTTCGCCGACGCCACGATCCTCTCGATAGCCGCGGTGCTGAACGGGATCGGCTACGTCTTCATCGTCCGGCTCCGCCCTGACCTCGCCAACAAGCAGGCCGCGTGGACCGGGGTCGGCATCGGCTGCTACATCGCCACCATCGTCATCGTGCGCGAGGCGAAGCGACTGCAATACACCCGCTACACGTTCTTCTTCGCCGGCATCGCCCTGTTGCTTGCGCCGCTTGTGCCGGGCATCGGTTACGAACGGAACGGCTCGCGCATCTGGGCACGCCTTGGACCGATCACGTTCCAACCCGGCGAGGTCGCCAAGCTCACGCTGGCCCTGTTCTTCGCCGCCTACCTCGTCGAAAAACGCGAGCTCCTCGCCGTGGCCGGACGTCGGGTGTTCGGCGCGCACATCCCCGAGTTCCGTCACCTCGGACCGATTCTGCTGGCGTGGGGATTCTCCATCGCGGTGATGGTCGCCGAGAAGGACCTCGGCTCCTCGCTGCTGTTCTTCACCCTCTTCGTATCGATGCTGTGGGTCGCCACCGGCCGCACCGCGTTCCTCGGCCTCGGCGTGGCGATGTTCGCGGCCGGCTCAATCACCGCCTACCAGCTCTTCGGGCACGTACAGACCCGGGTCACCACGTGGCTCGACCCGTGGAGCTATGCGTCCGGAAGCGGCTACCAACTCGTGCAGAGCGCATTCGCGTTCGGGTCGGGTGGGATCACCGGCACCGGCCTTGCCCAGGGGCGTCCCACGCGGATCCCGGCGTCGTACAACGACTTCATCCTCGCCGCGATCGGCGAGGAACTCGGTCTCTTCGGTACGACCGCCGTGCTGCTGTGCTTCCTGCTCCTCGTCGGCGCGGGGCTCCGCATTGCGCTTCGTGCCGACACCGCGTTCGACAAGCTGCTCGCTGTCGGTCTCACGACCATCCTCGGAATGCAGACCTTCATCATCGTCGGCGGTGTCACCCGCCTCGTCCCGCTCACCGGCGTCACCCTGCCGTTCGTGAGCTACGGCGGCTCGTCCCTCGTCGTCAACTACATCTTGCTTGCGCTGCTCGCCCGGATCTCCCACGATTCCAACGCCCGGCTCGGCGAACCCGAGCCGCTCAGCTGGCGACAGCGCCGTCAGGAGCGAAAGGAGAAGAACACGCCGACGCTCCGTGGCCACGGAACGGCCACGGACGGCGACGGCTTCGGGGGCGGGAACGAAGACGAGACCAGGATGCTCGGCGGCGAGGGTCGATGAACACACAGATCCGACGACTCGGCATCGCCCTCGTCGTCCTCTTCCTCGCCATGATCGTGCAGCTCAACGTGCTGCAGGTCATCAAGGCCGAAGACCTCGCCAGCGATCCGCGCAACTCGCGCAACGCCGAACGCGACTTCGGACAGCAGCGGGGGCGCATCCTCACCGCCGACGGCAAGGTCCTCGCCGAGTCGTTGAAGAACCCCGACCCACAGAGTCGGTATGCCTACGTCCGCGAGTATCCCGGCGGTTCGCTCTACGGCCACCTGACCGGGTACTTCTCGTTCGTCTACGGCACCACGGGGGTCGAGCACACCTACAACGCCGACCTGGCCGGGCGAAAGGTCAACCTCTCCCCGCAGCGCCTCCGGGATCTCCTCGCGTCGAAGACCGTCACCAGCGACGTGACGCTGACCGTCGACGATCGGGTCCAACGAGTCGCCGCGAAGGCGCTCGGCAATCGCCGCGGGTCAGTGGTCGCCATCGATCCCCGCACGGGAGCAATCCTCGCGGCCGTCTCGACGCCTCGCTTCGATCCGACCCCGCTGGCGTCCACCGACGTCGACACGACACGCACCGCGTACGAACGCCTCCGCGACGACCCCACCAAACCGTTGCTCGCCCGGTCGTATCGTGAGCGGTACCCACCGGGCTCCACGTTCAAGGCCATCACCGCCGCGACTGGCCTCGAGACCGAAGTGATCGGGCTGGAGACGCCGGTGTACCCGCAGCTCCGCGCCCTCCCCCTCCGGTTCACCCAGCGACCGCTGCGGAACTTCGGCGGAAGCGAATGCGGAGGGACCCTCCCGGTCGTCTTCCGCGTGTCGTGCAACACGGCATTCGCCCAGCTCGGCCTCGACCTCGGACCGGAGAGGCTCCACGACGGCGCCGTCGCGTTCGGCTTCAACCGCACACCGCCCCTCGACCTCTCGCCCGGTGCTGCCGCCTCGACCTTCCCCGAAGTGCCCTTCTTCAACCGCAACGATCCCCAGCTCGCCCAGGCCGCACTCGGGCAGGGCGAGGTGGCCGCCACCCCTCTCGAGATGGCCCTCGTCGCCGCCGCGGTCGCCAACGGAGGCGTGATCATGGAACCGCATGTGATGCAGGAGATCCGCGATTCGGACGGATCCAAGGTCCGCGGTGAACCCCGCAACGAGTGGCGGCGAGCCGTGTCCGAGGAGACGGCGACGAAGATCCGCGACCTGATGATCGACGTCGTCAACCAAGGCACTGCGCAACGCGTCGCCATCAGCGGCGTTCAGGTCGCGGCAAAGACAGGAACCGCTCAGACCGGCCGCAAGACGGCGCACGCCTGGATCATCGGCTTCGCCCCCGCCGAGAATCCGACGGTCGCCGTCGCCGTGATCGTCGAAAACCAACCCGAGGTGAGCACCGCGACTGGCGGTCGAGTCGCGGCGCCGGTTGCCCGTCAAGTGCTCGAGGCCGCGCTCGCGGCACAGGCGAATCGGCGATGACCCGCGCCGACCCGGTGGCGGCACCGCGCGCCATGCCCACTTCTCGTCAACCCTCGCCCACTAGCGTCTGAGGCAATCATGGGCTTGCAAGACATCGTCGTGAACAACCGTTACCGACTCGATCAGCGTCGGGGTCGAGGGCTGCTGACCGACGACTTCGACGCGCACGACACCCTTCTCGATCGCGCCGTCACCGTGAAGGCGCTCCTCCCGGAGCTCGCAGCCGACCCGACCTTCGTCGATCGGTTCCGGTTGCAGGCGCAGGCCGCCGCCAACCTCACGCATCCCGGACTCGTCGGAGTGCTCGACTGGGGACGCGAGGTCGAAGGCATCGACGGTCGCCCCGGGCCGACGTACTTCCTCGTCACCGAGCACAACAGCGATCGCACCCTGACCGACTACGTCGCGTCGAACGGTCCGCTCCCGGTCGAGCGGGCGCTTCACGTGCTGATCGGTATCACGTCGGTCCTCGACCATTGCCACCGCGAGGGTGTGCTCCACGCCGGACTCACCCCCGACCTGGTGACGGTCTCTGCGCGTGGTGATGTACGCATTTCCGAGGTCGCGCTCGCGAGTGCCTTCGCCCCGGACTGGAATCCGCCGGAGGTCCGATGGGACCAGGCGCTGTGGCGTGCCCCCGAATCCTTCCGGGGAGAACCGACCGATGTTCGGACCGACGTGTATCAAGTGGGTGCGGTTGCGTACTACATGGTCACCGGCCTCCCGCCGTTCCCGGGCGAGACGGTCAGCGTGGTTCGCGAGCGCGCCCTGGAGACCATCCCCCCGGCGCCGATCAAGAAGAATCCCAAGGTTCCGAAGAGCCTCCAGTCGATCATCGGACGGTCCATGGCAAAGGTGCCTTCGGAGCGCTTCGCAACCACCACTGACCAACGCGACGCGTTGATCCGCTTGCGTGAGCAGCGCCTCGCGGCACGACCGTTCCTTCCGTCCGATGGCTCCGTCGACGAACCGACCGCCATCCTCACGCGGCCCGCTGACCAGCCGATCGGCGACCGGCGCGAAGCTGCGCTTGTCGCCATTGGATCGGATGTCGAAACCGAGGACGCCACTGTCGTGGCTCCGCCGTCGCCCGGACGGCGGCGAACGGTGGCGCTCCCCGACGACGAGGTTCGCGTCACGTCGGACCTCGCCCGTTTGGACGGTAAGCGGAAGCGGAACGGCCTCTACCTCATCGTTCTTGCCGCCCTGCTCGCCATCCTCGGCGCTCTCCTGTTCCTGCTGGCCCGCCAACTCGGCGTGTTGCAGGACTCGAGCGCCACGATCGAAGTGCCGAATGTCGTCGGACAGGAATCGGGCGAGGCGAACCGCGTCGTCGCGGCTGCCGGCCTCGTGGTGAGTCCCCTGCTCGAACCGAACGACACCTTCGCCGCCAACGTGGTGTTCAAGACCAAGCCGGCCGCCGGTGCCAAGGTGGCGAAGAACGCCACGATCACGATCTACGTGTCGACCGGCGTCGACAAGCCGGTGATCCCGTCCGTGATCGGCGACACCGTCGAGGTGGCCCGTTCGAAGCTTCTGGCCGGTGGCTACGTGATGGTCGCCGTCGAAGAGCCGAACGACACCGCGGCACCGGGCACGGTCATCCGACAGGACCCGGCCCCCGACTCCGACGCGACCGCCGGGCAGACGGTCACGGTGTTCGTGGCCAAGGCGACGCTCACGGTAGAGATCCCCGACGTCGCCGGGAAATCGCCCGACGACGCCCGCATCGACCTCACCAAGATCGGGTTCCGGGTCGCCGTGCAGCAGGAGGCCTCCCCGACGGTCCCGAAAGGCACGGTGGTCCGAACCGAACCGGCCGCAGCAGCCAAGGTCGATCGCGGTTCGCCCGTCGTCATTTTCGTCTCCGCCGGTAAGGGGCTCGCCGTACCCAGCGTCATCGGCGTCTCCCAGGCCGAAGCCACAGCGACGCTCGTCGGCGCCGGGTTCAAGGTCGACGCGACATCGCGTGCGGTGAGCGATCCGGGCGATGTGCAGCGCGTGATGTCGCAAACGCCGAGCGCCGGGACGGAGGCCGAGCCGGGCGCCACGGTGGTGATCCGCGTCGGCGTGCTGTCGAACGAGACCACCACGTCTCGTGTGCGGCGTACGGTCCCGACCGACAACACCACCGTCGTAACCGCCTCGCCTGAGGCGACGCCGGCCCCGACGCCGGCCCCCACCCCGGCCCCCACCCCGGAGCCGACACCCGCACCAACCCCCGCACCAACACCGTCGCCGACGCCGGTGCCGGTCACCGCCCAGACACCCACCACGGCGCCGGCCTGACCCGACCCGCCTACCGCGCGAGGGCGAGGAAGTTCTGCAGCAGCCGATGGCCGCCCTCGGTGAGGATGGCCTCGGGATGGAACTGGACACCGTGGATCGGATGCGTACGGTGACGCACCGCCATGACGATGCCGTCGTCCGTGGTCGCGGTGACCTCGAGCTCGTCGGGCATCGATGCCGGATCGATGACCAGTGAGTGGTAACGGGTGGCGGTGAATGGCATCGACAGTCCGGCAAGCACACCAAGACCCCGGTGGTTGACCGAAGACGTCTTCCCGTGGAGCAGCGTCGGCGCCCGGACCACGTCGGCGCCGAAGACCTGCCCGATCGCCTGATGACCGAGACAGACGCCGAGCAGCGGGATGTGCGCTCCCAGCTCGGCGATGACCTGCTGACTTATGCCTGCATCCTCCGGACGACCGGGACCGGGGGAGACCAGGATCGCATCCGGATCCATCGTTCGGATCTCCTCGACGGTGATCGCATCGTTTCGATGAACGATCGGCTCGGCACCGAGTTCACCGAGGTACTGGACGAGGTTGTACACAAACGAGTCGTAGTTGTCGATCACCAGAACACGCGCCACGGCACTGCACGGTAGCGGCGGACACTCGGTCGCGCTGACGCTTTCTCCAGCCCACGATCGCGCTGGTATGCGGCCCCGGGCCGAGCGCATCGGTACTCTTGAGGCGTGGCCTCTCCAGACAAACCCAAGACCAAGATCAGCGGCGCCCGACGGGCGGCGCTCCAAGGTGGACGGTTCACACCAAAGGGGACCGTGCAGAAGGCGAAAGGTCCTTCGAAGAACAGCGACTCGCGAGACGCCGCCAAGCCGTCGACGGGACCGGCCGAGAAGACTCCCGCCTATGTCAACAGCGGGCGCTACACCCCTCCGAGCCCCCACGACGAGGCAACCGCCGACCAAGTGACCAAACCGTGGGTCATCCCGGCTCTCGCGTTCTTCTTGATCCTCGGCATGCTGCTGATCATCAACTACTACGTCGGCGTGCTGCCGGGTGGTCGCTCCGGTTTCTACCTGCTGGGTGGACTGGTGTCGATCACCGGCGGGTTCGCCGCGGCCACACAGCTCAAGTAGCACACGTTCGGGTTCCCGATCGGCCCCGAACGCCGTTCAGCGGAGTTACACCGGTGTGATTTCTCCCCAGAGCTATCCACAGCCTGGGGAGAACGTCGCGTCAGGCGCTCACGCCTCGATTGCCTCGCCGTCGACGGCGATCAGATCCATCTCGTCCATGCAGTGGCGCGGCGGAACCGGGTCGACCACGTCGGACTTGACCATGCGGATCTCCGTGCCGCACGACGGGCACCGGTAGCGCAGATTGACTCGGCGCAGCTCGCCGTCGGGGGGCGGAGCCGGGATCGGCATGGCGATGCCGCGGATCATGGCAAACCCGGCGCGAAAGATCATGTAGCCCACGCCGAAGGCAATGACCACCTTGAAGAGCGTCCAGAGCACGTCGCCAAGGGTACCGGTTGGGCGCGGCAACCTGACCGCCGCGCCCACCCCTGCGGTTGGACTGCTTCCCTACATCCGCTCGATCAGCGTGGCATTCGCCATGCCGCCGCCCTCGCACATCGTCTGCAGCGCGTAGCGACCGCCGATGCGCTCGAGCTCGTTGAGCATGGTCGTCATGATGCGTGCGCCGGACGCGCCGAGCGGGTGCCCGAGGGCGATGGCGCCGCCGTTCACGTTCATCTTCGCCGGGTCGACACCGAGTTCCTTCAACCATGCCAGCGGGACGCTGGCGAACGCCTCGTTGACCTCGAAGAGATCGATGTCGTCAACGGTGAGCCCGGCCTTCGCGAGCAGTTTCTTGGTGGCCGGGATCGGCGCCGTGAGCATCATCCGCGGATCCTCGGCGGCCAGGGTGAACTGGACAAAGCGGGCACGCGGCCGCAGCCCGAGCGCTACCGCCTTCTCCTCGCTCATGATGAGGATTGCCGCTGATCCGTCGGTGATCTGCGAGGAGTTACCGGCCGTGACCCTACCTTCGGGGAGGAACGCGGGCTTCAGCTTGGCGAGGGTTTCCGGCGACGAGTCCGGCCGGATGCCCTCGTCCTTGGTCATCATCTCGCCATCGGCGCCCATGACCGGGTGGATCTCCCGCTCAAAACGACCTTCCGCGGTCGCCCGGGCCGCACGCTGGTGGCTCTCGGCGGCAAACGCGTCCATGTCGTCGCGGGACAGTCCCCACTTCTCCGCGATGAGCTCGGCCGAGATGCCCTGGGGTACGAGCCCACCGAGAGGCTTGTAGCGCTCAGCGACGAGATCACCCATCGGCTTGCCCGGGCCCGACGCCACGGACGCGCCCATCGGCACCCGGCTCATGTTCTCGACACCGGCGGCAACGACGATGTCGTACGCCCCGGCGATGACGCCCTGCGCCGCGAAGTGAGCGGCCTGCTGCGACGAACCGCACTGGCGGTCCACCGTGGTACCCGGGACGGACTCGGGCCATCCCGCGGCGAGGACGGCGTTGCGGGCGATGTTGAGTCCCTGCTCGCCGACCTGCATCACGCAGCCCATCACGACGTCGTCGATGAGCGCAGGGTCGATGCCGGTGCGCTGGACGATGGCCTTCAAGGTCTCTGCCGCGAGGTCGACCGGGTGCCACTCCTTCAACTTGCCGTTCCGGCGACCGAGCGGGGTGCGGATGGCATCGACGATCACAGCAGTGGGCATGAGAACTCCTCGGGCAAGGGGCAGCACTTGACCCGGCGGTCAAGTTATTCGGATATCCCACTTTCCCACGCAGACGCCAAGATCGCCCAACCCGATCAGTCCCGATGCGCCGCCCGGGCGAGACGATCGCGAACAGCGGGGCCGAGGCCGTCACCATCGGGGGCCACCACGACAAGGGTCGCAAGACCGAGTTCGTCGGCGAGACGCAGTGACCGGTACAGGACTGGCGCGAGCGCACCGGCGGTGTAGGGCTCCGGTGCCTCGAGGCGGAAGACGGCATGGGGCAGCGGCACGGCGCGCGGTCCGAGGAAGCCCGTCGGCCCGGTGAGCCCTCCCAGGGCGTCCCGTGCCCCGCCCATCGTCACCACCCGTACGGCCGCAGAAGGCGCGTAGTGGGCGGCGAGCATCCCGGGAGCCCGGGACGGACCCGTCGGCACACGGAGGACCGATTGCCCCAACACCTCCTCAACCCGTTCGACCGGGAGCCCGCCGGGACGCAGCAGCTGAGGAACGTCGCCGACCAACTCGACGATCGTCGACTCGACGCCGACCATTGACGGACCGCCGTCCAGCACTACGTCGAGCCCGTCGACGAGTGCGCCAGCGAGATCGGCACGGACATCGGCAGCCGTCGTCGGGGACACCCGGCCGAAGCGGTTGGCCGACGGCGCGGCGATCCCGTCTCCGAACAATCCGAGCACGGCGAGGGCGACGGGATGCGACGGAACGCGGACCGCAACGGTCTCGCGGCCGCCGGTGACCTCGTCGGGAACGGAGCGGTGACGGCGGAGCACGAGCGTGAGCGGCCCAGGCCAGCAGTTCGCCGCGAGCATGCGGGCGCCTTGGGGAATGTCCACGGCCCATTCGTCGAGCCCGGACGGATCGGCCAGGTGCACGATCAGGGGGTGATCGACCGGACGGCCCTTCGCGGCGAAGACGCGGCGCACGGCGAGTGGATCACGGGCGTTGGCGCCGAGCCCGTAGACGGTCTCGGTCGGCAGGACGACCAGGCCACCGCGTCCGAGGGCCGTCACGGCCGCGCCGATCGGATCAGCCGTCAGATCGAACGGGGCCAGAACCGGCGTGCGGGTCATGACGATGGGCGTCGGACTCGTCGCCGAAGCCCCGGCGTACGACTCGTTCGGCGCCACGACGAACCCCCGGCGGGCGTACAACGCGGTCAGGCGCGGTTGATACGCGCTGACGGCCAGAAGGAGTCGTTCAGCCCGAAGACCGAAGGCGAACCGGGCCGCTTCGTCGATCAGTCTCGCCGCGATGCCGCGACCCCGATGCTCGCGGAGGACGGCGAGCTTGCTGATCTCGACCGTCCGCCCGTCGGTTGTCGGTGCCGCGAGCACGCAGCCGATCGGCGTGTGGTCGAGCCGGGCAACGATGGCGGTCGCTCCGCGTTCGAGCGCCTCGGTGACATCGTCGCCGGTGACGCGGTGACCCGACGAACGCGGATCGACCGTTCCGTCCCATGCATCGCGAACGAGTCGGGCGACGAGTGTTGCGTTGCCGGTGGCCTCGATCGACACGTCGTCCGAGGTACCGTGCCCGGGGTCGTTCCCCGGGTCGTTCGACAACCCCTCGGGCAACTCGTTCGGCACGGGTCAACGATGCCACCTCGGCTGGTTCGTGCGCACCGCTCCGCCCTACGGTGGCGGGCATGAAGAACATGGACCGCTGGCTCGGCGACGGGGGAATGGGCATCATCGCCGGAATCGGCGCGTCAATCGATGCCTACGGAATCGCTGAGTCGACGAAAGACCAAGGGTGGTGCACGGGGCGCTGGGAACCGGCGCCGCTCGCCGCCAATCCGCACGGCATCGTGCAGGCCGGAGTACACGGCATCGTGCTGGACGCGCTCATGAATTTCGCCATCAACACCGCCTGCGACGGGCGGGACCGCACCAAGGCGACACTCGAGATGAAGGGCGAGTTCCTGCGAACCGCGAAGGTTGGCGACCGTCTGACACTGCGCGGCGACGTGGTGCGCATCACGAAACAGGTGGCGTTCGCCGAAGCCCGAGTGCTCGACGCGGACGGTCAACTGGTGAGCAAGGCCACCGGCACCTTCCTGCTCCACCGCGAGCCGCCCGCCGCCGGCCCGGCCTGACCAATACGGTTGACCCATCGTCGCGCCCGCCCGCGTGGCTCGACAGAGGGGACCGGCGAGCGTCCGCGTCTGATGCGCGGCACCCGGTGCAGCACCCGGTGCGGCAAAACGCCTCTGTGAGCGTTAGGAGGTGTTCTGCCCCCATATATGGGGCAACCTCTCTCCCAACGCAATTCCCGACAAAACTGGTCGGATTTCTCGGCTATCGTGTTCGCTTCGTTCGAGTCACCTCCGAAGGGGAACATCATGAGCCTGCGCATTGGCGACGTTGCACCGGATTTCACCGCTGAGACCACCCACGGCACCATCAGCTTCCACGAGTGGCTGGGCGACTCCTGGGGAGTGCTGTTCAGCCACCCGAAGGACTTCACCCCGGTGTGCACGACCGAACTCGGCCGCGTCGCCGCCCTCAAAGGCGAATGGGCGAAGCGCAATGTGAAAGTCATCGGACTCTCGGTCGACTCCGTCGCCTCGCACCTCGAGTGGGAGAAGGACATCGAAGAGGTCAAGGGAACCGCGGTGAACTTCCCGATGATCGGCGATCCCGACAAGAAGGTCGCCGACCTGTACGACATGATCCACCCGAACGCCAGCGACACCTTCACCGTGCGCTCGGTGTTCGTCATCGGCCCAGACAAGAAGATCAAGCTCTCGCTCACCTATCCGGCCTCCACCGGCCGGAACTTCGACGAGATCCTCCGCACGATCGACTCGCTCCAGCTCACCGCCCAGTACAAGGTCGCCACGCCCGTCGACTGGAAGAGCGGCGAAGACGTGATCATCGGCGCCGCCGTGAGCGACGACGAGGCCAAGACCCTCTTCCCGGACGGTTGGACAACGGTCAAGCCCTACCTCCGCACGCTGCCCCAGCCCGGCCGCTGAACCACGCTTCTCCGAGGCCGGTTCTTCGTCGGGGGGCGACGAACCGGCCTCGCTTCGCGTCTCAGCACGAAAACGCGGGTTGACTGGAGCCGTGGCCAACGGTCGATTCGCGCCCTCGCCGACGGGTGACCTCCACGTCGGGAATCTCCGCACGGCGCTGATTGCCTGGCTGTGCGCCCGGTCCACCGGGGGACACTTCGTGCTCCGCTTCGAGGACCTCGACCGGGTCACCTCGCGACCGGAGCATCAGATCGGTCAGCTCCGCGATCTCCTCGTTCTGGGACTGGACTTCGACGGCGAACCCCTCGTGCAGTCGACACGTTTCGACGCCCACCACGAGGCGATCGACGCGCTCGCCACCGCCGGCCACACGTACGAATGCTTCTGCACGCGACGGGAGATCGCCGAGGCCGTGCGTGCGCCGAACGGCCCGATGGAGTCGCCCGGATACCCGGGCACCTGCCGCACACTCACCGATCATCAGCGCGCTGACCATCACGCCGCCGGCCGCCGGCCGGCCCTTCGGCTTCGCGGTCACGGCACAACGATCGTCAACGACCTGTTCCGCGGTCGCGTGGAACTGCCCGTCGACGATGTCGTCATCCGGCGCAACGATGGCGTTCCGGCATACAACCTCGCCGTCGTCGTGGACGACGCCTACCAAAACGTCGAGGAGGTCGTGCGGGCCGATGACCTGCTCAGTTCTGCAGCACCCCAGGCGCGCATCGCCGAATTACTAGGCATTTCGCCGGTATCGTACGTGCACATTCCTCTGGTGGTCTCACCGTCGGGCGAGCGGCTCTCCAAACGCGACGGCGCGGTGACGTTGGCCGATCTCCGCGCTGTCGGAGTCACACCAGCACAGGTTCGCAAGATGCTCAACCGGTCAATCGGCATGAACGAAAGAGCCGGGTCGGAGCACTTCGATCTGGTCGCGATTCCGCCGGGCCCTTGGGTGTTCACGGCTGCCGAGCTGTAAGGCGACGTTGAGTGTCACGGCCCCTGCTGCAACCCTCGGCGTGAAGGTGGCTGAGTCGACCGTTCGTTGTTGCTCGGCGGGTTTGAGGTTGTGGGACGGCGTGGGAGTGGATGCCTCGCGGCTCGTTCCGGAGGATGGGTCGAATCCCGCCCCTTCGCAAGTGAACCGTCACTCACGGGTGAGTGCACGCACATAGCGCACGGAGGGTGGGCAGGACATGGGTCCCGGGGTGCAATCTGCCAGGCTGAAGGACCCGAAGTGCTTGCAGTTTGACCACTCCAAGCGTTCAATGGCCTGGAACTTCCCAACCAAGGAGCAGCTGAACATCATGGATAACAAGAACAACGAGAGCGCCCCCCGTACCTCCCAGGCCCGCCGGCGCGGCCGGATGCGGAACCGGCTCGCCGTGGCAGGCCTCTCACTAGCCCTGCTTGGCGGTGGTGCGGCGATGACCATACAGCCGGTCCACGCCGCCAAAGCCGTCGTCGAGCCAGCCCGCGTTGGCTGGGGCGGCTGACCCTCCAACCCGAGTGCGGATGCATTCTGGTCGTCCCGAGCTTGACGGTAACGGACAGAGCTGACGGCCGCCTCAGCGGCCATCAGTCGTTTCCCGAACGTTCGTACGAGCTCGAACTCCCACTCAACCCCATCTCCCTGCTGACCGATGTTTCGAGGAGCATGAACACGGCTCAGCAGCGACGCGTGTGGACGTTCAGCGGCGCGCTCGCAGTGTGTGCCGCCGTGCTCACGTTCGTCCCCTCGGCAAGGCCGTTGAGCGGGCATCGCCCCAGCGTGTTCTGGTTCTTTGCACTTGTTGTTGCGGTGGCGGTGTCAGAGCTGCTCACGGTTTCCTTCGTGTTCCGTTCGGACTCGCACACGTTCTCTTTCGTGGACATCCCGATCACCATCGGCATTGCCGTCTTCGGTCCTAGGTCAGCGGTCGCGGCCGTCGCCATCGGCCTGTCCGTATCGCTTGCCGCGCAACGTCACCCAGGTATCCGTCTCGTGTACAACGTCGTCTCTGGATCGCTGACGTGCGCCCTTTCCTTCGTGGTTGCCGCGGTCATCGTTCCGGACCGGCCGTCGACTGCGACCCTATGGATCGGCGTTGCTTCGGCCGTGGTGCTCTCGTCGGCGGTCTCGACCCAGCTCGTCGTCGCGGTCCGCTCGCTCGCCGCGGGATCCTTCCAAGGCGACGGAGTGCTCCGGACGGCAATGTTCGGCACGATCACGAGCGCAGCCTCAGCTTCGTTCGGCGCGCTGGCAGGAACGGCAGGATCGGTCTCTCCCGTGGTCGCCGGGCTGTCCGTGATCCCCGTCTTGCTCCTCTACGGTGCGCTTCGACTGTTCATGAACGAGCGACAGGAGCGCAACAACGTCGAGTTCCTCTACGGCACGACCCGAGTGCTCCAGGAATCGGAAGTGCTCGAGGACGGGCTGGCCGAAGTGCTCGATCGGGCGCGGACCGTGTTCCGCACGGAGTACGCCGAGGTCGCCATTCGGCGGGGCCATGGCGAATGGCTGCGGGTCCACGCCGGCGGTGAGCGTGCGCCGCGCCCGGATTTCCTCTCGTTGGAGCCCGACCGGCCGGCCGACGGCGTCGTCCAGGTCCTCACCCGCGGCGACGACGTGTCACACCCGTTGCTGGATGGCCTCGAGGCGCGCGACATGATGGTCAGTTGGTTCACGATGCAGGGCGGAGCCGCAGTCGGCATGCTCCTGGTCGCCGACCGTGTGGGGACCCCCTTGGTGTTCGATCGGACAGCGCAGCGACAGTTCGGCGCATTCTGCGCGCAGATCGTCGTCAGCCTGGAGAACGGAGAGTTGGAGCAGTCCCTCGACCGGCTCACGGAGATCGGCAAGGACTTGCACTATCAGGCGAACCACGACTCGTTGACGGGTCTCGCCAACCGCACGCTGTTGCGCAGCCATCTTGCCGAGCGGACCGACGAGACGACCGCGCTGGTCATCGATCTCGACAACTTCAAGCAGGTCAACGATAGCTTCGGCCACGACGCCGGCGATCGCGTGCTCTTGCACGTCGCCTCGGTGCTGCGGGCCGTTGCGGGCGACGACGGCCTGATCGCGCGTCTCGGCGGCGACGAGTTCGCCGTCGTGTTGGACGCCAACTCTGGCGGACGAGACCCTTCCCGGACGACGTCGCTGGATGCCGCTACGGCGATGGCCGAACGCATCCTTGAAGGGCTCGGCACACCGGTCATGATCGAAGGGACCCCATACCGAGCGCGGGCCAGCATCGGCGTCGCGATGCAGCGGGGAGGCGATCTCGACGAGTTGCTCCGCAACGCCGACGTCGCGATGTACGAGTCGAAGCGGCAGGGGAAGGGGCGCACGACGAGCTTCCCGGCCAACGACACGGTCGACGTGACGGCAGTCGGGACGGCCCCCAAGCCGGTCGGGAACGGCGTATCACTGCGCTGACCAGGGATCTTGGCGAGGCCGATTCTGTGGCGCGGCGGTCCACCCTCGTTCGCCGGTAACGGTCCGCCCTACGTCAGCACCTGCTAGCTACTTCCCCCGGAAATAGTGGTTGAGCTGGGCTTTGGTGCTCGCGTTTTGCGTGGGGGTGTGTGACGATGGCCTCTGGGATCCCTTCTTGTACAAGGGGTCCGCGAGAGGCCATCGATGTTTAGGACTTTAGGGCCTTCGGGTTCGTTGTTCGAGTTGCTCCTCCCACCAGGCATGCGTGTGCTGTCGGGTGAACTCGCCGAGATTGATCGGCTCCTGGACGACCCGCGGTTCATCAGGCCGTTCCGGTCGTTCTTCGACCCGACGGAAGGAAGACCATCGATCCCGATGGAAACGTATCTGCGCTTACTGTTCTTGAAAGTCCGGTTCGAGCTTGGCTATGAACAGCTCTGTGTCCAGGTGAACGATTCGTTGTCATGGCGAAGGTTCTGTCGGATCGGGCTCGAAGCCCGGGTGCCGGACGAGTCGACGATCCGCAAACTCACGCGCCGCCTCGGGCCCGGCGTCGTCGATGAGTTGAATGTCGTGCTGCTTGGCCTCGCAGCCGAGTCCGGGCACCTCAGCTTGGACAAGGTCCGCGTTGACACCACCGTGGTCGAGGCCGACATCAAGTACCCGACAGACTCCGGGTTGTTGACGAAAGCGGTCAGTCGAATCGCGGTGTTGATGCGTCGTGTCGAAGCAGCCGGCCTGACCGTGACGTACACCGATCGGACATTGGCGGCACGTCACCACCAACACGAGATCGGGGTGTGGCTCCGCCGCCGTTCCGACGAAGCGAAAGCTGAAGTCTCTGCCATCACTGGAAGGCTGGCGGATCTCGCCGAGCAGTGCCTCGCCGAGTACGACGCGATCAGCAACTCGAAACGCCGCCCGAAACGGGCGGCACGCCGACGACTCAACGAACTCGCGGTCCTTGCGGAACGGACCCGCCGTCTCATCACCCAAGCCCGCACACGCATCGATGGCGGTGTCCCGCCCGGTGCCTCACGGCTCGTCTCGCTCCACGAACCCGATGCCCGACCGATCGCGAAAGGTCGGCTCGGGAAACCTGTCGAGTTCGGCTACAAAGCCCAGGTCTGCGACAACGGTGACGGGCTCATCGTCGATCACTCGGTCCACATCGGCAACCCTCATGACACGGATCTTCTTCGGCCTGCT
>JANMYF010000135.1:0-2473 GCA_031381685.1 Acidimicrobiia bacterium
CGAGTAGTAGGGGCCGCCAGGTTGGCTCGGCCAGATCGTATTCCACCCGTAACCGAGGACAGGACGTTCGCGGATCGACCGGATTACGAGTGCCCAGATGTCACCACGACCGGTGAGTCGAGCATCTTTACCGAAAAGTCCCGTGACAAACGAAAGATTGAATAACGACGCGAGAGCGATACCTGAACCGCTCCAGAGCATAAGGGTGGCAAGGATCGCGCGTAGACCACGGTCCGCCAATTTCCGCAAGACCGTATGCGAAGCATGGAACACAACAATAACAAGTGCGACGGAAAGCGCCGTCGACGAACGGGACCCAACAATCGCGACGCAGTGAAGGAGGACCCACGGATTTAATCGACCGACCACGAGCCCCAGTTCGCAGACAAGTCCGATACACGCGACAAAACCAAGTTGGTTCTTGGCAAAGGCCAAGCCCGTCCATCCGGCCGGCCCGTTTGCTTCAGGGACCGACCCGTATGAAGGCAGGAGGACAATCGTCATGAGGCTCACGGCAACCGTGAACCTGGCAGCCGATGAAATGGCATTTCGAAGATCGTCAAGGCTCACAACAGACCCAAGGGCCAATGCTGTCGCCACGAGGACCGAAAAGCTCTTGATTCGGGATTGCGTGATCTCCGGGGCGAACGACCAACTCAGCGAAAGCACGGCGATCAGAAGCATCGCCAGAGCAGCAAACGGGACTCGTATTCGGGTCGCTAGAGGGCCCATTCGAACGACAACATACCCTGCACCTGCCAGGCTCAGCCCCAGGAAGAGTAGCGGAAGTCGGGAGGATCCTGGCAGAGGCAATTGATTGATCCGGCCAGCGAAACTGGTCAGAAGGAGCAAGACGATCGATCCCTTGGCAAGCCTTCGATCACGCGAAACGGGAACGGAAGGCGCGAAGACGGCCGTCACCGTCACTCTCGGGCAGCGGGCGAAATGACTGGTAAGAAATCCTTTCCCCGGCTTCGTAGGAGACTTGCACTCTCCCGGAGTTCGGATTTCCGCTGTCGACCGAGAGGAATCGCGAGAACGACAACGTCGGATTCTTGCGAGAGGCGCGCCGTGCTGGAACTCATCAGCGCTCCGCCATCAACGACGACGACCGGTGAGCCCGACGCGCCTTCCGAGGTCACTTCATTCATATCGATATTCGATCGATCGTATGCGACGAAGCGCACCCCTCCGCGACCCGGAGCTGTTTCGGTGGCGTCGAGGGCTCGGATGCCACGCTTCAGTCTCTTGTCTGGCATCTCGGGGCCAGAGTTAACCCGGGTGAGAGCCTGGCTTCGGCTGTCTTGATCGACCAGCACCGTTGGTGTGCCTTCCGCCGCATATCGCCCGGCCAACGCAGCAGCGAGGCCGGCGGTGTCTGCTCCCGCACCTGCGCCCGCGACGAGAATACGGGCCGATCGGCCCGGACGAGCAAACCCGTCGGCTCGGACACGCAAAACGTCAACGAACTGGCGGAGATTCTCCGGCAGATCAGCCGCAGCTGTTCGAGGATCCCGAGGAAGTGCGGACGCGCGGGGAATGGACCCGACAAGTGGTACGCCGATTGTTTCTTCGACACGCCGCCGATCAAGGACCTTCGGTGACGAAAAGGCGAGAAGGGCTGCGGCGATCACTCCACCGAAGAGTCCAGCCAAGACTCCGGCCGGAATCAGCAACGAACCGGCTCCCTCGGTCGGGATAGTCGGCAGCGACGCTCGTTCGACGATCTGGCTTGTCACGCGCAGCCTCGACCCGATCTCCTGTCGAGTCCTATTGGCCACGATTTCGTTGTACCTAGTCAACAGGGTCAGCTTCTCCGAGTTGAGCTCGGGGGCGACTTGTTCTGCTGTGGGAATCGCTGAGCGATCCGATCCGGCGCGTGATCCACCGGGGAGAAAAGGGGAGATCGCATCGCGAAGTTTTTCGTCGACGACTTTTAGTCGATTTGTCAGCGCCGCAATTTGTTGATCGATGCTATCGAGCTCCGGCTTCTGCGTCTCACTGATTTGCTGACGAAGGTATTTGAAGTACTCATTGACGTAGGAATCGGCAATCTCCCGCGCCCGCTGTGGCTTTGAATCGCGGGCCCCAACGGAAACGACGTCACTGCCCGGTTGGCTCTCGATGGTGACAGAGTCCTGCACAGATTTGACCGACGGCTTACCCTTGAGCACGGCCGCTACCTGCAAGGCCATGCTTTCACTCCGCAAGATTCCGAGCTGGCCAACGATATAGCGATCAGGGTCGGGCGAGAAGCTGACTCCGGTCGGAGCGTCGCTTGGAGGCGTGACAAGTAGCCTGGCGGTGGACTCGTACTCGGAACCCGCTCCCGCACGCAGAGCGAGAAAGGGAATCAGCCCGAGCGCGGCACAAAGCAGCACAACCCACCAACGACGCCGGGCGGCCGCTAACACAAACGAAACGTCCATTGCTCTCCGAACCCTGGGTTCATTCAGTAGGAAAACCGACTAAT
>JANMYF010000166.1:0-16546 GCA_031381685.1 Acidimicrobiia bacterium
CCAACTCCAACGTGATCGGAAGTCCCTCCGGGCTCACTCCTTCGAGACGATCCGTACCCACCATCCCAACCTACGGTCCACCGGTGCCAACGAGCGTCCCGAATCGCAATTCCGCTGCCGAATTCTCGGCCAGATTCCGCCGTGGCGGCGTCCTCGTCGTTGCGGTTGGACAAGGCAGGCGCTGCCTCCTGCGTCCTTGCCACGACGAATTCTGACTCGCGAATGCCGCGAGCGGCTTTGCGACTCGGGACACTAGCGTCATTGCCATGACCGACGGGCCGTCTCGGACGGAGTTCCTCGCAGTCGGCGAACCCCGTTGGGAGGAGCTCGACGCACTGATCGCCATCGGCTCCACGCCCCGCCGGAAGCGGTCGGTCACCCCGGAACAGATCCGTCGCCTCGGTGTGCTCCACCGCTCGGTCAGCGCCGACCTTGCCATCGCGCGCACATGGTTCGTGAACGACCCGGTCACTGCGGCACTCGAACGACGAGTCGCACAGAGTGGGCCGATGCTCTACGACCGCGCCCCGGGCGGCATCGGACTGCGTACGTTCGTCACCCGGACCTACTGGCGACTTGTTGCCGAACGTCCGGCGATCCTTGCGTCGGCCGCCCTGCTCATGTTTCTTCCTGCGGTCGCCGTCGGCGTCTGGGCGGTCATGTCACCCGAGCGGGCGAATCTGCTGCTCGGCGAACGGTTCCAGGGGCGAACCAGTGCGGCGGATCTCGGATTCAGCGTCGGAGAGCAAACGAAGTTCGCGTCGGAGATCTTCGTCAACAACATTCGCGTGAGCATCCTCGTGTTTGCTCTCGGAATCACGTGCTGCCTCGGAAGTGCATGGCTGCTGGTGTTCAACGGTGCGCTGCTCGGCATGGTCGCCGGAACGTCGATCGCCGACGGCTACGGCGACGTCGCTCTCGCGTTGATCATCGGCCATGGGGTTCTCGAGCTGTCGATCATCGTTATTGCCGCGATGGCCGGCATGCGGATCGGGATGGCGATCATTCGTCCGGGGAACGAACCCCGCAGACGCGTGATTATGCGAGAAGCGCAGGCCGCCGTGCTCATCGTCCTTGGTACCATGCCGTTCTTCGTGCTCGCCGGGCTGGTCGAGGGTTTCTTCACGCCGGCCGGTCTCGGCGTCGTGGTGGCCTCGATCGTGGGCGTTTCTCTCGGCGCCGGCTACTGGGCCCTGGTGTGGACCTTGGGCCGTCGTCCACTACGACGAGAGAGATACGCGCGCGTAGCAGTTGCTGCCAGTGTGTGAGGGCGACCCGACACGACGACGGCGCCGGTCGACGTCAGACGGGCGATGAGCGAGTCCCTGTCCTTGAGGAGATCTACGGCGGCGACGCGAAGTGACTGTTCGGGGGCGGTGCGAGCGTCGAGAACTGCCGGGTCGTCGGCAACGGCGACGATGACGTCGTGGTAGGCCTGGAGCCTTGACACTGCCGGTACGAGCCCGCCGGCGTTCGCCTCGTCGAGCAGCTCGACGAGCAGGACTACGACGGAACGGCGGAGCGCAGGCAGGCGCAGCGGGACCTGGCTGTGGTCCGGCTCGACGAGCCTCGGGCCCAGTCCGAGTACGGCGTGGACGATTCCCTGACCGCCGCGTCGCTGCGGGTTGAGGCGCACTCGCTCCTCGGCGTCGTAGGCGAGGAAGCCGACCCGGTCCCCGACCTCGTCGGCCACGAGAGCTAGGGCGATCACGGCGTCGCACAGCGTGTCGAGCCTCGCCGTGGTGGACAGATCTGAGGGTTTGCGCCGCTCGCGTTCTTCCGGCCGAAGGCCGACGCCGAACGGTTCGTTCACCGCACCGTCGAGTGCCCCTGCGAACGAGCCCGCGGTGAGGCGTCCGGTTTCGACGGCGATCAGGAGATCGCGGTCATCCTCTTGGCGGTAGACCGTGCTCATCGCCCGCCCCGTCCGTGCCGTTGCCAGCCAGTTGATCTGGCGAACGTCGTCGTCGGGTCGGTACTCACGGACGGCCTCGAACTCGGTGCCGATGCCCAACGGTCCTCGGTTGCGTCCGTCGACCTGGAGAAGACCACGCCGCGCCGCGAGGACGAGGCGGTGTGCGGTCGGGACGTCGGGGTGGACGACGATCTTCGGCGTACCGGTGAGCTCGTGCACCATGCTGGCGAGGCCAAGTGGGCCGACCAGTCGGGCGGCCGCCGGCGCGAGTTGATGGATGCCTCGCCGATTCGCCGTGATCGTCGCGTCGAGCGACATCCCCGACCCGATGTTCGGCTCGACGCGGGTATCGGCGCCGATCGGCTGTCGAATCGTGATTGAGCTGGCTCGCCGGGTCGCGTCGGATGGAGTCAGCTCGACGCGAAAGGGTGACGGAACCAGGCGCGCCATCGGTGACACCGTAAACGCGGCCGACGGGGTATCCCTGACGAACTGCACGTCGATGATCGCAACGACCACGAGAAGGACCCAAAGCGCGCTTATCACCGAGATCGGAAGCACAAGCCCGGCGGCTCCGGTGAGGGCCATGAGGCCCGCGAGTCGAACGGTCGGCGCCATCTACCGCGGCACGGTCACGCTCTGCAGCGCGGCGGCGACGAGATCGTCCGGTCGGTAGCGCTCCATCTCGGCCTCCGGTCGGAGCACCAGTCGATGACGCAGCACGGGCCGGGCCATCGCCGCGACATCGTCGGGGGTAACGAACGTTCGTCCATCCAGTGATGCGTGTGCCTTCGCGGTGGCCAGCAACTGCACGGCAGCACGCGGCGAGCCGCCCAGGGCGATGGCCGGCAGCGTTCGCGTCGCCCGGACGATGTCGACGACGTAGGAGAGGATCGGGTCGGCAGCCATCACCGCATCGACCTCCGCTCTGAATGCCATGAGTTGTCCGGCATCACAGACGGCCTTGACGTCTTCGAGCGTCGCCGGACGAACGCCCTCGTGGCGCAATCGAAGCATCGCCGTCTCATCTTCCTTCGACGGAGCCGAGACATCGACCTTCACCGTGAAGCGGTCGAGTTGCGCCTCCGGAAGCGGGTACGTGCCCTCGTACTCGATGGGGTTCTGGGTGGCGACGACGAAGAAGGGATCCGGAAGTGCTCGAGTCGTCCCGTCGACCGTGACCTGTGATTCCCCCATCGCTTCGAGCAGCGCTGCTTGTGTCTTCGGTGGTGTGCGGTTGATCTCGTCGGCGAGCAACACGTTCGTGAAAACCGGCCCAGGACGGAAGGTGAGCTCCCCCAGCGCTCCACCGATGAGCGTCATCGTCCCGGTCAGGTCGGTCGGCAGCAGGTCAGGGGTGAACTGGGCGCGCCGGAAGGTCAACCCGAGGGCTTGGGCAACGGCGTTGGCGAGGAGGGTCTTGGCCGTGCCCGGAGGTCCTTCGAGCAGCACGTGTCCGCGTACGGAGAGCGCGACGAGCATCGCGTCGACGACGGCGTCCTGCCCGACGACCACCTTGCGTACTTCGGAGAGCACGCTGTTTCGGAGCTGTCGCATGGTCATGCATCCTTTGGTTGAGTCGGTGTCGTTGCCTCGTCACCGGAGGCAGCCGATCGGTTCTTCTTCGCCGCTCGATCGAGCAGCGAGGCCACTGCGGCCACATGCTCGTAGCGGCCCGGGGGGAGCGGACGATCGGGTAGGTCCGGCCCGCCGACGCGACGTCCGACGGCGAACATCCAGACCACAACGGCGAGGACGAATCCCAGCAGCAGGGTGCGAACGTTCGACGGGATGGCCGACAGACCGGCGCCGCCGTCGGAGCGGAAGCCATGACCGGCTTCGGCGAACACCACCCGCCGGTCGGAACCGAGCAGTTCCAAGGCGAAGACGGCGTTGTCGGTATCGGCCAGTGTGGCGTTCGAGAGGATCGACGGGTCGGCCAGTGCGTCGAACGAACCCTGCCGGGCCAACACCACGCGAAACTCGCGGTCGACGACGACGGTGTTGAATCTCCCGCCCAACCCTTGCCACACGACAGGAATCCCGGACGTGGTCAGCGTGCGAGCGGGAAGGGGGTCGCCGATCGTGGTGACCACACCAGCGGCGCCGCGTCGGACCGTGGCCGTTTCGTCATCGGACGCTTCGTCACCGTTCCACAGCCGACCGATCCACGCGCCAGATCGGCTGCCGCCGCCGAGAAGCCGACCACCGCGCAGGACAAATGTGGCGAGGGCTTCAGTCTCGCCGGGGGAGAGGCTCTGGTCGAGCACGACGAGTCGATCGTCGGTGGTGACCTCGTTGCGGTCGATGGCCTCGTCGATAGGTCGGGTCAGCTGAACGACCTCGACACCCTGTCGCCGCAGCAAGGTGTTGATGGCGGCGAGGCCCGCCGGCGACGTTGCGTAGCTGGATGCTTCAGGCCCGCGGGCACCCCGGCTCTGCTGGGAGAGCTCACGCATCACGGCGACGGCCAACACGCCGACCACGACGATCAGGAAGATCCTGCGCCCGTTCCCTTTCCGCACGGCCCGCAGGATCGGTGTGTCCTCGGCGGTCACCGATCCTTCAGGGGTGGATGGCGACGCGACGTCCTGTGCCGGCGCGCTCACGTGCGTTGCTTTCGCCATCGGCGCTTGCTCGCCGTCGTTGGTTCGGGTGCCGCCTGCTGTTGCTTGACCTTGGTGATTCCGGCGGCAATGACGTTCGGCCATTGGTTTCTCGCCTCGAGCGCGTCGGCGATTCCGCCCGGACTCGACGCGTAGGCGATCTCGTCGAAGCGCGTCGAAAGGGTCGAGAATGACGCATCGTCGAGCTGGCGGACGAGATCGCCGTTCGGGCGCTGCTCGGGGACCCTCACGACCCGCTCCTCGGCCAACCGGCGCAACCCGCCTCGAAATCGGAGACGGACGGCTTCGCTGAACCGACCCGACTGTTCCGCCTCGTCGGCCTCGCGGTCGAGCTCGGCGGCGGTCCGGCTCCCTCCGTGGGCGGTCTCGGCGAGCTTCGCCCGCGTCGTCCGGGCCCGGGCGAAGCGGAGCACAAGCGCCGCGGCGATGAGCAACATCACGAGGACGACGATGATCCACACCACACTCCCGCCGCCGGGAAGGATCTTGTTGAGCTGGCGGACGAACCAGCCAAAGGGTCGGCCGAGAGGTCGCACGCGATCTCCCAACCACGTGAGCACGCCGCGGAGTGGCTGCGGCGCCTTCTCCGTCCGGAAGCGGCGCTCGCGGAGGATCTCCGCGGCCGTCCGGCGCGCTTCGTCGGCCGTGAGCGTGTCTGGTGCGGCGAGCTTCATCGGCACGTATCCGGCGGGCAGAGGCGGCGGTTCGCCGGGTTGCGGGGCAGGCTCGGCGTCAGTCGGACAGCGACGATGCGAGCACCTCGAGGTCGAAGCCTTCTTTGCGGACGCGAAGCTCGAGATAGATCAGCACCGCCATCGCCGCCGACACCGGTGTGGTCACTGCGGTTGCGACGGTGCCGGCGATCGCCAGCCACACGAACTCGAACGCCTTGTTGTCGCCGCCGAGGGCCCCCAGGATTCCGGTGATGACGGTCTGGAGGAGCTGCGCGACGATACCGGTCAAGATGCTCGTGACGATGAGGTTGCCGAACACCTTCCACCAGAACCCCTTCGTGAGCCCGAACGAGCGCTTCACCGAGCCGATCGGTCCGAGTCGCTCGACGATGATCGCCGGGACTGCGGCCGACACGCGGATGAAGAACCAGAAGAATGCGATGACCATCAGGATCGCACCGACGATCGCGAGGACGGCGATGCCGGCAAGCGCACCGATGACGGCGAGGGCGATGGCAGGGAGGGCCGCGCCGAGAGCTCCGATGGCCGAGACGAAGTAGCTGCCGATCGCCGCCGGCGTGCGGCGCAGGGCGTAGGAGAGCGACTCGCCGGCCTTGGGACTCCGACCGAGGTGGAACTCGGCGATGAACCACGTCAGCGCTCCCGTGACCACGGTTGTCGCGATGAGGCCGAGGACGATGGTGGCGACGATCGCCCCGATCTGGCCCGACGTGACCTCGGGAAGCTCACCGGCCTCTGTGGTGCCGATGTCATCGATGATCGAGATCGAAGTCAGCGCGATCAGCACCTGGAATGGCAGCACCATCAACGCGGCCATCGGGAAGAGCACGCGGAAGTTGGCGGACACGATCTTGATCGACGCGTCGATACGCTCGCCGAGGGTGCGCTCGCGGAGCTCGGGGACTTTCGAGGGGGTGGACGCCGGAATCACCGACTCATTGTGGCGCGCTTCCTGCCGAACCGGCGTTCATCCGGCAGTGTCGCCAGGTGTCGGACCACGGCCGATCCGTCAGGTTGTGCAAGCTGGCGTCTGCTTCGGACAAACTGCTCGGCATGAACTCGCGAACGGAACTCCTGGTCAACCGATCCTCGATCGGAGAGACCCAACTCCGATCGACGCCACTTGACGCCCTCGCACCGGACCACGTCCGTATCGAGATCGAGCGATTCGCGCTCACCGCGAACAACCTGACCTACGCCCAGTTCGGTGACCAACTCGACTACTGGGGCTTTTTTCCGGCAGAACTTCCGTGGGGCGAGGTGCCGGCCATGGGATGGGGAAGGGTTACCGAGTCGCGCGTCGGCGATGTGGCCGTCGGCCAGCGCTTCTACGGTTGGTATCCGATGGCGACGAGCGTTGACGTGCTCGCCACGCCCGTGCCCCACGGCCTCCGTGACGACGGCGCGCACCGGGTCAAGCACGCGCCGCCGTATCGCATGTTCACCCGCGCCGACCTCGATGGTCTCTACACGACTCCTGATGACGAGGACCGGCACTCGCTGCTGCGCGGGCTCTTCCTGACGGGGTTCCTCATCGATGGCTTCCTCGGCGCGTCGTCGTATGACGGGGCGACGCAGGCGATCGTCCTCTCGGCGAGCAGCAAGACCGCGCTCGGCTATGCCCACAGTGCGAAGCATCGTGAACTCCGGCTGGTCGGGCTGACGTCTTCGTCGAACCGAGAGTTCGTCGAAAGTACCGGTCTCTACGACACCGTGCTGGCCTACGACCAGATTGAGGACGTCGCCAAGGAGCCGTCAGCCGTCATCGACATGGCCGGCTCCGGATCGGTGGTCGCTGCGGTGCACGAACGCCTGGGTGACCTCATCACGTATTCGATGGGCGTGGGCAAGAGCCACCACGATGCGCCTCCCGCTCGCGTGACCGCGGGTCCCAGGCAGCAGATGTTCTTCGCCCCGACGGCGATGGGCGATCGGGTGAAGGAATGGGGCATGGACGAATACCAGCGGCGCATCAAGGACGGGCTTGCGTCGTTCATCGTCGACAGCCGTGGCTGGTTGGAGATCGACGAACGCCGCGGCCCCGATGCGGCGGTGGGCGCGTGGACGGCGCTGTTCGCCGGAACGGTCGCGCCGAGCACCGGGCTCATCGTGTCCCTGCACAGCTGAGCCGCGGCGCTCGTTCGCGAAAGGCAACGAGTCCTTTCACACGTTCAAGGTCTCGGGTTGCAGTCCGCCGACGATGGTCGGGAAGTACTCGGTGACGGTCGGGTGGATCGGAAGCCACGAGGCGAGCGCCGAGACCGGTGCGCCGACGTGCATCAGCAGGCTGATGCTCTGCACGATCTCCTCGCCGTGAAGTCCGAGACACGCCGCGCCCAGGATCTCGCCGGTCAACGTGTCCGTGACGATGTGCACGAGGCCATCGGTCTCGCCGTCGAGTACCGCCTTCGTCACCCGGGCCATGGGGAAGCTCACCGTCGAGATCGACCGGCCGCTGCGACGCGCTTCATCGAACGTCATGCCGACGCGGCCGAGCGGGGGATCGGTGAACAGGGCGTACGTCGTGCCCCGACCGGCGACCGTTCGTGGACCACCGGCGAGGTGGTCGGCCAGGATCTCGTAGTCCTGATACGAGGTGTGGGTGAAGGCGCCTCGGCCGTTCACGTCGCCGACGGCGTAGATGCCCGTTGTCGAGGTCTCATACACCTCGTTCGTGGTGATGAACCCTCGACTGTCTCGATGGACGCCGACGGTTTCGAGTCCGAGGCCGTCACTGTTCGGCACTCGGCCTGACGCGACCAGGAGGTGAGATGCCGCAATTTTCCGGCCATCGCCCAAGGTGACCATGACTCCGCTATCGGAGGATGACACCGACGTGGTCTCGGTCGCTTCGATCACGTCGATCTCTTCGTGACGGAGGAACTGCGCGATCGCGGCCGATATCTCCACGTCCTCGCGGGCGACGATGCGAGGCGCTCGCTCTATGACGGTGACGGCCGATCCGAATCGACGGAAGATCTGAGCGAACTCCAAGCCGATGTAGCTGCCGCCGAGCACGACCAGGTGGCGGGGCAGTTCTTTCAGGTCGAGAACGCTGACGTGGTCAAGCCACGGCGTGTCGTCAAGGCCGGCGACCGGCGGCGGAACTGACCGGGCGCCGGAGTTGATGATGACCCGTCGAGCGCGGAGCCGCTGACCGTCATGGGCGCCGCCGTCGATCTGCACGATGTGCTCGGCTGATTCCGTGCCGTCGAGACGCGCCGACCCGCGGTACAGCGTGATGACGGGGTCGTTCTCGAGCCAGGAGTCCGACCCGGCCCGCCAACCTGCGAGCATTGCGTCCTTGCGGCCGATGACCTCGGCGAAGTCGACACGCACCTCGGGGCAGTGGACTCCGAGCGCGGCGCTCGAGCGCGCCACGTGCGCTGCCCGCGCCGAGGCTCGTATGGCCTTCGTCGGTCGGCAACCAGTGTTGATGCAGGTGCCACCGAGGTGGCCCCGTTCGACGATCGCCACCCGTTCTCCCCGTCCGGCCAGGGTGGCGGCCAGCCCCGGTCCGGCCTGGCCGGCGCCGATGACGATCGTGTCGAATGCGGTGTTCGCGGTTGGTTGCATGGAACCCAGGTTCCCGCGCTTTGGGCCACCGGACGTGAGAGCGGTCCTCAGCGGCGTTCAGCGCTCCTCAGCGCGTCTTCAGATTCGCCTGACGGTTCACCGTTCGTCGGGCTGTTGGCCGGGCTTCCCGTCCTTCCCGTTGTCCGATCACAGAAGCCGTCGGAGCAGGGAGTCCAGTTGACGCTGTTGCGCTCGACTCAACCCGGCGAAGAGCCGTGTCTGGTTGTCCAGGTACGCAACGAGCGCTCCGTCGACGAGGCGCCGCCCGGCCTTCGTGAGCATGATGGGCTCGGAACGGCGATCGTCCGGATCACGACGCCGTTCGACGAAGCCGTTCTCTTCCAGTTTGTCGACCCGACTCGTGATTCCAGCCCGGGTGACCATGACCCGCTCGGCGAGTTCGGAGGGACGGAGCACGAACGGCTCGCCACTGCGTCCGAGTGCCGACAAGACGTCGAACTCGCCCACCGACAGGCCATGGTCGGCGAGGGTCGCTTCGAGTTGGCGGATGGACAGTGTGACGAAGCGGTTGCATCGGGCGAAGAGCGCCATCGGCGCAAACTCGAGATCGGGTCGCGCTGACTGCCACCCTCGGAGCAGTTCGTCGACGGGGTCCAGGTCGTCCATGCATCCAATGTAGTCAATTCATGTATAGTTAGATATCGAACTATCTGGAAGTGAATGAGCCCATGAGCGAAACATCGACCTCGACGAACGAGAACCAGACCCGCTGGGGGCTCACCCGATGAACGCGCTTCGCCTCGCGGCCGCTTTGACCGTCGGCCTGTTGGCCGGCTCCCTTTCGCTGGAAGGCCTCGTTCTGGTCCCGTACTGGCGATCTCTGTCCCCTGAAGCGTTTGCCGATCTGCATGCCGGGTTCGCTCCTCGCCTCTATCGGTTCTTCGCCCCGCTAACAGCGGCGGCGACTTCGCTCGCATTGGCCTCCGGACTCGCCGTCGCTTGGCGGAGCGATCGAGTGTCGGCCGACTGGTTCACGGTTGCCTCCGCTGTCTTGGCCGCTTCCCTCCTGGTCTTCTACCGGCTCTACTTCCATTCGGCGAACGAGCGCCTGCCCGTGTTGGCTGCCGACGGCGACGACACCGCCCTCTCGGCGGAGCTCCGTCGGTGGCAGCGAGTCCACCTGGCGCGCACCATCGTCAGCGTTGGCGCCTTCGTCTTGGCGGTACTCGGAGTCGCCGTCTGAGTCCGTTCCGGCCGCTCGTTATCTACGTGTTCGCTGCGCTTCCGAAGCGGTGCTCGGGCAACCCGACGATGCCGAGCACGTCTCCGACCGGAAAGGCGAGGACCGAGCCGGCAAGAGGTTGGGCGCGTCGCTCCTCGTCCGTCAGTCCATCGCTCGCCGAGGTGACGAACAACGTGGCGAAGTCGGGACCGCCGAATGCCGGGCAGGTCGGCCGCTGCACCGGGACTCGCACGGTCCGCTCGAGGGTTCCATCCGGTCGGAAGCGGGAGAGCTTCCATCCATCCCAGTGGGCGAGCCACACGTGTCCTTCGGCGTCCACGCAGGCGCCGTCCGCCACGCCGTCAGCGCCGACGGGCGCGAACGGACGTCTGGTGTTGCGCGGATCGGCGGGGTCATAGCGGTACATCGTCGGATCGGACGAGTCGGCCCAGTAGCCGATTGTTCCGTCCGGCGATGTGCACGCTCCATTGGGAACGCCGCAACCCCTCCAGAGTTGCTCGACGTCGAGCGCACCACTGGCGGACTCGCTGATCCGGTAGAGGGTTCCGTGTCTGCCGATGCCGGTTTCGTTCATCGTGCCGACCACGAAGCGCCCCTGGGCATCCACCCGCCCGTCGTTGAACCGGTTCGTCGTCGGCTCGTTCGTCGGCATCGGTGCGCACACGGCGAAGGGATCCGAGGCTGAAGGCTCGAAGTCCCACAGCATCGATCCGGCGATGAGGAGTCGGCTGTCGTGACGGAGTGCGGCCGAGCCGACGAGGCCGGGGACGGACCATGTGCGGTACTCGACTCCGTCGGGCGTCCAGAAGCTGATCGTTCGTCTCTTGAGATCGAGCCACCAGAGACCGCCTCGCTCGATATCCCAAAGCGGACCCTCGCCAAGAACGTTCTCCGCCCGGATTGCCTCTCGAACGCGGAGTTCTGTCATCAGATCCTCACCACCTTGTCCGAAGGAACATGTTCGCGCGTAAAAACTGTCCGGAATGCGGTTGTGGTGACTCTCCTCTTGCAACGAAGCGCACAAGCGGTTCACTGACCAAGGAGTCATCATGAAGACGAACATCACCCCGTTGCGTTCGGTCCGATGGCGTTTGCCGCGTTGCGATCCTGCTTTTCGCCGTGTGTGGGCTGGTGGGTGCAAGCTCGGCCGGCTCTGCCATCGCGACTGCGCTCACCGATGGAGGCACGACCTACGTCCACCAATTCGAGAACACCGGTGTTTCGGCCGTCGGGCCTCTCGGTGGTGGCTACGCCTATCGCACGGCTTCCGGGTCGCGTTGGGCAGCGACGCTCACGCCGACGTATACCTCCGTCTCGACGGGGTTCACGCATCACCAGGGTCAGTTCGTCGAGGTATCGACGACGTCACCCGCGACCGAGTGCCGTGGCTTCTACTACTCGTACCGGCCGCTCCCCACTGGTTCGGTGACGATCGCGATGAGAGTTGACTCCATGACTGGACCCGGACCGTGTGCGGCACCGATTGGCACCAACGTCGTGTTCAGGATGTGGGAAGCGCTGCCTGTCGCGAAGTCCGGCGGATACGACCTACCGGCGGCAAACGGTATCTGGGCGCCGTCCACTCTTGGATCCTCCGGACCACGCCGTGCCTGGCCGACCTGGATTGTTCAGCGTTCATTCAAGTTGTTCTGCGTGCCGTCGGGTCGCATTGTTCCGGTTGGTGCGGTCCTCTCGCCGCTTCGCTTCAGGGCGAACCCTACGGGCGGATTCGCCATCGGGGTTCTCGCCGACGGCTGTGAGTTCGAGGCGACCTCGTTGAATGTCGCTCCTGGTTCGATGCCCTTCTAACGAGGACGCGACGGGCTCTCAATCGGTCAGAGGGAAGTGACAGGCCACGCGCTGCCCGTTCCCGATCTCGGTCAATGGTGGCTCGATCTGCGCGCATATCTCCTGCGCCTTCCAACAACGCGTGCGGAAGCGGCATCCTGACGGCGGGTCCGCAGCGTTGGGCGGATCCCCGATGAGGACGATTCGCTCACGCCCGCGTTCGACCAGCGGATCTGGGATCGGTGCAGCGGACAGAAGGGCAGACGTGTAGGGATGGGCGGGGAAGGAGTACAACTGTGCCGTCGGGGCGATCTCGACGATCTTGCCGAGGTACATCACGGCCACCCGAGTGCTCAGATGTCGGACGACCGAAAGATCGTGGGCGATGAACAGGTAGGCGAGCCCGAGCTCATCACGGAGCGCTTGGAGCAGCCGAATGATCTCGGCCTGGATGCTCACGTCGAGCGCCGACACGGGTTCGTCGAGCGCGATCAGATCGGGACGCAAGGCCAGAGCCCGGGCGATGCCGATCCGCTGTCGCTGCCCGCCGGAGAACTGGTGCGGATGGCGTTCGGCCGCGTCGGAGCCGAGTTGCACGAGGCCGAGCAACTCCTCGACCCGTGCCTTGGTCTCTCCCGCTGACGCGCCGTGGACGACGAGCGGCTCGCCGACGATGTCGCCCACCGTCATCCGCGGATTCAGCGACGCGTGGGGGTCCTGGAAGACCATCTGGAACCGCCGCCGACTCCGACGCAGGTCCTCGGGCGCCAGTGTCGTCAACTCGACTCCATCGAAGTTCACCGAGCCTCGGGTCGGCCGCACGATCTGCAGCACGCACCGTGCTGTCGTGCTCTTGCCGCACCCCGACTCGCCCACGATGGAAAGCGTTTCGTCGCGGTGCACATCGAACGACACACCGGACACCGCCTGGACGGGCCCCGGATGGCGATCACGCCACGATGACCGACGAACGGGGAACTCCTTCACGAGGTCGCGCACCGAGAGCAAGGGTGTCGGTGTTGCGTCAGATCGTGACGATGGTGAACTCATCGTCGACCGTCGGTTCCGAACGGGAGGACGTCGCAGGCGACGGCCAAGGCCCCGACCGACTGAAGGCGCGGCACCTGGACAGTGCACGTCTCGACAGCGTGCCGGCACCTCGGGGCAAAGGCGCATCCCACCGGCTCGTTGCGCAACGACGGTGGCATTCCTCCGATCGGGACGAGCTCGCGCTCGGGCCGATCGAGCCGAGGTAGTGACGCCAGCAACCCGGCGGTGTACGGATGATTCGAGCGGTGGAATACATCGACAACCGGACCGGCCTCGACGACCGTGCCGGCGTACATCACGTGCACGGTGTCTGCGAGCCCGGCGACCACGCCGAGGTCGTGGGTGATGAGGACGATCGTCAGTCCACGGTCGGCCTGGAGAGAGCGAAGCACCTGCAGGATCTGGGCCTGGATGGTGACGTCGAGCGCGGTCGTCGGCTCGTCGGCGATCAGGATGTCCGGGTCATTGGCCAGAGCCATGGCGATCATCACCCGTTGGCGCATGCCGCCGGAAAGCTCGTGCGGGAAGGCACGAACCCGGTTCTTCGCGTCTGGGAGGGTGACCGTTTCGAGAAGCTCGACCGCCTTGGCCTCGGCCTGCTTCGGCGAGACTTTCTGATGGGTGATCACCGCCTCGGCGATCTGACGGCCGATGGTGAGCACGGGGTTCAGCGACGTCATGGGATCCTGGAAGATCATCCCGATCCGCCCTCCTCGCACACCGCGAAGGACGGAACCGGGCGCATCGATCAACTCGATCCCGTCGAAGCGAACCGAGCCCTGCACGGTTGCGTTTGGATCGAGCAGACCGAGGGCCGCCAGCATCGTTGCGCTCTTGCCGGAGCCGGACTCACCGACGACGGCAGCGACTTCACCCCGACGCACGGAGAGGTCGAGACCTCGCACGGCGTGGACGGATCCGCCGGTCACGTGGAATCGGACGTCGAGTCCCCGTATGTCGAGCAGGGCCGGTCCTTCTGGTTCGCTCATCGGCGAGCCCGAACGTCGAACGCGTCGCGTAGGCCGTCACCGAGGAAGTTCAAGGCGAGGCCGATCGTGAGGATGGCGAGGCCGGGGGCAACTGCCACCCACCACTGATAGAAGTACTTTGCGCCGTCGGTGATCATTGCCCCCCACTCTGGCGATGGAGGCTTCGCCCCAAGGCCGAGGAAGCTCAGCGTGGCGGTCAGGATCACCACCTGCCCGAGGTCGAGTGTCGCGTTGATCAGAGCAGGAGTGAACGACAGCGGGATGACGTGCTTGCGCAGGATCCTGCTCGGCGTCGCCCCGATCGACACTGCGGCCTGAATGTGGTCGCGATGCTTGATCGACAGAACCTGTCCTCGAAGTAAGCGCGCATAGATGGGCCACCACACGATCACCATGGCGATGAACGCGTTCCGAAGACCGGGTCCCAGCGCGGCGGCTACCGCCATGGCGAGGAAGATCGGAGGGAACGCCACGGTCACGTCGACGATCCGCATGAGGACCGTGTCGAGCCATCCGCCGACATACCCGGCTATGGATCCGACGATGCTCCCGATCGTCACTGCGCACACGATGACGGCGACCGAGATCGGAAGTGTCTGCCGGGCGCCGTAGAGCACACGGGTGAACACGTCGCGGCTCAGGGCATCGGTCCCCAGCCAGTGCGACCAACTCGGAGAGTCGAGGCGGCTCCCGACCGACTCGAGCGGCTCGTACGGCGCCCACCACGAAACCGTGAGCACGACGATGAGCCACGCACCGGCGACCGCGGCGCCACCGATGATGGCCGGCCGTCGGAACTCCGGAGCGAGACGCAAACGCCTGCTGGAGCGGGACGTGCCGGTCATGAGAGCCGGATCTTCGGATCGGCGACGGCGTACAGCACGTCGGTGACAAGATTTGCGAGCAGAAACGCGAACCCGCCGAACAGTGAGACGCCGGCGACTGCCGGATAGTCGAGCGTCTGCGCGGCTTGTACAGCGTAGGAGCCGATCCCGTTCCACTGGAAGATCGTCTCGGTCAACACCGATGCGGTCAGCAACTGGGCGAAGGAGAAGCCGAGGATCGTGAGCGTCGGCAGCCATGCGTTTCGAAGCACATGAGCACGGAGAACCGTTCGCTCCTTCAGGCCTTTCGCCCGGGCGGTGCGGACGTAGTCGGCGTGCAGTTCGTCGAGCATTGCCGCACGCACGAGCCGCGAGATCGAACCCATGTAGGCCCAGCCGAGGACGAAGCAGGGCATGGCAAGTCGTTTGAGGCACTCCTTGAAGAGCGTGAAGTCTCCGTCGATCAGCGCGTCCACGGAGTAGAAGCCGGTGAACCTGGGAGGGGGAAGCGTGCGTGGTGGAAGTCGTCCCGGCCCCGGGAACCATCCGAGGCGGGCATAGAGGATCGAGAGAAACACCAGCCCGATCCAAAAGACGGGAAGTGACGAACCCAGGAGCGAGAACAGCCGAGCGCCATGATCGATAGCCCGGTCCTTCCGGCTGGCGGCGACGGCGCCGAGGGCAACGCCCCCGACGCCGCCGATCAACAGAGCGCCGACACCGAGCTCCAGCGTGGCGGGGAGACGCTCGCGGAGATCGGTGACGACGCTTTGCCGAGTACGGAACGACGTCCCGAGGTCGCCGTTCGACATGTTCTTCAGGTATTTGACGTACTGCTCCGGAATGGAACCGTTGAGTCCCCACCGGGCCTTCGCAGCATCGACGACGGCTTCGTTGTTGAGCTGGCGCTCGCCGACGATCGAGACGAGCGGGTTCGCCGGGATCAACCGCGAGATGCTGAACGCGATGGTCACGATGCCGAGCAGCAGGAACGGCATCATGACCAGGCGGCGAAGTACGTACCGCCCCACGGAGTCAGGCCATCAGCTCTTGAGTCCGAGAAGCGCGAGATCGAGGTTGCAGCATGCGCTGTAGTGCATCCCGGTGATGTCGGACGCGTTGGCAAGCACGAGTTGCGGGTTGACGATCGGGAAGATGACCGCGTCATCGATCATCGCCTGCCCGAGGGCGGTGTAGGCCTGCTCCTTGGCGTCACCGGACGCGGCAAGCGCTGCGGCAAGGCCGGTCACTTCGGCTTCGTTGATCAACGGTTTGCCCTCTGTACCACCACCACCGCGAACGCCCCACGACGAGTCAGGGATGGCACCGAACCACTGGATGTACTGGCTCGGATCGGAGTGGTCCGGAGCGAAGTACACCGCAGTCACGGGGATGCCCTGCTTGTTGATCTTGTCCGCCCACTGGGGGAACTCGACGGGCGTGAGCTTCAGCTCGATCTTGACCTTCTTCAGGTCCTGCTGGATTTTCTGCATCATCAGGTCGAAGTCCACCCCGTAGACGTTCACCTTGGGGTAGGTGGCGTCGAGTGTGAAGCCACCTTCCTTGCCTGCCGCCTTGAGCATCTCCTGAGCCTTGGCCAGGTCATAGGTGGGGAGCGGCAGGTCCTTCGAGCCGAGGAAGCCGTTCGGGATCGGTGACGCCTGCGTCTTGCCCTTCCCGGCAACGAGGGCATCGATGGCGCCCTGGTAGTCGATGGCCATGCCGATCGCCTTGCGAACGTTGGCGTCCTTCATGTTCTCGGCGCCGACTGCCCCTGGGCTCAATGCGATGTACACGTAATTGTAGGAGTCGACGATCTTCGTGGTGACCTTGTCGTTGCCGTCGAGCTGCGAGAGCGAGTCGATCGACAGCTGCATG
>JANMYF010000191.1:0-1792 GCA_031381685.1 Acidimicrobiia bacterium
GGCGAAGGAGTCGAGGCTCCGAATCCCATTCTCCCGGCGACGGACGAGATCGTCTGGGGCACCGTCTCCTTCGTGGTGCTCATGCTCATCATGTGGAAGTTCGCCGTGCCGGCGATCAAGAAGACGATGGCAGCCCGTTCCTCGCGTATCGAAAGCGACCTCGCCTCGGCCGAGAAAGCCAAGGGCGATGCCGACACGATGATCGCCGAGTACAAGGCCAAGCTCGCCGACGCCCAGTCGGAGAGCAATCGCATCATCGACGAAGCCCGTCAGCAGGCCGATGCGGTCCGCAAGGATCTCATTGCCCGGGCCGAAGCCGATGCCTCGGCCATCCGGGCGAAGGCCAGCGAAGACCTGAACGCGCAGGCCGACCGGCTCAAGGCCGATCTCCAGGCGCATGTGAAGGGCTTGTCGCTCGATCTCGCCGAGAAGGTCGTCGGAGCGAACATGAACAAGGAAACCAATGCCGCCCTTGTCGATCGCTACATCGCCGAACTCTCCAAGAACTAACCACCCGCTCACCAAGAACTGATTGCAAGGACTTCCATGAGTGCTCTCGCTGAGGGATACGCCGCTGCCTTTCTGGAGGTGGCGCGCGCCGAAGGTGCCGTTGGCATCGTCGGGAACGAACTCGCCACCTTTGCCGGCGCTTTTGCAGGATCACCGGAGCTCCAGTCTGCGTTGACCGACAACTTCCTGCCGGTCGAGCGCCGGCAGACAGTGGTTTCCGAACTGCTCGGGTCCACGAGTCCCGTCACCGCCAACCTGGTGTCGATGCTCGTCGGAGCGGGCCACGCGAAGGACATTCCCGCAGTCGCGTCGGCATTCCTGAGCCGAGCGGCGACCGAACAGGGGCGGGTGTCCGGCGAAGTCCGCACGGCCCATCCGCTGTCACTCGACCAGCAGGCGGCCCTCACCACGGCCATCGAGAAGTCGACCGGAAAGAAGGTCGTCCTCACGTTCCTCGTCGATCCCTCGGTCCTGGGCGGTGTGGTCACCACCATCGGAGACACCGTCATCGACGGCTCCATCCGCAATCGCCTCGATCAGCTCAAAGCTGCCCTCTGAGCTCCTGCTCAGAAGCTCTGCACACTGACAATCAGTACACGTAGTACCAGCAACAACCCTTTCGCCCGTCGCAGCACTTTCGTAGGAGAACCCGGACCACCATGGCCGAGCTGACGATCAACACCGATGACATCACCGCCGCCTTGCGCAAGAGCCTCGACGGGTTCAACCCGCAGGTCACCCAGCAGCAAGTCGGCCGAATCCTCGAAGTGGGTGACGGCATCGCCCGTATCGGGGGTCTTCCCGGCGCCGGCGTGAATGAGCTGCTGGAGTTCGAAGGCGGCACCCTCGGCCTCGCCCTCAACTTGGACGAAGACTCGATTGGCGCCGTGATCCTCGGCGACACGGGCCACATCCAGGAGGGCCAGAGCGTCAAGGCGACCGGCAAGATCCTCCAGGTCCCCGTCGGAGACGGCGTCCTCGGTCGAGTCCTGAACGCCCTTGGTGAGCCGATCGACGGCAAGGGTCCCCTCACCGGCGATCTCCGTTCGCGTCGCGTGGAGATCCAGGCCCCGGGCATCGTGAAGCGCAAGCCGGTCAAGGAGCCGATGCAGACCGGCATCAAGGTGATCGACGCCATGACCCCGATCGGTCGTGGCCAGCGCGAGCTGATCATCGGTGACCGCAAGACCGGCAAGACCTCGGTGGCGATCGACACGATCATGAACCAGAAGGGTCTCGGCGTGAAGTGCATCTACGTCGCGATCGGCCAGAAGGGTTCGTC
>JANMYF010000253.1:0-5951 GCA_031381685.1 Acidimicrobiia bacterium
TCAGTTCATGAACGTTGCCGTCTGCGTCAAGCAGATCCCGGACCCGGCCCTCCCGGGGTCGCTGGATCCCTCCACCCACGCGCTTGTCCGCGAGGGCAAGCTCATCCTCGACGACTCCGACGCCTACGGCGTCGAGATGGCGCTGCGCCTCGTCGAGGCCGCGGGCGGGGGTGAGGTCACGCTCGTCTCCATGGCACCGAACTCCGAGCAGAGCGGACTTCGCACCGGTCTCGCCATGGGCGCCCACAAGGCAATCTTGGTGAGCGACCCGGCGCTGAAGGGCTCCGACTCGCTCGGAACGGCCAAGGTCCTGGCCGCGGCGATCAAGCGGGCCAACCCCGATCTCGTGATCGCCGCGACCGAGTCGACCGACGGCTACACCGGCACCACGCCGGTCCAGATCGCCGAGCTGCTCGGGTTCCCGTCGGTCACCTTTGCCAAGAAGGTCACCGTTTCCGGTGGCACCGTGGTTGTCGAGCGCCAGACCGAGTCCGGCTACGACGACGTGAGCGCTTCACTTCCCGCCATGGTCACCGTGACTGCCGGCGTCGTCGAAGTCCGCTACCCGTCGTTCAAGGGAATCATGGCTGCCAAGGGCAAGCCCCTCGAGGAGCTCAAGATCGCCGACCTCGGCATCGACGCTTCGTCGGTCGGCTGGGCCGGCGCCGGACAGAAGGTCGACTCCGTCGTCGACGCCGAAGCCCGCCAGGCCGGCATGGTCATTGAGGACGACGGCGAGGGCTACGCCAAGATCGTCGAATTCCTCGAACAGCTCAAGGTCATCTGAGCCTCCGCTCAGTATTCGTTCGTTTTCATCGGTAAAGAGAGAACACATCATGGCAATTTCAAAGATTTGGGTTGTTGCAGAGGTCGTCGACGGAAACGTCACCACCAGCTCGCTCGAGCTCCTCACTGCGGCCAGAGCGACCGGAGCCACGGTTGAGGCCGTCGTCGCTGGTGACGGCGCCGCCGTGGCGGGTGAACTCGGCAGCTTCGGAGCGTCAAAGGTGTACTCCACCGGGGACCTCGGCGGTTCGCTCCTCGGGGTGCCGGTGGCATCGGCGATCGCCGCGCTCGTCAGCGGAGGCAATGCACCTGACGCCATCCTGCTGGCGCAGACCTACGACGGCCGCGACATCGCCGGCCGCCTTTCCGTCAAGCTCGACCGTACGGTGCTCACGAACGCCATCGCCGTCGCCGTTTCCGGTGACACGCTCGTCGCCGATCACGCCGTTTTCGGCGGATCGAAGATCATGAAGGCCAGCTTCACCGGCGCCGGACCGTTCATTGTGCTCGTGCGCCCGAAGAGCTACGCCGCAGAAGCGTCGGGTGGCGCCGCCGCCGCAGTGGAGACCATTGCCGTGCCCGACTCCGGGGCCTCCGGTTCGGCCACCGTCACCGAGCGCCATATGGAGGAGCGCACCGGACCGAAGCTCGACGAAGCCGCCGTCGTCGTCTCCGGTGGTCGTGGCCTCGGTGAGGCCGGCAAGTATTCGATGGTCGAAGACCTCGCCAAGGCCCTGCACGGTGCCCCCGGCGCGTCGCGAGCCATTGTCGACGCCGGTTGGGTCCCATATTCGTACCAGGTCGGCCAGACCGGCAAGACCGTGAAGCCCGAGGTCTACATCGCTGCCGGTATCTCGGGAGCTACCCAGCACATGGTCGGTATGAAGGGTGCGAAGAACATCATCGCCATCAACAAGGACAAAGAAGCCCCGATCTTCGGTATCGCTGATCTCGGAATTGTCGGCGACGTTCACAAGGTTTTACCGAAGCTGTTGGAGGCGTTGAAAGGTCGCTCGTAGACGCGAGCATCTAGCGCAGCGGAGGACGCGCGCCGCCCGTGGGCGCAGCGCAAACCGGCGGCGTCGAGTCGTCGGCAGAAGTCGGGCGAACCTGAGGAAAAACCGGCAGATTCTTCTGCCGGTTTTTCGCTTTAGAAGCGAGGTTCACTTTCCGAAAGATCGAGTGTCTATGGTCAGCCTCGATCACGCGTCGTCGCTGGCGGCGTGCCCCCAAAACGAGAACTCCGTTCAGTCCCGAGCGGTCATTCACGACATCGTGGACGACCTCGACGCGTTGCTGCTGTTCATCGAACTCCCGTCGCGGAAGGTCTCTGTACTTCGGGGACGCGGATCGCTCGGTTTCACTGAGGCGGAGATGGACACGCTCCGCCCGATCGAGCTGCTCGTCTACGAAGACCAGGTGCGAGTGGAGGCGTTGGTCAGGGGGATGTTCCGCGATCAGCTTCCCCTCGCGAGCATCGACGTCGTCATGCAGGACGCCTCGGGGGCCCTTCGTCCGGTTGGGCTCACGTTCCAGCGGGTCGACGAGAACGGCCGAATCGGGGTGCTCTTGGCATTGGAGGACCTCCGCACCGAATACCGCACCTCCGGAACTCGGCTCCGTCGGCGCGAGCTCAATGCGATCGTCGAACGGGCGTCGCACCGGCTTGCGCTCGCGTCGAACATGCAACTCGATGCCGCTCTCACGGTCAGTGCCGAGGAGATCGCCGCTGGCTTGGGGGCTGACCTACTCGCCTTCTGGCAACTGAACAGTGCCAACCTCTTCGAACACACTCCCTGGCTGTGGCCCGAGATTGCCGCCAGGATCGGACCGGACCTGGCCGGTATCCGAGTCGACCTCATCGGCGAACGCGCGCGGAACTCGCCCAACGGGATCGTTCTGCTCCGAGCGTTGGAACTCTCGGACGACTCACCGGAGTACATGCGGTGGTTGCGGGAACGAGGGGGGACGCTGATCTGCGTCACCCGTGTCGACAATCACGGCAACATCCGGGTCTTCTCGTTCCATGTGCCCGATGACGATCCGACCCCTCACCCCGACGAGATCCACGCGGCTCGTGGCGCCTTCGAGGTCATCGGAAATGTGCTCGACCGCCGGGCGATGTCGGAAACGATCGAACGCAACGCCCGCTGGTCCCAGGCCGTCCTCGAGAGCTCGAGCGACATGATCGGCGTGCTCGACGAGGGATCGGTCATCCGGTTCGCCAGTGAATCGGTGAGCGATCTGGGTTATCAGCGCAGTGACATCGAGGGACGGCGGTCGCTCGACCTCGTCCATCCCGATGATTTACTCGTGGCGGCCGAGCTCTTCTCCTCGCCGATCTCGAAGGTCGTGCGTTTCCGTCACGCTGACGGGTCGTGGCGTTACCTCGAGTGCCGCATCCGTAACCTCCTGGGGGACCCGACGATCAACGGGTTGCTGCTGAACGCCCGGGACGTCACCGAACGGGTGATGATCGAACGGACCGTCGCGTCATACGCCCGCGCCCAGCAGCTGCTCTCGAACGTCACGATGCGACTCTCGGCTGCGCTTCCGGGTGAGCTCCTCGACGAGCTCAGGCGTGGACTCATCGAGCTTGCTGTCTTCGTCGGTGTCGATCGGGCAGCGCTCTGGTGGGCCAAGGAACCGGGCAGCGTGGACGCCGAGATGTTCGTCGGAGCGGACGGCACCGATCAGCTTCCGCAAGGTCGGGTCAGGGTGGCGGTTCCCGACCACATGCCGGCCTTCGCCTTCGAGCGGTCGACCGACGCCGACTCGGTCATGTTCACGAGCATGCGCCATCCTGACCTTCCGCCCGTTGCAGCGATGCTGGCGGCCCGTTTCGTCGGCCCGACCGGAAGCACAGGGATGCTCACGCTGGCCTCCGAGAGCCCGGACTACGAACCCGACGAAGCGATTCAGCGCGTCGTTCCGGCGTTCGCCCAGATCGTCAGCACGGCGATGCTCCGGCACAACGCCGAACAGCGGTTGCAGCATCAGGCGACGATCGATCCCGTGACCGGCCTGGCCAATCGTGCGGTCATTCGCCGCCGACTCGAAGAGGACCTCGAACGGACGCTGATCGACGACGAGAGCGTGGCCTTGTTGCTTCTCGACCTCGACGACTTCAAGCTGGTGAACGACGGTTACGGACACCTGGCCGGTGATGACCTCCTGCGGCAGTTCGGTGAACGACTCCGGGGAACCTGTGGTCCCGACGATCTCGTCGGCCGGCTCGGCGGAGACGAGTTCGTCGTGATCCGCTCCGGTCCTTCGGCGGCCCAGGAGATCGGGCCCCTTGCGGACCGGATCACGTCGGCGCTCCACGAACCGTTCGTGCTCGACGACCGGCGATTCACGGTGTCGTCTTCGATCGGCATCTCAACCTTCCAGCCGGGCGACGACCCCGTGGACATGTCCGATCTCCTGCGTCGCGCCGACATCGCCATGTATCAGGCGAAACGCCTCGGACCGGGCGAGGTCGCCCAGTTCAACGACTCCATGGGACAAAGGGCTCGAGGAAACGCGATCCTCCGGACCGACCTGGAGCTGGCGATCCAGAACCGAGAGCTCGAAGTTTGGCTGCAGCCGATCGTCGACACCGTGACCGGCCGCCGGCTTGGCGCCGAAGCTCTCGCCCGATGGCGTCATCCGACCCTCGGTCTGATGAGTCCCGACGTCTTTGTCCCGATGGCTGAGCGGTCCGGTTTGATCAATGCGCTCGGCGCTCTGATCCTCGACAAGGCACTCGAAGCCCTTGTGCGGCTGCGTCACGAGTTGATCGTCGACGACTCGTTCTACGTGTCCGTCAATGTGGCCGCGCCACAGCTGCGCGAATCGAACTTCGGTGACATCGTGGCCGCGGCGCTCGCCGCCTTTGGCGTCTCCACCCAACAGGTGCGCCTCGAGATCACCGAGTCGAGCCTCGTCGATCGGTCGCTGCGCGGCTCGATGCAGGATCTTCGGCGCTCCGGCCTCCAGCTGGCGATCGACGATTTCGGCACGGGCTATTCGTCGCTTGCGTCACTTCAGGACCTCCCCGTCGATGTCCTGAAGGTCGACCGGAGCTTTGTTCAGCGGATCGACACGGATCGCCAGGCCGCCGCCCTCGTCGCCGCCGTGGTCACGATGGCCAACACGCTTGGACTCGAAACGGTTGCCGAGGGTGTGGAGACCGAGGGACAACGGGCCGCGCTCGCCCTCCTCGGCTGCCCGTCATCGCAGGGTTACCTGTTCGCCCGACCGCTCGAGGGCTCCAGCTGGCAACGCGAGCCCGACCTCAGCATCGTCCCCTATTCGCTGATCGCGACCGGCGGATAGCCGAAGAAGGTCAACCCGTCGAGGGTGGCGGGGTCGTTCGACGACCAGTCGAGCGCCTCGACCTGGTCCCTGCTCCTGCGGCTTCCGAAGCAGCGCAGGACGTCGAATGCAGTGGCCGTCAGCAGCGGCCGGTTCGCCGCCTCATCACCGGTGAACTCGGCGCCTTCGACGACGATCCGGACGGGACTCCCTCCTGTTCGACTGGCGAGTCGACTGATCACGAATCCAAGACCGACGGCGACAGCGGTCGAGTTGCGTGCACCGGGCACGCCGAGCGCGTGACGGAGATCGTGTTCATGGGTGGTGGCGTCGAAGAGCAGCTGCGAAAGAGCCATGCCACGTTGCGTGGCGACCGCCTCCACGAAGGGCGCGAAGGTGTTCCACTCTTCGACGATCTCGGGCCCGCTCTGCTGAACTCGCTTGTCGAGGTGGGCCTGTGTCCAGGCCGGCGTGGCGACCCCCTCCATGTTCGTGTTGATGGCATCGTCGACGACGCCGGCCAGGTGAGCGAGCGTCTGGCGGACGGTCCACTCCTGACAGTGGGGAACCGTCTGCTCCCAGTCATCAGGGTCGAGCCCGGCGAGCAAGGTGGTGACCCGCTCGCGCAAGTCGCGGTAGGCGAGGCCGACATCGATGGTGGCCAGGGAATCTGGCGTATACCGAATCATGGGTGGAGAGCGTAGGTCCGACCCGACGCAGTGCATCCGGCGGTTGCGTCGGTGCGTCCGACATGACATACTCGTTTCGTGCATTCCGTCTCCCTCATTCTCGTAGTAGGTCACTGAGCGCACAGCTTTCGTTTCCCGCTGCACGCGCTCGACCTCCGGTAGACCCGGGGGTTTTTT
>JANMYF010000257.1:0-6075 GCA_031381685.1 Acidimicrobiia bacterium
GGATCGCCCACGTGGTGGGTCTCCCGCCCGATCGTCACCTGCCGCTCCTGCATCACCTCGAGCAGTGCGCTCTGCACCTTGGCCGGCGCCCGGTTGATCTCGTCGGCGAGCAACAGGTTGGCGAACACCGGGCCCAGCGACGTTTGGAAGTCACCCGTCTTCTGGTTGTAAATGCGGGTGCCGATCAGGTCCGCCGGCACGAGGTCGGGGGTGAACTGGATCCGCTGGAACTGACCGCCGATCGATTGCGCCAGCGTCTTGATCGCCATCGTCTTGGCGAGGCCGGGAACACCCTCCACGAGCACGTGTCCGCGCGCGAGGAGAGCGACGAGCAGGCGCTCGATCAGGCCGTCCTGGCCGACGATCACCTTCTTCACCTGGTACGCGACCTGTTCGAGTGTCTTCGTCTCCGGGGACCATTCGTGCATCGGTACTGCTCCTCGTCTTGTGGTGGGCTGGTGATGTGTCGGGTTCGTCGGGTTGTGGAGCACTCGTCGTGCCTGCTACTTCGGCGGCCCTCCGGCCGAGCCCCCCGCTTCCTCGATCGGCACGGCGAACCCGATGCCGACGAAGAACCCCTGCTTCGACGGGTTGGCGAGGGCGGTGACGATGCCGACGACCTGTCCGTTGCGGTTGAGCAGCGGTCCTCCGGAGTTGCCGGGATTCACGGCGGCGTCGAACTGGATGAGGCCCTCCAGGACAGTCCCGTCCTCGGTCGGGACCGACCGTCCGAGACCGGAGATAACACCTGCGCTCATCGAGTCCCCGAGCCCGAGGGGGTGACCGATCACGTAGGTCTCGTCGCCGACGTTGACACCGCCGCCCATCACCGCCGGCACCACGACCTCGGGCTTGCGATCCGGCCGGAGGACGGCGATGTCTCGCTCGGGCTCGGCCGACACGATCGACGCCGTGCTCGACGTCCCATCGGCGAAGGTCACCCTGATGACCTTCGCTCCCGACACCACATGGTTGGCGGTCAGGATCACGCCGTCTGCGTTGATGATCACACCCGCGCCGAGACCACCCTTGCGCTCGGCATCGGGCGCGGCGTTGCCTTTCGGGAGGAGGGTGGCGTTCGGACTGCCGTCGGCCTTCGCTGGTCGAGTCGCAGCGTCGTCGGTCGTGATGAAGACCACCGACGGAAGCACGCGGCGAAACGCCAGTGCCGAGCGAGCCGGGGCCGACGCGATCTCGGCCTCGACGTCGGACACCGCCGCGCCGACCGCCTTCGTGACGATTCCGGACACCTCCTCGCGGGAGGGCCGATCGGGGCTGGGAGACCGAAGGAACCAGACCGCTACAACGACGGCGACGACCGCCCCTGCAGCAAGGACCCTCCGGTCTCCGAGGAGTGCACGTGTGCCCGCCCGCGAAGCTTCGGCCGGTGCCCGATCGTGAGACTCGCTGTCCGCCATAGACCCTCCGGCGTGAGTTCCCGCCGAAGGAAAACGTAAAGCGGCGGACTCCGACCTTGGCCGATTGCACGTGAGGTCTGGATGAAAGGTGAAGGAGTCGACCTGCCCTGTCCGGTCCGTGATCGGCGCGTACCCCTCACGGATGACCACCGTCATCGTTCTGTGAAACTGAACAAAGCGGCGGGCGGCGACGTAGACACTACCGAGAAAGCGAGAGGAAACACATGCGAGAACGCCAGCACTTGCGCCGCCGGGTCTCCGCCGCCGTCGTGCTCTCGACAGCGGTGTTGGTGTGTGCACACAGCGCAGGTCAGGTCGCCGCGCAACCCGTCCTCAATCCGTTCCGCACCGGTAAGACCCTGATCGTTCCCCACAGTGGCGGCGATGGCCTCTTTCCCGAGAACACGCTCTACGCGTACGAAAAGAGCATGGCGATCGGAGGAGACGTGATCGATATCGATGTATCGCTCACCGCCGACGGCGTGCCCGTGGCATTCCACGATTCGTCGCTCCATCGAACCACCGGCGCCCCCGGGAAGGTTTCGACTACACGGTTCGCCGAGTTGGCCAAGCTCGATGCCGGGTGGGGGTTCACCAGTCACGGCATCCACCCGTTCCGAGGCAAGGGTTTGACGGTTCCGAGCGTCGAAGCCATCCTTCGGCGTTTCCCGACCACACCCGTGACCCTCGACCTGAAGGACCAGCGCGCGCTCGTCGCGAAACCGGTGTGCGAGCTTCTGCTGCGTTTGCGGCGAACCGGCGATGTCTACGTGGGGTCCGACAGCTCCGCGCAAGTGCTGGAATTCCGCAAGAGATGTCCTGGAGTGCGGACATCGGGAACGGATGCTGAGCGGCGGGCGTCCCGGGCAGCCAGAGAATCCGGCGACCCGACCTTTCGCTCCACGCAACTGGTGAGCCAGCCCCGGTTCAAGGCAGACGACGGTTCCCGCCGAGTGACAGCGGAGTCACTGGCGTTCAGCCATCGCATGGGTACCGCAGTCCTGACCTGGGTCGTCGACGACCCGAAGGATATGGAGGAGCTGATCGACCTCGGGGTGGACGGGATCTACACCAGACGCCCCGACCTGCTCGTCGGCATTCTCCGAGCGCGCGGTGCTCGCTGAAGGAGCCGCGACTCGCTTCCGAGGGCGGCCGGGCAACGCTCACGCCCGATCGGCCCGGCGCATCATCGAGCGCCTCCCCGACCGTTCGAGCGAGGTCCACACGAAGCGGGTCGACCGGTGGGTAGCCTCACCGTCGATGGACGACACGACAACCCCTTCATTCGCGCTCCAGGAGTTCCTCGGATTCCGGATGGAAAAGGGCGAGGGTCGAGCGACCGCGACCCTCGACCTCGACGATCGGCACCACAACCCCAACGGGATCGCCCATGGCGCAATCCCGTTCACGCTCATGGACACGGCGATGGGCGCGGCGGTGATGTCGGTGACTCCGGCCGGCCACATCTGCGCCACGATCGAGATCCACACCCGATTCGTCGCCGCGGCGACACCGGGAACGCTCACGGCGGAGGCCACGGTGATCTCGGCCGGGCGCAGGATCGTCCACACCGAGGCCCGGACCACCGACGCCAGCAGCCCCTTGATCGCAACGGCGACGGCGAGCTTCGCCATCATCGCCCCTCGGTCCTGACGGACAGCGCGGCCTGGCGGGCCGGACTCGAAATCTCGATGTGACCGTTCACACGCCGGGTCGAAGTGCGTACTGCGGGCCGCTCAGCGAATCGAGTCATCGGTGGCGTAGCAGCGGATGAGGGCCCGGAGTGCGACGCCGTGACGATCCACGCCGCTACCCGCGCCTGTGCTGCTCGAGGAGATCGGCTTCCCGTTGTGGATCAAGTCCGCACATCGAGCGATCGCTGCGTTGCGGGGGCGGTCCCTCGCGCTGCAGCCACGCCCACGTGTCGACGATCGTCTCTCGGATCGGTCGGCACCGAAGTCCTGATCGGAGAGCCGCGCTCACATCGCCATCGTGGAGCGCAGAGAGCTCGCCCGTCGGCGGGAGCCATATCGGCAGCTCGGTCCACGGAGCGATCGACGCGGTCTCGATCTCCTCGGGTGTGAACCACACGAACTCGGCGTTCGATCCGGTCACGCCACGGGCAACGTCGAGGAGTTCGCCCATCGTCGTATGGCCAACAGGACTGACCGCGTTGAACACGCCGCCCGTTCGGTTTCGCGCACACGAGATCATCCATTCCGCGAGGTCGCGGGCGTCGACGTACTGCAACGGTCGTGACGACGGTCCGGGCGCGAGCACTGCGCCGCCGCGCTGCATGCGCAACAGCCACCATGGAAGACGGCCGACGTTCTCGTAGGGTCCGAGGATGGTCCCGGCTCGGGCGATCAATGCGTCGGGCCGCGCGGCAAGCACGCCGAGTTCGCTGCCGCGCTTGGCTTTCGCGTAGTCGTCGTTCGCATCATCATCGGGGTCGGCATCGACGGTCGGCGCGGATTCATCACTCCCTATCGCGATCGGCCACCGGTACACGGATCGACTCGACACAAAGCCGTAGTGCTCCGTCCTCGGCCCCAGCACCCGTGCCGCGAACGTGGCATGCACCGCGGCACCCGACCACGTGTCGATCACTGCGTCCCACGAATCCTGCTGGAGCGCCGCGACGAACTCGTCGTGATTCGTCCGGTCGACTCGGATCAACCTCGCGCCGTCAACAACTACCCCGGAGAGACCTCGGTTCAGCGTGGTGACATCGTGACCGTGGCGAAGGGCAACCTCGGCGAGGGCGCGTCCGACGAAGTGCGAGCCGCCGACGACCAATACCTTCATCGCGTGAACCCCGGCTTGCGAGAGCCAGCCTTGTCAGCAGCGTCGAGCCAGCGCATCACGGCTTCACGGGAGAAGCGCCACTCATCGCCGAATCGACGACCAGGTAGACCGCCGTCACTGACACGCGCAATCACCTGTTCAGGTGGCACCCGAAGCAGTTCCGCGATCTCGTCGAGATCAAGGACCGCATGATCGGCCAACGGTTTCGGGGTGGAGCCCAATGCCAACTCGACAAGGTCGGTGACGAGCGCCTGCTTCGTTCGACCCGTCACCCGAACGAGTTCGTCGACGGACGCCATCACCGGGGCCGGAAGCCGGACGAACAGTGCCGCGCGTTCAACCATCCGACGATGCTAGCGGTTGCTATCACTCGATAGTAATCTGCAAACTGCATCAATCTGTATTGATATATTCGGGGCATGACCCACGACGGACCTCCGGCCATTCTGGGGCTGCTCAGCGACTCGGTGCGATGGCAGCTGATCGTCGAGTTGGGCCGCAGCGATCGACGCGTCGGAGAGCTCGTGGACCTTGTCGGAAAACCGCAGAACCTCGTGTCGTATCACCTGTCGGAGTGTCGGCGTGCCGGCATCGTCCGCGCCCGACGCAGCTCCGCTGATGGGCGAGACGTTTACTACCGCGCCGACCTCGCCCGTTGCCAGGAGTTGCTCGCCGAAGTCGGCGAGTCGATTCATCCGGGCTCATCCGTGTCCTCGGTCGACGCGAACTCAGCGAAGGCGGGGTCCGCACGCCAGCGTTTGCTCTTCATCTGCACCGGCAACAGCGCCCGGTCGCAGATCGCGGAAGCGCTCGTCCACCATCGGTCCGCAACTGGTGTCGACGCCCGCAGCGCCGGCATACAGCCCAAGCCTCTGCATGCTTACGCCGTGCAGGCAATGGCCGAACGGGGTATCGATATCTCGGGTCACTCCTCCAAGTCAGTGAGCCGCTTCCGCCGGACACGATTCGACCGCGTCATCACCCTCTGCGACCGAGCCCGCGAGGTGTGCCCGACGTTTCCCGGCTCACCGCTCTTCGCCCACTGGAGCATGGCCGATCCGGCGGCGGCGGTCGAAGGCACCGACACCTACGCGGCGTTTCGAACCATCGCCGACGAGATCGACGAGCGTGTCTCGCTCTTGCTCGCCGAGCTTCCTGCCGGAGCTCCAGCCCAAGAAATGCACCCACCCAGAACCAACGGAAAGAGGAACAACGATGTCAACTCCTGAAATCGTAAGCGTGCGCTACCTGGTGGACGACGTTGGCGCATGTGTCGACTTCTACACGCGCCACTTCGGATTCACCGTCGGCATGAACGCACCGCCGGCGTTCGCCGATGTCACTCTTGGCAACCTGCGACTCCTCCTCTCAGGTCCACTCAGCTCAGCCGGACGAGCGATGACCGACGGGGAGCGCCCGACGCCCGGCGGCTGGAACCGCATCCATCTCATCGTCGACGACGTCGATCGCGAATTCGCCCGCCTCAGCAGTGAGGGAGTTCGCTTCCGCAACGACATCGTCAAAGGACCGGGAGGTTCCCAGGTGTTGGCCATCGACCCTTCGGGAAACCTCATCGAGCTCTTCCAGCCCTCGGGTCAGGCGTGACGGAACTGCGATGAGGTCGGCGCTCACAGCCGAAGCCGAAGACGCCAGCAATATCGACGGTCATTCCCCGAAAAGAGCACGGAACTCTGTTCCACTTGCAGAGCAAACATATGTTTGCTATAGTGGTCGCATGCACCCGTCCGATGTCTGCGATGAGACCGAATGGTTTCTCACCGAAGCGGATATCGACATGCTCACGTCGGGTGTGGATCCGGCCGCCGAGTTCCGTCCGGCCGATCACCGT
>JANMYF010000263.1:0-3637 GCA_031381685.1 Acidimicrobiia bacterium
GCTGGCGAAGGCCTCGTTGAGCTCCCAGATGTCGATGTCGTCGACGGTGAGGCCGTGGCGGGCGAGGAGCTTCGGCACGGCGAAGACCGGACCGATGCCCATCTCGTCGGGCTCGCAGCCGGCGACGGCCCAGCCCTTGAACGCGCCCATCGGCGTCAGGCCGCGCTTCTCGGCCTCCTTCGCCTCCATCATCACCACGGCGGCGGCGCCGTCGGAGAGCTGGCTGGCGTTGCCGGCGGTGATGTACTTGCCGGGACCCATGACCGGCTGGAGCTTGGCGAGACCCTCGATGGTCGTGTCGGGACGGTTGCACTCGTCGCGATCGACCACGTAGTCGACGATGGTCTCCTCCTTCGTCTCCTTGTTGACCAGCTTCATCTTCGTGGCCATCGGGACGATCTCGTCCTCGAACAGGCCGTTGGCCTGGGCGGCCGCCATGCGCTGCTGGGAGAGGAGGGAGTACTCGTCCTGGTATTCGCGGCTGACCTTGTAGCGCTCGGCCACGATGTCGGCGGTGTCGATCATCGCCATGTAGATGGCGGGGTACTTCGCGGTGAGCTCCGGGTCGAAGGTCTCGCGGGCCGGTGCCCCCGACGGCAGGCTGATCGACTCGGTGCCACCGGCCACGACGACGTCAGCGCCGTCTTGGATGATGTAGTTCGCCGCGAGGGCGATCGAGTTGAGACCCGACGAGCAGAAGCGGTTGATCGTCGCGCCCGAGGTGGTGGCGGGAAGGCCGGCGAGGAGCGATGCGTTGCGGGCGATGTTGCCGCCGCCGTGGGCGATGTTGCCCATGTAGACGTCGTCGACGGACTCGGGCTCGATGCCGGCCTTCTTGACGGCGTGGCTGATGGCGTGGGCGCCCATGGTCATCGGCGCGGTGATGTTGAAGCCGCCGCGGCCGGCCTTGGCCAAGCCCGTCCGGGCATAGGAAACGATGACTGCTTCGCGCATGGAGAACTCCCGTGGTGCGTCGGCGACGTTGACCGACCTGTGCTGCCGCTCTGGCAGGCCTGTCAAGGCTACGGGCGACGCAATACCGGGTCCAAACCCGCGGCTAGCAGGGTCGCCTTCAACGGGCAGCTCCGTCGTGCCATCTCTGGGTCAGCTCAGCGCGTTGGGTCGGCTCAGCGTGTTGGGTCGGGATAGGGCCAGCGGCTCGGAAACCAGCCTTACACCCAACTGGTCAAACCCCATTAGGTGCACAGACGCGATCCAGCCGACCCAACAACGCGTACCGACCCAGGTCATGGGGAGATACGTCGGTCCGACGGGGCCGGTCTGTAGCCTTTCCGGGCCGGTTCGCAGCAGCCGACGACGGGACCGGTCCGAACGGCCGAATGAGGACGAGACGTGGACGAGGCGACCATCGACAACCCGGCGACCATCGACAACGTGGAGTTGGACGAGGACGGATTCGTCGACGAGCCCGATCAGCCGAGTCCGCTGGGTGGAGGAGAACTCGCCCCGGCCCGAACGCACCGTGCCGCCCCCGCTGTCACCATCAGAGACGTGTTCCGGTGGCTGCCGCCGGTCCTGGTCTCGATCGCCGCGGTGACCTACGCCGTCTACTTCGCTCGTCTCACGATCCGCCACCACAACGGCTTCGGCACGGCCGGTTTCGACATCGGGCTCTACGACCAGGGGTTGTGGCTGCTCAGCCGGTTCCGATCTCCGTTCGTGACGATCATGGGCCGGAACCTGTTCGGCGATCATTCCTCGTTCATCCTGCTTCCGCTCGTGCCCTTCTATTGGTTCGGTGCAGGGGCCTCGTTCCTGCTGGCTGTGCAATCCGTCGCGCTCGGATCCACGGCCATCCCGGTGTATCTGACGGTTCGCCGTCTTCTCGAGTCGCGGTGGGCGGCATGCGGTCTCGCGATCGCGTTCTTGCTGCAACCGTCCCTCGGGTGGACGAATGCGGAGAATTTCCACCCCGACAGCCTTGTCGCCCCTCTGTTGATGACGGCCATCTGGGCAATGGTGGCCCGCCGCTGGCGATTGTTCCTCGTGTTCGGTGTTCTGGCGACGCTGGTGAAAGAGGACACGCTGCTCGTGATCATTCCGCTCGGGCTCTACGCGTGGGCGAGATTCGGTCGCGACGAATCGTCCTTGCCGCCGCCGGACGCCGACGGCAATGGCGTGGTGCAGCGGTGGAACGCCGGTCGCGACCGTGCGGGTCTCGTCCTTGCCGGGTGGAGCCTCCTGTGGACCGGATTCTCTCTGGTGCTGCTGCGATCACTGAACTCGGTGGGTTCGCTCAACGCGTGGCGGATCCCGTTCGGTGGACCGAAAGGAGTCATCGAAACGGCATTCAAGCAGCCGGGTCTGCTCTGGAACTACCTCGTGAAGGGGGTCGACTACCCCGGCGAAAACCCTGACAGTCGCCGCATGTGGTACCTCTGGAAGCTGTTCAGTCCGGTGGTCTTCCTGATCGCCCGCGCACCGCTCGAATGCTGCCTGTTCGTGCTCGTCGTCGCACTGAACATCATCAGCAACTTCTTCTATCAGTACAACATCGAATACCACTACACGGTCGTCATCCTGCCCGGCCTGTTCTTCGCGACGACCATGGCGATCACCCGGATCAGGCGACTTCGATGGCGGCGCATGGCGATCGTCGGGGTCGCCGCTTCGTGTCTCTGGACGGGCTATCTCTGGGGCCCCTCGCCGCTGTCGGCTCGTCCGTCGCCATGGTCGTCCGACCGAGCACCGTGGGTTGCGGAAGGCCGGGCGCTGCTAGGCCAGGTGCCGCCGAATGTTCCCATCGCGGTGTTCTACGGCTATGTGCCCCACATCGCCCACCGGGTGGAGGTGTACCAGTTCCCCGTGCCGTGGCGGGATTCCTACTATCGCCTGCCGGGCGACGAGACGGCCCAGATCCGGCCCCTCCGAGACCACATCGAGTGGGTGATCACCAGAGACGTCGAGAGTTCGCCTGATCCGACCGTGCGCGACGCGTACAACGAGATGATCAAAGACTTCGAACTGGTGGACCAGCAGGGGACCGGCCGCCTCTTTCGCCGTCGTGGCCTGGGCGGATCCGCAAATGGCATCGCGCCGGTCACCGTTGCTCCCCTTCCGATCACTGCGGGCACGGCGGTGGTCGTCCCTCCGGTCGCGACCACGCCGCCGAGCGCGAGCGCGCCGCTCGCGTCGCTCGCCGCCGGGCCGTCACCCGTCCCGGTGAACGTGACGGTTGCCGGGACGGCCGACGTCGCCGCGACGCCGACCTCTCCCACGCTGCCCTGAACGGACGACCCGCACCGGACTCGTGGTCGACATCCGGCGTTTCGGTGCGCTGAGGAAACCCACTATGCTCTGTACCCCTATGAAGCCCGGCATTCACCCCGCCGATTACCGCCCGGTGGTCTTTCGCGACCACTCGGCCGGGTCGACGTTCCTTTCCCGTTCCACCATCAAGACCGCGAAGACGATCGAATGGGAAGACGGCGCCACGTATCCGCTGGTCGACGTCGAAATCTCGATGGCCAGCCATCCCTTCTACACCGGCAAGATGAAGATGCTCGACGCCGCAGGCCGCGTCGAGCGTTTCGAAAAGCGCTTCGGCAAGCGCTCGAACTGAGGTATCGGCAATGGCATCGAAGTCCAACGTCAAGCGGCCCATCATCAAGCTGCG
>JANMYF010000325.1:0-2515 GCA_031381685.1 Acidimicrobiia bacterium
CGGCGCCCGTGTTGTTCACACCGGATTTCGTGAACGAGTACGCGCCGCCGGCGACGGTCGTCATCGATCCTGCGATGTCGTCCACGGTTCCGAAGATCCCGTCGAGACCGGCGCCCTCAAGAGTCACGGTCGCCCCGCTCACGCCCGCCGTGTCGGCAGCGTCACGGGTGCCGTTGGAGTTGCGGTCGATCCACAGTCGGTCGCCGATCGTCACCGCACGGAAGAAGCCGGCGTCCACGGTGTTGTTGGTCTCGCCGGGGATCACGCTGACGCTCGAGGAGCGACCGGTTCCCGCGAGCACGTCGGAGTCGACGGTGTCGTCGCCGAGACGATCATTCGGACTGAGCGTGTAGCCGACGGGCGGTACGACTCGAACCTGGTAGGTGCCGGGCGGGAGTGCGCCGAACGAGTACGCCCCGGTCGACGATGTGAGCTGCGAGCCAACGGTGTTCCCGAGGCCATCGGCAACCGGGCTGCCGTTCACGTCGGTGAGGGAAACGGTCGCGCCGGCCAGACCTGCTTCACCGGCGTCCTGGATGCCGTCGGCGTCGGCATCGAGGAACACGAAGTTGCCGATGACCGCCGGCTCGTACAGGCCGGCATCAACCGTGGTGATGTTCTCGTTGGCGAGCACGACGAAGCGCGCCGTCTGGCCGCTTGCGATCAGGGCATCGGAGTCCGTGTCGGACGTGAGAGGTGTCGCGACGGCCCGCGGCGAGAAGTACAGCCCGGGAGGTCGGGTGAACACGATCTGGTAGCCGGTCGCGTTCGACGGCATCAGGTTGTCGATGACGTACGCGCCCGTGAGCGGGTCGGACGTGGTGACCCGGCTGACGGCGTTGCCGAGGATGTCGGTACCGGTGAGCGTGACCGTGACCCCGCCGGGGAGGACCAGCCCGTTGTCACCGACGTCGCGGACACCGTTGCCGTTCACGTCCTTCCACACCAGATCACCGACCTTCGAGAGCGGGTAGACGGTCTGTGTCGCGGTGGTGTTGGGAGTGATGACGCGGATGTTGGGATTCGACGGGTTCGTCGGCAACGTTCGGTACTCGGTGAGGGTGACGGTGTTGGTCAGACCGGGGGTGAGCAGCGGTGACGGAGTGACGGGAGTGTTGACGGTCGCGGTGTAGCGGATCTTCTTCGAGGTTCCCGGAGCGATCTGATCAATCTGTGCACTTAGCGTCTGGCCGGCGAACGATGCGCTGTCGGGACCGGCGACGGCGGCACCGTCGATCAAGATGCTGGCCGGGTTGGGGGTGAGATTGACCGGGACGACGTCGTTCGCCTTGACCTCGAACGCCTTGCCGGTTCCGGTATTGGCGAGCGTGATCTCATAGGTGACCACGTCTCCGGGGAGCACACCCTGCTGCGGTACGCGCGCCGGCGATGTCAACGCGATTGCCTTCGCAACAGTGACGTTCGGGACGGTGACGTTGACGGCCGCGTTCGCCGACGTCCTCACGACTGGGGCACCACCGATGGTGGGCCGCGACGAAAAGGCGGCGGTGTTGATGATGTCGAAGCCATCGGTGTTCCCGACGACATCGGCGACGACGGCGTCGACGTCGAGGGTCAGGACAACCGTTTCACCGACCGTGCTCGTGTTGTCGAACGGGTCCAGGATGCCAACGTCGATCGCGTTACCGCTGCCGCTTGTCGTGAGGAGGTTCCCGGTGGTGATGTCGGTCGCGCCACGCTCGAGCTTCGCGGTCCACGTGACGTTCGTGAGGTTGCCCGGGATGGTGTCGAGCACGTGCGCGTCGATGAGCTTCGTACGCGGGAGGTCCACCGTGATGCGGTACTTCACCGGGTCGCCGATGCGGACATCGGGGATGCATCCGGATCCGACGCATGTCGGAAGGGTGACCGTCTTCGTCGGGGTCGGGGTGACGATGATGACCGTTACCGTGTCGTTCAGCACGGCGCTGATGTTCGATGTCCTGGTCGCGTCGAGGTTCGAGCTCGGGACGTAGGTGAACGTGTTCGCCGCGGTGTTGATCGGGTTCTGGTAGCTGGTGATGCCTGCCGTGTTGGTCTCGACGGCGCCGGAGTTCACCGTGTCCGGGATCGCCACGCGGTAGCGAAGCGTGACCGCCGGGGTGACGGCGGGACTGACGGCGATCGTGGGGACCGTCCACTCGATGTGCGGGAAGGGAGTGGCAACGCAGCTGCCCCCGCCGGTGATCGACGCCGAGACCACGTCGGCACACGTGATGGCCAGGGGCGTGCTCGGCAGTCGGTCCCAGACCGTCACTGTCTTGGCGGCGATGTTCCCGGTGTTGTGGAGGTCGATCCGGTAGGTGACATGGTCGAAGGCCTGCACCGCGATGCCGTCGCCCTGATCCGGCCCGGTCGAACTGAACACGGCGGAGTAGTCACCGGGATAGACCGGAATTGCGTTGGCCGGACGCTCGACCTTGTCCACGCCCTTCGCGACCTTGGGCAGGGGCATCGACCACACGATGCCGGTGTTCACCCGTTGCGCGAACACCTGCCCGGCGGTGTTGACGGA